>NC_014225.1:1800000-2116312 GCF_000092785.1 Waddlia chondrophila WSU 86-1044
GGAATCATCAAGCGGATGGTCTGCGCAGGAGATCCAGCAAGCATCTAAAGATGTTGCGGAACGGTTCGGCATCAACCACAAAAAAGGGGTCATGCCGATCCTTTTCACTTCGATCATGGGAAAAATCCAAGGCCCTCCACTCTTCGACTCTGCCGAAATTTTAGGTAAAGACGTCGTTCGTGCGAGATTTTTACGCTCTATAGAATTTTTAGGAGGAATCTCCAATAAGAAAGGGGCAGAGCTAAAAAAAGCCTGGGATAAAGAGAATGCGAAAGAGATCTTTTCCGAAGCGGGCTTCATTCAAAATTGAGGGTGTAAACAGTAGGAATTTCGGACTGACTTTGCCTGGAATCGATCACTAATAATTTTTTTTCCTGATCGTAATCCCAGGGAATGACTTTGCCGTTGCGCCTAATTTCCATCACGCTTTTTTCGGAGTACATCAACATAGGAGATGTCACAATAGAAGAGATATGCATCGATTCCTGTTCGATCGTTATCTCTTGAATGGGTCCGTTGGGAACATAGAAAGCATAGCATCCAATCAATGCCACTCCATTTCGCACTGGAGCGAAAGTGAGAATATCTGCTTCGTTTTGCTTCACAGCAACCGAAAATTCTTCATTTTTTTCAAAAACACCCAAATAGCCATTTGTATGGCTATAGACAGCAAATCGATCGCCAGAAATCCCTTCGATTAAAGAGGCTGAAACATCTTCTTGAAGCGGTTTTTTCTTTCGGGTGAAATTAAATAACGCCAACAGGCCCGACTCCCCTTTAAAAGAAAACGCACAGTATAGCGCATGCGTCGTTAGAGGATTTAAAAAAAAGGAGGAGCTGCACAAAGTCAGCGGATAATCTGCCTGAATCAACCTACCAGAAGGAAGCACGCACTTTTTTAAAAGTTCTATTTTTGTCTTTCCTGGAGGATCTCCGATCACATGAGCTGTCGAAGAAAGAGCATGTAAAATAGCCAATAAATGGCTGTAAGGAAAATCCGTTATCCAGCTACTAAAAAAATTTTGCATCCAACACGCGTTAACAAGCAGGCTGCGGATCATTTTTTTTACTCCTGCAAGCGTTTGCGCTGTTTCTAAGTCATCATCTGTTGCAGCAATTCCTGAGATTAGACTTTCATTATTCAAACACTCGCTATTTAAATGAGAAGCTTCAAAAAACAAGCCGGAAGACGCTTGTATTGCAGATTGAAGATGCGAATAGATCCGCGTCATCAGCCCTGGATTTCCGATGAAGCCGGCAGCATCTACCTGTCTTTTAACCTTAACAAAAGCGATCCCCTCCTCGCTCAATGATTTGTAGTAATCGTGATAGAACTGAAATGTTTTCCCCAAATCATACCCCAAATACCCTTTTTCATTTTCCTTTGTTGATAATTGGTATTTTCCTACCAAAGAATCGGAAATGCCTCCTCCGCATCCAAAAATGGAGTGGGCAACTCCGACGTGATGCACTCCAGCGCGCTGCAATTCCTGCACAAGCCCCGACAACCCCATTGGGAACCTTTCAGCATCTGCTTCAAAGCAAGACAAAACCTTCTTGCCTCCACGTCTCTCAACCCTCTGCCATCCTTCATCGATCAAAACATATCCCGGCTGAATCCCTTCTTGCCTCAAAGCCCAGACAGCTCCAAGAATCTTATCATGGGTTGGAATCCTCCCAAAGCTTGCACCAGACTCCCAGCCCAGCGTTTTCAACCAATGAGGGATAGGCGGTTTTTCTTCTCCAAACTTGCCCGCCCGCAAGGCCTTCTTTACCCCCATCCTTATCGCCAATCCAACAGTTTGATGAAGATCTGAGCCATGCACGCCAATGAGGACGGGAACCGGCTCAGCGCTTACGCCGCGCAAACAAAGCAAGCAGTCCTTTCCATCCCCTTCAAGCGAAGCTGCAACACCTGAGTGCGAAAGGCAACAAAGAACGTTATATCCACTCCTGCATTTTACAATGGTTAGAAAATTGGAAGTGATCTCGTGAAAACAAGTAAAATAATCAAGACATGCTCCTCTGCTTCCATTGCCAATGGAGACAATGGTTAAATTGTCAGCGCTCTCAAGTTTTAAAGGAATGCGCAAACTTCCGGAAAATAAAGGAGACGTCACAATGACCAGCTGCGAGCTGGCCAAATGACGGTCGAGATCAACAACCGTATCAGCTTGAAGAGTTTTCATCATTTCAATCTATCAAAGTTGAAATTTTATTTATATTGAAATTTAACAATTAAACTGTTACAATAGAGCGACATGGAATCGTTAATTCTCTTTGCAACTGAACATGCGGAAGCCGCTCACTGGTTTTTCGCTCTTCTAATCTTATTAGGAGGGCTAAATGTGCCGATCAGTGAAGATGTTGTCATGATCAGCGCCGGTGCTTTAGCAAGTACCCTTTCTCCTGAAATAGCGGCCTATCAATATTCCGCTCTATTCTTTGTCTGCTGGTTCGCTTCCTGGGAAACTTATTGGATAGGCAGGCTGCTTGGGCCCAGGCTGTACGATATCCGCTGGTTCAGCCGGATTTTGACTCCTAAAAAAATTGAGAAGCTGCATCACTACTACGAACGGTTTGGTATTTGGACATTTATCATTGGCCGCTTTATCCCGGGTGGTGTGCGTAATGGATTATTTATGACTGCCGGCCTTGGCAGGATGCCTTTTAAGAAATTCATCACCAGAGATTTGCCTGCTTGCTTTCTCTCCACCCTCTTTCTATTTGCTCTTGGTTATTTCTTTGGGCAGCATTCTCAGGAAGTGATCGCAACTTTTCATGCTTACCACCGCTCAATTCTGTTTTTTATCGCAGCAACCCTTTTCATTTATGCTATATTGCGTTACCTCCGGTCTAAGCAAATCATAATAGATGATTTTTATCGACATTTGCAGTAATATGGAGAGGTAGTTAAAACGTAATGCGCAAAAAAGCTGCTGATGTTGACAGTTCCTAATTTTATTTCTGCTCTACGCTTGCCTTTGGCATTGGTCTTCATTAAACAGGATCTTTTATATCGATCAATCGCCCTGATTTTAGCGATGATTACAGATGGTCTTGATGGATTTTTGGCTCGACGCTATAAGCAATCCAGTGCTTTTGGAACCGTTTTAGATCCCATTATGGATAGATTTTTCGTCTTTTTCCTAATCGGCATCTTTATGAATGAAGGGAGCTTAGGGATATGGGAAGTTAGCACAATGGTTTGCCGAGATTTTGCTGTTTTGCTGTTTGGCTTCTACCTAGTGTTTTCCGGAAAGTTAAGTTCTTACCGTTTTCGAGCAATCTGGTGTGGGAAAGTCACAACGTGTGTTCAATTTTTGGTCTTTTTTGGCTTGACTCTTGGACTTGCCATTCCTTCTATCGTTTACCTTTTATTTATTGTCTTAGGCTGCCTTGCCTTAGTGGAGCTATACCTTAGCAAAGAAAGCCATCCAGAAACTTCCTTTTAAGCGCTCAAAGAACCTATCCGTATATTGCTTTCGGCTCTATTTTTCGATCGCTTCGCAAGTAAAGGAGATATTTTCAAATGTTGTGTTTGGAATCCTTAAACGCACCCTAATTTAAAAATTCTTTTAAGCTACTTTTTCTTTTTCCAGAACCTCTTCTCCATCTTTAAAGACCACTCCGTTGATTACTTTTTCAATCATTTCACAACCTTTGAGTTTTCTCCATTTTTTCTCGGCTGTAGTAGCCAGCTTGAATACCATTGTCAAAGTGGCAGCCACTGAACCGCAGCCTTTGGTTTGCCTTGTCCGGTGTCTTATTGTTGCAAAAGTCGATTCAATCGGGTTAGTTGTCCTGACGTGCTGCCAATGGATCGCCGGAAAATTGTAGAAGGTAAACAGTTGCGCCTTATCCTTCTCAAGACAAGCACAGGCTTTGGGGTATTTGTCTCGGTATGTTTTTAAAAACACCTCAAACGCCGCCAGTCCATCTTCTTTGGTAGGGGCCATATAAATTTCATGAATGGCCTTTTTCGCATTCACTTGAATACTTTTGGGCATTTTATCCAGCACATTGGCCGTCTTATGCACCCAACACCGCTGCTGCTTTGTCTTCGGAAAAACTTCCTCTATTGCCGACCAAAATCCAAGCGCACCATCTCCTATCGCAAGCTCAGGAGCTGTACACAGCCCGCGCCGCTTCAAACTCTCCAATACCTCTGTCCAGGAAATTTTGCTCTCTCTATAACCATTGTGGATCGCCACAAGTTCCTTTTTACCATTAGGAAGAGCGCCAAGAATCACGAGAAAGCAAATTCGGTCATCTCCAAGACGAACATTGAAATAGATCCCATCTACCCAGATGTAAGCGTAGCGCTTTCCTTCAAGAGAGCGCTTGTTCCAGTCTTTGTATTCCTGCTCCCAAGATTGTTTTAAACGAGTGATGTTAGCTGCGGATAATCCTTTCGCATCCTTGCCCATGATCGCTTCAAGTGCATCCTGGAAATTGCTTGTAGAAATCCCCCTGAGGTAAAGAGCTGGAATCACCGCATCAAGAGATGGCACCCTCCTTAGATATTTCGGAAGAATTGCGCTTGAGTACCCTTCAGAGCTCTCTTCTCTGTTTCGAATTCTAGGTTGCTTCACTGATATCGGTCCGATTCCTGTTTGTACTTCTCTTTCAGGGAGGTAGCCGTTGCGGACAAATTGTTTTCTTCCCTCGAAATCCCTCCTGCCTTTCATCGATTCCAGGTATTCATTGACTTCATTTTCAATAGCCTGTTGAAGCAACAGGCGAGCTCCTTCCCTCAATGTTTGTTCCAGCAAGCTGTTCATTTCACTTGTTGCGTGAAATTTATCCAAAGAAATGACATCATTCTTCATGAGCGTATCTCCTATAATTTTTTTTGATTCTAAAATTTCATAGGGTACGCTCTTTTTATCTCAAACACAACTTTTGATCATATCTCTCTGAAGGTTCCGAAATGTTATTTACTCCTTACATTTCTTTCAGGACACGTCCGATAATAATGGTTATGTTAAAAAAACAATAAAATTATTTTTATTCCAGTGAATTTAACAATCTTACTATACTTCTACCTACAGCCCAAGATAGATTCACAGGTACCGCATTACCAATCTGCTTATATTGATTTATCATAGACCCCGAGAATTCCCAATCATCTGGAAATGTTTGGATTCTAGCATACTCTCTAACTGTTAGAGGCCTAGTCTCTTCAGGATGGCATCTTTCAGTCTGTTTTTGGGAAGGAGAACATGTTAAAGTCAAGCTTGGTTCATTCCAAGACAACCTTCTTGCCATTCCTGTTTTTCCACCACCCAAATAAAAACTATTCTGCATATATTCTTTTTGTAATTCTTCGGAAAGATCTTTCCAATATCCCCCTTGAGGAACATGGCTCAAGATTTCCTTTTTTCTTTGTGGATATAATTGTCCGTTTGACGTAGGAACATCTGAATCGTAGAGACTACCCTGTTTTAAAGCGTCCTTTAAAGTTAATACTTTTTTAAAAGGAGAAGGCCATTTGAATTTTGCTTTTTTTACCAAATCATTTCTGACTCCAACAATAAAAAGACGCTCTCTTTTTTGAGGAACTTGATAAAATATAGATTTAAGAACTTTCATATCTAAAATTGTATATCCAATATCTTCAATAACAGATTTTATAACACTAATCGTATTCCCGTTATCGTGATTTAGTAAGCCTCTAACATTTTCACCAAGAAAAACTTTTGGCTTTGTCTCTTTAATAACCCTTGCAAAATCAAAAAAAAGAGTGCCTCTTGCATCTTCAAATCCCTTTTTTTGACCCGCATATGAAAATGCCTGACAAGGAAACCCTCCCGATAAAAAATCTATCCCTTTGAACTGTCGGAAATCAATAGATTTGATATCTCCTTCGATAACATTCCAACTAGGTCTGTTTTTTCTTAAAGTCATACAAGATGATTTATCAATTTCATTTAATGCTTGTGCACAAAGACCGGCCTTTTCTAAACCAAGCGCTAATCCACCAGCTCCAGCAAATAACTCTACCGATAAAAAGTCTCTTTTGGGAACTGTTTTTGTTTCACTTTCCCATGAAGAATCTAACATTAATTTTATAGGCTCAAAACTCTTTAAATCCTTTAGATTATAGACACCATTATCGGAATTACCGACCGATACAATCACACCTTCTTTTTTCCATTTCTTTAAAGTTCTCTTTGAAACAGAAAGAATGTCTGCGAGTAACTCCTCTTTCACTAAAAAATCATCACAAAGAGAACTCATCAAACCCCTCATATTTTTTAAAAGAAAGCATATAAAGACTTTTCAAAATATCATGATCAACAGCTTTAAGCTCTTCCATCACTGTATTGTTTAAACTTCTTTCTTTCACTTCACAAACCACATCATCTAACACAGAAGGCAAAACAGAACATAGATTTTTGAAAGATTGGGGATCATTTGTCACAAGCCCATAAAATTTATCAATCGACATTCTTCTTATTCTTGGATCAGAAAGTATGCTTCCATCATTGGAAATCTTCCATACTATATCTTGACTTTCCTTAGCAATAACTTCAACCAAGTAACAGACCGAATCTGGACACGACAAAATTTTATTTTGCATTCTGATATAGGTGCTTTTTGCCGAAGATGAATTCATGGTGTTGTGTTTGTTTTTCATCTCTACAAACACCTTCTTTTCTTCATTAATTACATCAAACCCTTTTTCGGGAACCTTCCATCCTTGGTGTAGATATTTAAATATATTTTGATGAAAATATCCGATTTGATTCGTATTACTTTTGTCTAGTTGACGGAAAACTTCATCTTCCACCACAGACTCAATTGATCTTTGATATATTTTTGAATCAAATGTTAATTTGATTGGATCTACAAGACTCTTATTAAAAGATTTAAGATCTATATCAAACCTGTAATTTAAAACAGTTTTCTTTACGTGATCATAGAGGTCTGAATCTCTAATAAATCCCAGCCCATACTGCATAGTTGTCTCACCACTAAATATCAATCAGATATGTTTTAGTATAGATGTGTCTCTAAACTTTATCAACAACCTAAAATAACAGAGAGATATGATCAAAAGTTGTGTTTGAGATAAAGAGAGCGTACCCTATGAAATTTTAGAATCAAAAAGATTTATAGGAGATACGCTCATGAAGAATGATGTCATTTCTTTGGATAAATTTCACGCAACAAGTGAAATGAACAGCTTGCTGGAACAAACATTGAGGGAAGGAGCTCGCCTGTTGCTTCAACAGGCTATTGAAAATGAAGTCAATGAATACCTGGAATCGATGAAAGGCAGGAGGGATTTCGAGGGAAGAAAACAATTTGTCCGCAACGGCTACCTCCCTGAAAGAGAAGTACAAACAGGAATCGGACCGATATCAGTGAAGCAACCTAGAATTCGAAACAGAGAAGAGAGCTCTGAAGGGTACTCAAGCGCAATTCTTCCGAAATATCTAAGGAGGGTGCCATCTCTTGATGCGGTGATTCCAGCTCTTTACCTCAGGGGGATTTCTACAAGCAATTTCCAGGATGCACTTGAAGCGATCATGGGCAAGGATGCGAAAGGATTATCCGCAGCTAACATCACTCGTTTAAAACAATCTTGGGAGCAGGAATACAAAGACTGGAACAAGCGCTCTCTTGAAGGAAAGCGCTACGCTTACATCTGGGTAGATGGGATCTATTTCAATGTTCGTCTTGGAGATGACCGAATTTGCTTTCTCGTGATTCTTGGCGCTCTTCCTAATGGTAAAAAGGAACTTGTGGCGATCCACAATGGTTATAGAGAGAGCAAAATTTCCTGGACAGAGGTATTGGAGAGTTTGAAGCGGCGCGGGCTGTGTACAGCTCCTGAGCTTGCGATAGGAGATGGTGCGCTTGGATTTTGGTCGGCAATAGAGGAAGTTTTTCCGAAGACAAAGCAGCAGCGGTGTTGGGTGCATAAAACGGCTGACCTGCTCCCCTGAAATCGGTCCATATAAAATTAGAGGTTTGTGTAAACTATTAACCACAAAAAGGAACACAAGCCATGAAAAAAAGATTTTCGGAAGAACAAATAATAAATGTTCTCAATGAAGTAAAAGCAGGTCTTAAAGTCGAAGAAGCCTGTCGCAAATACGGAATTTCAAATGCTACTTACTACAACTGGAAAGCTAAATTTGACGGTATGGTTGCTTCAGATGCAAAAAAGCTTCGCTCTCTTGAAGCAGAAAACAACAAGCTAAAGCGATTGGTTGCTGAGCAAGCTCTCGACATCGTAGCTTTGAAGGATGTTGTTTCGCGAAAGTGGTAACCCCGCGAGCCAAGAAGGCATGCGTGCAAATTCTTGTAAAACAACACAAGAGAAGTGAGCGGCGCGCATGTCAGCTTGTTGGGGTTCATCGATCGGTTGTACGATACAGCTCAAGAAAACAAGATGAAACCGCTCTTATAACCAAGATAAAACAAATCGCTTACGAGAAACGGCGGTTTGGATATCGTCGCATACATATGATACTCAAACGCGAAGGCGTGAAAGTCAATCATAAAAAGGTGTACCGTATTTACCGTGCCTGTGGATTAAAGGTCCTGAAGAGAGGGGGAAGAAAACGCGCTATTGGCTCAAGAAGAGCTCAAGATAAACCTTTCGCTCGCAATCAACAGTGGGCTCTTGATTTTGTCCATGATGCTCTAGCTAATGGCAGGAGAATCAGGCTCCTGACTGTGATTGATACCTACACCAGAGAATGCCTTCGGATATTTGTGGACACATCTATAAATGGGAGGAAGGTAACAGAGATATTAAGCGAAATTATGGTTGCAAATGGAAAGCCAAAGGTAGTCCTTAGTGATAACGGAACAGAGTTTACCTCGAATACCGTGCTAAAATGGTCGTCTGATCAGGGAATAGATTGGCAATACATAGAGCCAGGGAAACCATATCAAAATGGTAACATAGAGAGTTTTAACGGCAAGCTTCGAGATGAATGTTTGAATGAAAATTGGTTTTTAAATTTATCAGATGCAAGGAGAATTGTCGGAAAGTGGGCTAATGAATACAATTTATATCGTCCACATAGTGCACTTGGAGGACTGACGCCTCACGAGCTGGCTAGCCAGCTCAGTGAGTGTTTGAACTCTAGTGAAAAAATGCTACAGTTAACAGGAACCTCTAGTTGAAACTGGACCTAATTATGGGGCAAGGTCATATAATTGAGATCACCATAATACGAAACTGTTTTTCCTATCCAAGCACCAATAGAAACTCCGATAATAGGCACAAAGACAGTTGCGTGATGGTCAATGTGGCAAACAGTTACTGCTATATTAGCCGCAAGAGAGATGACTGGAGGTAGCTTGACCCCTGTTAGCTGCTCTAACAAGCCGTGAGCACAGGAAGAGGATAAGTGCCCTTGATTGCATAAAGTTCTATCTTGAATATAGCTATAAACTCCAATACAAACACCGGCAAAGAAAAAAGGAACGAATAATTCCAAATTCACATAAGCCGAAAAAATACCAAGAGCTATAGCGCTGATTTTTTCTATAACATTTATTAAAAAATCAAATTTTGTTTTTTCTTGATGATAGCAGCCTTCCACTTTTGTATGAGGATGCGAATGTGAAACACTAGGGGTAAAACTCATTAAAATTTTCCTTTTTATTTGCAATCTTTGCATGCAAAGATCGGACTCAGATCGATTTTATCACCGTTTTCTGCTTTCAGATTTAAGACAAAAACAGCTTGAACAATAAAAAACGCAACAAATAAGATTTTCAGATACGATTTCATGCGATAACTCCTTGAAATTTTTTAGAAACACCGCCATCATAATGCAAATGCAAATTCATTTGCAATAACAACTTATACAAAGGAGACTTAAATGAAACGGATGACGAAGCAAAGAATGGCTATTTTACAGTGTCTTTCAAAGGCAGGAAGACCTTTATGCGTTAAGGAGATTTTGACTTACGCAACTCGTGAAATCCCTCAAATCAATCTATCCACTGTGTATAGAACCATAAAAATCCTTATTAAAGAGGAAAAGATTGATTTGATAGAACTTCCTGGTGAGAAATCTTGTTATGAGATACGTCAAAAAAATCATCACCACTATTTTTTATGTAATAGCTGCGATAAAACCTATTTTATCAACAATTGCCCTAAAGGGCTTTTAGAAATCGTTCCAAGAGGCTTCCATTTACTAGGCCATTCAATTACGTTAAATGGACTTTGCAAAGAGTGTCACTCTAGTTCTTTATAAGGAAATTTTTTGAAATAAATTTTCCTTACAGAGCACTAGGCGACTACCGGCTCTTCTTTAACAAGATCTGAAGCTTTCTCAGGCTCCCCTTGATGCGTCAGTTCCTGAAACTGGCGTCCTAAAGATCTTACGGCACCAATCCAAAAAGCGATCATTGCCATCAAAATGGCTGCTACATAAGGAGCGCTAGTGCTAAGGCTGCCAAACACCATTAACATCCCCTGATGAACAAGCGAGCCTCCAGACTTTCCAAAACGGGATCCGACACCATCAATTGCTGCCTTTCCTTTAAGCTTTACTTCATGGTCTAGCGGAATAAATGACATCTCTTTCGTCGCATCAAACACCGAATATTTAGCAGCTTTGCTCAAACAGTTTTGCAAAGCACCAAACATCACCACAAGCATTGCAGGAGACATGCCCAATGCCGCCAGCCACGCACCGCCTAAATTGTCTCCGAACAATAAAAAGCCAAAGAAGCCAAGGCTCGTGACTAACATAATCGCAGGTGTGATCAATGCGGTGGAGGTCCATCCAAACTTACCAATAATCCTGGGCAAGAAAAGCGCCGTTACGGTCGAAACCATCCCAAATGCGGTGGTCAAATTATTCATAAAACGATAATAGTCAGACGGAGAGGAATAAACTTCTCGAAGTTGATTCTTCCAAACGACTTCAACCATATTAATGACCAAGTTGTAGCCAACAACCATCATCGCAATGCAGACAAGATATCTAGAATTTGAAAGGAAAGAAAAACTCTCTCTGACCGACATCTTTTTCTTTTTCTTAAGCTCGAATCGAGTGAAATGGAGATCGTCGAACTGCGGATCGTCCAAGACTCTTTTATTCATCCAACGAAAGATCAACATAGTGATGATTCCAGTGCAAATAATGACAAAGATAGAGATCATCAATGTCTGTTCAAATGCGTTTGAACCGAAAGGAAGGCTCTCATTATAAACTCCGCCTACTGAAAGCGAGTTTGCAGCCTGTCCTGCAAAAGCGGCAGCGATATTCGAGCCAATAGCCAATACTGCATAAAACCGTTTCGCTTCATGAACTTTGGTAACTTCATTTGCAAATCCCCAAAAAAGCACTGTCAATACAATGCTATTCCACAGTTCAGCTAACACATAAAATAGGGAAAACGTCCAATAGCGGAACATTGAGACCAACCCGGCAAACCCTCGGGGCAAAGCTGCCTGTATAGCGTCTGCTGTTGCGTGCGGATGGAAAAAATCGCTATTGGGATAAATCACGAACGCAAAAAGCGCGTAAAAAGCTAAAAATCCCGAAATCATTAAGTAGAATACGCGTTCCTGACTATAGCGGTTATTCAACTTAGCAAATAGGAGAGTCAACACCACAGCCATCGGGAGAACCGCCCACACTTTAATGAAAGGGAGCACTTCTGCATTAGAAGCTGTCACAACCACAGAATCTTTAATGCAACGCAGGATGCTGGCATTGAAGCAAATGAGAAACATCATGCAAAGCATAGGAAAAATTTTGCGCGTTTCATGAGAACGGATAGGCCAAAGAAATGAGCGTACCGCCCCAAATTCTTGGGTTAATGTCTTGGATTCCAAATGAGTTACAACCTTAATTAAGTATTAGAGAAAACTATTTGTATTTCCCTCTACGTTAAAAGAAAATATAATAGCATAAACTTCTTTTCATTTCTAGTAAGAAATTCAATTAAGAAATCGGTTAAATTGCCTGTTGTTCAGCTAAAACAGCGTCGCCAGACACAAGCCTGTCCCCTGCATTTTCTTCAAGCCTGGATACGGTCTGTATGCTTTTATCGGATGTCAATGCGTTAAACTCTATCCCGAGAAACTTGACTGCTACCGACCAACATGAAATGATGACCAGCAAAACAGCAGCGACATAAGGGGCGGAAGCAGAAAACGTCACAAAATAAAGCAGCAAGCTTTGGTGGATCATCGATCCGCCCGATTTGCCTAACCGGTTGCACACGCCGTCAATCGCCGCTTTTCCTTTTACTTTATATTCATCACTCAAAGGAACAAATGCCATCTCCTTCGTTGCATCAAATACAGTGTATTTCGCTCCTCGGCATAAGATATTTTGCACAGAACCGGCTAAAACAACTAATGCCAGCGGACTCATGCCAAACAAAGCCCAAGCGACCCCTTCCAAATTGTCTTTGAAGAAAAACAATCCAAAAAAGAGAATGCTTGTGACCAGCAATGTCAAAGGCGTCAACATCGCAGTGGTTGTCCAACCGAATTTTCTGAGGGAATTTCCGGAAACAAAAAGCGCTGCAATTGTAGCAACAATGCCGATGATCGTTGAAACCTGGTTGATATAGAGATTATAATCATTTGGAGAGGGATAAAGCTCTCTTAATTGACTTTTCCAAACAACCTCGACCAAGTTAATCACGATATTGTAAGAAACGACAATAACAGTAATGTAGATCAAATACTTTGAGTTCAGCAAGAACCTGAAATTCTCACGCAAAGACATTTTCTTTTTCTTTTTCAGCTCAAATTTTGCTGATGAATCTGCTTCTTCGTTGAGAACTTTCTTATTCAAATAACGAAAAACGATAAGTGTTAACACACCCGAAATCAGGACTAATGAAATCAGGGAAAACATCGACTGTTCCCATGCATTTGTCCCCAAAGGAAGATGGGGATTAAATGCTTTTTTGGAAAGCAAGACGGAAACCTGGCCGGCAACGATGCCCGACAAGTTCGCTCCAAATCCAAAAAGTCCGTAGAATCTCTTGGCTTCATGGAGTTTTGTCACCTGATTGGCAAATCCCCAAAAAAGAACAAATAAGATGATATTTCCCCAAAGCTCGGACATCACGTAAAAAATTGTAAACGTCCAGTTGCGGAACATGGCAATTAATCCCATACAACCCTGAGGAAGAATCAACTGTAAACGGTCCGCAAAGGCGTTCGGGTGCAAAATTTCCCTATTTGGATACAAAATGAACGCAAAAAGGAAAAAATAGATTAAGAAAATCGACATCATGACATAAAACACCCGCTCCCGCGTCAATCGATTGGTGAGACGGGTGAAAAGAAGGGTCATGAGGACAGCTCCCGGAAACATCACCCAGACCTTAATAAACGGAATCACTTCCGCCCCTGACGATTTAGCAGTGACCACGAGGGTATCTTTCATTGTCCTGAGAACATTGTAATTGAATGCAATGAGAAAAAACATAAGAAGCATCGGAATGAGCTTCTGCATTTCATGCCGATAAATCGGCCAGATTAGGCGTCTAAACGCTCCAAACTCCTGACAGCCTGACGAATCTTCAGACATAAATTCCTTGCTTTTGCAAAATTCCACGTTCGGGAAGCTACGATCATAATGTATTGTTGAATTACTTTCAAGCTGGAAAAATTAAAGGCCAAAAGCTTTAGCAGGTGTTTTAAAAGAGTATCCTCTAGGGAATGTTTTTTAAAACTTCGAGACCAGGAAGAGTGCCGAATTCTAAATATTCCAAAGAAGCACCTCCTCCAGTAGAAAGGTGAGTAAATTGATGGGCCAAATTCAGCGAACGAATGGCGGCTACAGAGTCTCCTCCCCCTACAATTTTGGTTCCCTTCACTTTCGCAATCGCTTCGGCAATTGCCTTAGTCCCTTTCGCGAACTCTTGGTGTTCAAAAATTCCCATGGGACCATTCCAAAAAATTGTTTTTCCATTGGCTAATTCGGAGGAATAAATCTCGATTGTTCGAGGACCGATATCCACACCTTTGTACCCTTTGGGAATACCGGACTGATTATCAACGATTTTGGGAAATTGGTCTTGATCAATATCAGTGACAATCACATGGTCGACAGGAAAAAGAATTCTGACGCCAGCCTTTTCATAGGTTTCCATAATTGCTTTCGCTGTATCCAGACAATCCGTTTCAAAAAGAGAATCTCCAATGTTCACGTGCTTAGCTTTAAGAAACGTAAACGCCATTGCTCCTCCGATCAAGAGGGAGTCGACCTTGCTCGCCAATGCTTTGATGACGCCAATCTTTGAAGAGATCTTCGCCCCTCCGATCACTGCAAAAAAAGGACGCTTAGGCTTGCTAATCTCATTTCCTAAAAACTCGATCTCTTTTTCCAGTAAAAATCCGGGCGCCGCCCGACCTTTGAAGAAAGGAACAATGAAATAAGTGGAAGCGTGCTTGCGATGGGCTGTTCCAAAAGCATCGTTCACATAAATCTCGCCTAATTTAGCAAGGGCATTGACAAATTCGGGATGTTCTGTGGGATTTTCTTCTCCAGGGTGAAACCGCAAGTTCTCAAGCAAAAGCGACTCCCCTGGCCGAAGCTTGTTAATCAATGCTTCCACTTGATTCCCAATACAGTCCGGAGCCATGATGACCGGTTTCCCCAACATCTCAGCGAGGCGCCTTGCACAAACGGAAAGAGACATGGAAAGATCCTGCCTGCCTTTAGGACGTCCAAGATGGCTCATTAAAATGGGGTTGCCGCCCTGTTCAAGAATATAACGAATTGTCGGCAAAGACGCTACAATGCGCGTATCATCGGTAATTCTGCCCTTCTTATCGAGAGGAACATTAAAATCAACTCGGACGAGAATTTTTTTTCCCTTTAACGGAAGCTCTTTTAAAGCGATGGTCATAAATCTATCCGTCTATTCACTGATGAAAAATGAGTCAATTCCTGTCTTTTGTCAATGGATTTTTTTCCTAGATAGAAACTCTTGGTGTATCCGGGAATCTTCTGTCAATTCAGGATGGAAAGTTGCTCCCAAATGGCGTCCCTGCCTGACAAGCACAGGCTCTTCCCCACAAGAAGCAAGCACATCAACCTCGTTGCCTATCGACTGAATTCTGGGCGCGCGAATGAACACTCCCTGAAAAGCGGAAAACAGATCTGAATCCAGCGGCTGGCTGAAGGAATAAACCTGCGGACCGTAGCCATTGCGCTTGATCTCGACATCCAAAATATCCAATTCGTTCGCCATCAGAATCAACCCAGCGCATGTGCCGAAAATTGGAGAGCCTTCGGCAAAACGTTTTAACGCGGGAATCATCTCCATCCTTTTCAGATGAATGCGCATGGTCGTAGACTCTCCTCCAGGGATGACCAAGCCAGAACATCCATTCAGATCGGAAGGCCGCTTGACAAAACGGACGGCCTCACCTAATTTCTCAAGCATCTCCGCATGCTTTTCAAAAGCGCCCTGAAGAGCCAAGATTCCGATCATGAACTCACCAGCCTCGATTTGCCATCAACTCATCATGACGCAGTTTGCGTATATCCACCCCTTTCATTCCACTCAATAAACCGGAGGACACTTCTAATAACATTTTCGGATCATCGTAATAAGTGGCAGCCGCGACAATCGCTTGTGCACGGTTTTTGGGATCTTCAGATTTAAAAATTCCCGAACCGACAAAAACAGTTTCCGCTCCCAACTGCATCATCAACGCAGCATCGGCAGGCGTCGCAATTCCCCCCGCAGAAAAATTCGGCACAGGCAATTTTCCCGTTTCCGCAACCATTTTAACCAAGTGATAGGGAGCTCCCATCTCTTTCGCCTCAGTCATTAATTCGGCAGTATCTTTTGCTGCGAGCGCACGCATCTGCTGATTGATCGTCCGCATATGCCTCACGGCCTCGACCACGTTGCCTGTTCCAGGCTCTCCTTTAGTACGGATCATGGCAGCGCCTTCTCCAATCCTTCTCAAGGCTTCTCCAAGATTACAAGCGCCGCAAACGAAAGGAACTTTAAACCCATGCTTATCAATGTGGTAGTTTTCATCCGCAGGCGTCAGCACTTCGCTCTCGTCAATAAAATCAACCTCAAGAGCCTCTAGAATCTGCGCTTCAACAAAATGCCCAATACGACACTTTGCCATCACGGGAATAGACACAGCTTCCCGAATCTGTTTGATGAAAAGAGGGTTTGTCATTCGGGCAACGCCTCCCTCTTGCCTGATATCGGAAGGGATCTTCTCCAAAGCCATCACAGCGACAGCTCCAGCCTCTTCAGCAATTTTCGCTTGCTCAGCATTGGTGACGTCCATAATTACGCCTCCTTTGAGCATTTCGGCCAACCCCACTTTGACCTCGAAAGAGTTTTGTATTTTTTCCTCTGCCATCTGTTTTCTCCTGTTTACAACCGCTAATTATAAGTCTTGAAAGGGATTTGACGCTTGAGAAAATAAATTCCCCTGTTTCCGCCTTTTCAACTCAGAACGTATAGAAAAAAGAAGATCCTGGTCAAAATCCTGATGCGCCGCCCACCTGAGATACTGCACCGGAATTTCCTTAAACGGGCGTCCCTTGTGCTTTCCCAACGGCATTTCTTTCAACATGATCGGCTTGGCAAGAATTTTATTTAATTGTTTTAGGCTTGAATACCCCTTCAAAAGCTGCTTAAAAACTTCGATATTCACCATCACATCGCTCATCGCTCTGTGTGCGATCTCTGACTCGATATTAAAATGCTTTCTCAAGTGTTCCAAGGAATTGATCGGACTTTCCCCATACAAACGGGCCATGCGCAAGGTGTCAATGAAAGGATTATCCCTAAGGTTTTTTGAAATTCCTGCTCGGTCGCAACTATGAGAGATCGCTTCAATATCGAACTGGATGCCATGACCCACAATAATGTGTGAGCCGACAAAATCTAAAACTTTGGGAAGCACCTCCTTAACCTTAGGTTTTCCGGCCACCATTTTTTGAGTGATGTGATGAATGGCAATGGAAGTTTCAGGGATATCGCGCTCCGGGTCGATCAACGTTTCGAACGCGTCAAGCTTTTCCTCAAGGGTGAAAGCAACGCAAGCCACCTCAATCACGCGATCCTCTTTAGGATCCAAACCCGTCGTTTCACAATCCAGGCAGACAAATTGTTGTTTTTCCAAGCAGCTCATAAGGTTTCCTCAATCAGTTTCATCAATGTGTTCCTGCCTCGATTTTTGGGAACCGAGTAAAGAAGATACGAGAATTTTTCAAAGCCAAACGCTTCCAAAATTTTTTTGGTATTTTGATGTTTTTCGCTTTGATTCAGCTTGTCAGATTTTGTCAATACCAGAATCGTCGGTACTTGTTCATTCAACAGCCACTGAACAAGAGCTAAGTCTTCTTCATTTGGCGTACGTCTGATATCAAACAAAAAGAGGACAAGCTTCAATTCTTTACGATTCTCAAGATAAGATTGAACCATCGGTCCCCACTGCTTTTTGACATGCAAGGGGACATCGGCAAAACCATAGCCTGGAAAATCAACAAATGCGCAAAAATTTTCAATGGAAAAAAAATTCAAAGCCGCAGTCTTACCGGGCTTTGAGGAGGCCTTCACTAATCCTTTGCGTTGAAACAAATGGTTCAACAGACTGGATTTTCCCACATTCGATCGGCCAAGAACAGCGATCTCGGGAAGAGGGTTTCCCTGATCGTCTAACAACCGGGGATAGTCGCTTCCGGAAACTGAAGTTTTGACAAATACCGCTTCTCTATAATTCATTGCAAGATCCGCACTTCCCTTTTCGATTGATCAACATGGCAGATCTCTACACGAATCGTTTTTGGCGGAAGATGCCCTTCAATCCTTTCCGACCACTCTAGACAGCAGATTCCTTCTCCGTTCAAATACTCATCGAGTCCCATCCGGATAAATTCCTGAACATCTTTCAAGCGATAGAGATCAAAATGATAGATCGGAAGCTGTCCCTCGTAAATATTCAAATAAACAAAAGTGGGGCTGTTGACCTCATCAGGATCAATTCCTCCTGCTCCTCTTGCCAACCCCTTGATAAAAGTGGTCTTACCAGCGCCTAAATCTCCGAAAAAGCAGACGACAGACCGGTTCGGCAACTGTTTTCCCAGCTGAAAACCGAGCTCTTCAGTTTCTTCCGGAGACCGGCAAATGACAACTTCTGAATTTAGGCTAACCATGATTCTACAACCGGCAAAAACTCCGGCACTTCCGCCATCGCCTCTACAAAGCCGGTAATTTTATCTTCAACAAGCTGCTGTTGAATAAATTCGAGAAAACTCTCTTCAATCGAGAACTTGTTTTGGTTTTGAACCTCGACAAGCGTCAATTTTTTCAAATAATTTTTTCTAAAATCTTTAATGACGGCTTCTTTGCTATTAAACAACTTGCCGCTGAGGACTGAGGAATAGACAGTTTTTGTAATCGGATCTTTTCTCTGTTCCTTGTTCATGTAATTCTTGATCACTTCGGGATCTTCCGAAACAAAGAACCTTTTGACTCTCAACCCGCCTGAACGCTCCGTATTTTCCGGACACTTGGAAACCCAATCATAGATCGCATCCTGAGGATTGGGATGCGTATTATCGCCAAAAACTTTCCCTGTAAAAGGGCAAATATAAATTTTAGCCGTTTGTTCATTGACACTTGTTTCCCCGAAAGTGATTTTAATCTCGGTTTGATGCCAGATCTTCTCCTCTTCTTCAAGACGGCGAATCGCAGCCTCGGCACTCTGATAGATCATCTTTTCCTTAGGAAAGAGCACCGGTTGAAGGTTAAATTTATTTTCTATATAAAAGAGATAGGTATTGACTAGGGGAGCCGGACGATTCTCTTCCAGGAATTTATCTAACAGCGACTTTGCCTCTTCGGAAATGATCACTTTTGTCATCTGTGCCTCTGAAAATAGTAAGACTTAAAACAGGTTTTGATAAAAAATCATACTTTGCGATGTGATTAATAATCAAGAGGTTTTTTAATTATGAAAACGCTCAACAAGGAAAGAAACTCACAATTGAAAATCAAGGAAATACCGATTCCCGGATATGAAAAGGTGATCGAGGCGAAAAACGCCGAATCAGGACTGCATTGCTTCATTGCCATCCATGACACGACACTCGGCCCTTCTCTTGGCGGAGCCCGCATCTATCCCTATAGCAAGTGGGAAGACGCCCTCGAAGATGTTCTCAGATTATCGAAGGGAATGACTTACAAATCGGCAGTTGTTGAAAACGGTTTTGGCGGCGGCAAAAGCGTCATTATCGCCGACCCTAAAAAGAACAAGACAGACGCCCTGCTTGAGTCGTTTGGACAAGTCATCGACACTTTAAAAGGAAAATACATTGTCGCTGAAGACGTTGGTTCAAGCGTCGAGGATATGATTGTGATTAGACGGCAGACACCTTACGTTGCCGCCCTTCCAACGGAAAAAAGCAGCGGAGATCCAAGCCGGTTCACAGCTTGGGGCGTGCTTCGAGGAATGCAGGCTGTAGCAATGAAACTATGGAAGTCCCCGTCGCTTAAGAATAAAAGCATTGCCATCCAAGGCTTAGGGCATGTGGGCAGCGGACTGGCTAATCTTCTGTTTTGGGAAGGGGCCAAGCTCTTTTTTTCCGATATCGATGAGGAACGCCTCAAAACATTTACAAGAAAGTTCGGTGCCGGCATCATTGCTTCCGGGGATTTTTACACCTTTCCTTGCGACATTCTCTCTCCTTGCGCTCTTGGAGGAACATTAAATGAGGAAACGATCCCCAACCTGAAATGCCAGGCGGTTGCCGGCTCTGCAAACAATCAGCTTTTTGAAAAAAAAGACGGCAGAAGAATTAAAGACCGGGGGATCTTATATGCTCCGGATTTTGTGATCAATGCCGGCGGCATCATTAATGCTGCAGCGGAATTTGACGAAGGGGGATACGATCCTAACCGCTCACGCGAGCGGGTCGATAAAATTTACGACACCCTGATCGAAATTTTTGTGCGTTCAGAAGTTGAGGATCTCCCTCCCAGCCAGTGCGCCATCGATCTTGCCAAACACAAATTGATGCGCAAAATCGGCAAACGTGAACAGCCTATTGAATTTCAAAGATAAACCTGTTATTCTCTTTTGGCATGCACAAAACATTGATTCAAATTTTTTATTCTGCGTTTATCTCTGCTTTCCCGCAATTGAAAGAGAAAAGCGTGGAAATCGACATCGCCCAAAGCAAGCAAGAAAAATTCGGCCACTACCAATGCAATACCGCCATGCGGCTGACCAAACAGCTGCATATGCCTCCCCGTGAAATTGCTCAACGGATCGTTGAGTCGGTCGACAAAGGAGACGCAATCGAGAAACTAGAGATCGCCGGCCCTGGATTTATCAATATTTTTCTTTCTCCCGCCTACATAGAAAAAAAAGTGCAGACGATGGCGGCATCCCCCAGACTAGACATCGCGCTCCCCGAAAAGACAGAAAAGGTGATTGTCGAGTTTTCATCTCCAAATACTGCAAAAGAGCTGCACGTCGGTCATCTCAGATCGACAATCATCGGAGACTGTCTGGCAAGAGTTTTTGAATTCCTCGGCCACGATGTTCTTCGACTGAACCATGTGGGCGATTGGGGGACCGCTTTCGGGATGTTGATTGCCTACCTTAAGTTAAGCCACCCCGAAATTCTAACGGGAGAAGAAGAAACCGACCTCCCTCATCTTGTTTCCTGGTATAAGGCTTCAAAAAAACAATTTGACGAAGACCCTGGATTCAAAAAAATTTCACAGCTTGAAGTGGTTTCTTTACAGGGAGGCGAGTCTGATTCATTGAAAGCGTGGGAGATCATCTGCGAAATTTCCAGACGCTCCTACCAGGAGATTTACAACCTGCTTGACGTCGCAATCGAAGAACGGGGCGAATCTTATTACAATCCCGTTCTCCCCGAGTTAATTGAAGAGCTTGACCAAAAAGAATTGATCGAGATTTCAGAGGGTGCCAAGTGCATTTTCATCCCTGAATTCTGCAACCGGGAAGGAAGTCCGATGCCCTTAATGGTTCAGAAATCGGACGGCGGTTTTGGCTACGACACAACCGATATGGCAGCGATGAAGCAACGTGTGCAGGAGGAAAAGGCCGACAGGATCATCATTGTCACTGACGCTGGCCAAGCCTTGCACTTTAAACTTGTCTATGCAGCATCTGTCAAAGCGGGCTACTTGGATCCGGATAAAGTAAGATTCGACCATGTGACATTTGGGCTTGTCCTTGGAGCTGACGGCAAGAAGTTCCGCACCCGCTCAGGCGAGGTTGAAAGACTGATAGACCTGATCTACACAGCAATTGACAAAGCGCGGGAAATCATGGCGGAACGAAATCCCGACATGCCGCAAGAGCAGCGGGAAAAAATCGCCCGTGCACTTGGGATCGGCGCAATCAAATACGCCGACCTCTCCTGCCACCGCACCGGCGATTACACATTCAGTTACGACCGCATGCTGCGCTTCGAAGGGAACACTGCTGCGTTTCTCATGTATGCGTATGTCAGAATCGCAGGGATTAAGCGCAAAATCGGAGCGGATATCGACGCTTTGCAAGCAGCCATTTCTCTCAAACACCCCTCCGAAATGGCTCTCGGCCTGCATTTAGCACAATTCAACGAAGCGCTTCAGCAAGTCGCCGAGGATCTGCTCCCGAACCGCTTAAGCGACTACCTCTATACATTGGCCGAGAAATTCAACGCCTTTTACAGAGACTGCCAAGTAGAGGGCGCCCCTGAGCAAAACTCCCGTCTTCTTCTTTGCGAAGCCACCGCTCGTATACTGAAGCAAGGCTTGCATTTATTAGGCGTAGAAACTGTAGAGAAAATGTAACTTTATAAATTTTTCTTCAGAAGAAGAGCGTTGCTCACTACAGACAACGAACTCAACGACATCGCAAGAGCTGCCACCATCGGATTCAGAAGCCCCATAGCTGCCAACGGAATCCCTATGCAATTATAGAAAAACGCAAAAAACAAATTCTGTTTAATTTTTTTAAACGTCTCCTTTGACAAATGAATCATTTCAGGCACTAAACGCAAGTCTTCCCTCATTAAGCTAACTCCTGCAGCCTCAATCGCGATGTCGCTTCCTGTTCCCATTGCAATCCCGACATCAGCTGCCGCAAGCGCCGGAGCGTCATTGATGCCGTCGCCCACCATTCCGACGATATGGCCCTGTTTTTTCAACTCGTTGATTTTCAAAGCCTTCTGATCGGGAAGAATATCGCCGTAAAATTCCCAAATGCCCGCTTCTTTCGCAATCGCTTCCGCAGTCTTTTGGTGATCTCCTGTGATCATCACGGGGGCGACACCCAATGCTGAAATTTTTTCGATCGCTTCTGCTGCATGCTCTCTTAAAACATCTTGAAAAGCGAGGCAGCCCAAAGCTTGCTTCCCTCTCCAAACGACTGCAATCGTATTGCCGTTGCTTTCGCATTTAACCTCGACTCCTGAATCCGCGGCAAAAGATAGTGATCCTAGGGTATACTTAACCCCTTCGATCTCCCCTTGCAGCCCCTTTCCCGGAATCGCTTCGAAACGCTTAACTTCGCATTTTTTCACTCCTTTCTCTTTTGCAAAAGCTCTTACAGCTTCTCCTAAAGGGTGTTCAGAGGCTTCTTCCAATGCATTGGCAATTTCAAGAAGCCTCTTCGGATCTTCGCTGATCACATCAATAACCCGCGGCTGTCCCTTCGTTAACGTCCCCGTTTTATCAAAAGCGATCCGCTTCATCTTCTGTGCAACTTCTAACGCCTCTGCATCTCGAAACAAAATCCCTTTTTTTGCTCCCTCTCCACTGGCGACCATAATGACAGTTGGCGTCGCCAACCCCAAAGCGCAAGGACATGCAATCACCAAGACAGCCACAGCATGAATAACAGCTTCATGAATTGCACCGCTCCAAAACATCCATCCGGCAAATGTCGCCAGGCTAATTGCCAGAACGGCAGGGACAAACACCTCGGAAACCTGGTCTGCCAGCCGCTGGATGGGAGCGCGCGAGTTTTGGGCATGCTCAACAAGCTGCACAATGCCAGCCAAAACTGTCTCAGAACCTACTTTAGTTGCACACACTTTTAACGTTCCATTACCGTTTTGCGTCGCAGCGTACACAAGATCATGCTCTTTTTTTTCTACAGGCATGCTTTCGCCGGTCAGCATGGACTCATTCACGGAAGAACTACCCTCAATCACCTCGCCGTCAACAGGAACGTTTTCCCCTGGACGCACTTGAAAAATATCTTCGGGCACAATCTCTTTGACCGATATTTCGATCCATTCCCCATCTCTTTTAACCCGAGCAGTCTTCGGCTGAAGATCCAGAAGCTTCTCAATAGCTTCCGACGCGCGCCCTTTGCTCACAGCTTCTAGCCACTGCCCCATTAACACAAGAGTGATGATCATAGCGCTGCTTTCAAAATAGAGATGTTGATCTGCACCAGTTAATAGGACAACCAAACTGAAACTATAGGCTGCAGTTGTTCCCAAAGCGATCAGAACATCCATATTTGCACTGCCGACTTTCAAAGAATAATAAGAACTGCGGTAAAACCGGCTTCCTAACCCAAATTGCACGATTGTGGCCAATAAACATTGGATCCAACCAGGAAGATGGAACATGAACATCTGCAAAAAAAGAGGAAAAGAAAAGAGGGCCGAAAGAACGAATCGTTTAAACGCCGCCTTCGGCTCAGAAAAATGGTGATGATGACCTTCTCCGGAAAGAGAAGCTTGATATCCCGCTCGGCTTACAGCTTCCAATATCCGAGCTGTTTCCACCTCCTCATCCAGGACAACAGAGGCTGTCGAATTTGCAAAATTGACTCTAGCTTCTTTAACTCCTTCAACAGAGCTTAGCGCTTTTTCTATTCCACTTGCACAAGAAACACAAGACATCCCCTGAATATTCAATTTCAGAGTATTTTTATGATGATTTTTCATAAACTGATCACTTCCAAAATCCTTTCCAAGTCATCCAGACTATAATAATCAATGAGAATTTTTCCTCTTTTTCCACTTGAAGCAATCGTTACCTTGGTTCCCAGCCTCTGCTGAAGCTTTTCCTCGAGATCGCTCAAGTAAACAGTATTCTCATTCAACGTTCTCATTTTCTTTTTGACCGGCTTGACATTCAGCTTGGCTGCAGCCTCTTCTGTTTCCCTGACAGAAAGTCCATCCTCGACAACCATGCGATGCAGATACAATTGCTCTTCGAAACCGCTGACCGAAAGGATTGCCTTAGCATGTCCCATCGAGATCTCTCCGAACTGTAAGCTTTCTTGAATTTTATGAGGAAGAGAGAGCAGTCGCAAATAATTTGTGACAGTCGAACGCTTCTTCCCCACTTTATCCGCTAACTCGTCTTGTTGCAGCCCAAACTCAACAATTAACCGCCTGAGAGCCTGCGCAATATCCAACGGGTTGAGATCGACTCTTTGGATATTTTCAATCAAAGCAGCCTCAGCAGAGACATTGCCCGGCTTTTGACTGACTAATACATGAATGGTTGTCAATCCTGCGATTTCCGCTGCACGGAAGCGTCTTTCTCCAGCAATCAGCTCATACCCCCCATTTTCCATCTTCCTGACTACCGGCGGCTGCAAAACGCCAACAGATTGAATCGACTGTGCAAGTTCCTCCAACTCTTCCCTGTTAAACTGTTTTCGCGGCTGATAGGGATTCTCGCGAATCTGACTCAGCTCAACTTCCACAACTTCTTGCGACACTGTTTTACCCTTTACAATTATTTGGAACTGCTTATCATTGATATCATTCACATTTTTCGCAAATATAAAGAATCAAAGCTAATGAACAAAACAAAAACATCTTCAAATCAAACAAAAGAGCCTATTGACTGGGTTGATCAAATACAACAGCATCCCGCTTTTGAATGGATGATGCAAAATCTCAAGTACATCCCTTATTTGTTCATCGCCCTGCTAATTATGATAATCGCAGGATACCAACTCATTTCCGGCAGCGCAGCGAAGACTGAAGCAAACTACCAACTCGCCGAAGGATACTGGGCAAAGATCCAAAGGAGCATTGGTCAAGAGGCGATCGACGCCAAGCAAGAAGACGCTCTTCTTCAGTTGTGCAAAATCGTCGACAAACATCCTGAATTGAGGGCAAAATATGACGGTATGATTGCGCAATTGCTCATTGCTAAAGGACTCTCAGAAGAAGCATCTGTCTACACTGAAAGAGTAGAAAAACGCACTGCCAGTACGCAAAATCCTGTATTCAAAGAGTTTTCTAACATTTCTCTTCTGATTGCCCAAGGTAATCATCAAGAGGCGCTGCAGCGTTCGCTTTCCCTTAAAGAGACACTGCTTAAAAAAGAGGAGCCGCCGCTTCTGCTCCCCTACACATTGATCCGCATTGCGATGCTTTATCAAGGGATGGGAGAAAAAAATTTGGAAGCGCTTGCTTGGGATGAATGGCAGCAATACGCTCAAGAAAAATCTTTGCAAAAGCCTGACACTCAAACGCTTAAAACGATTTCCGCTCTCTTTTCTGAAGGAGATTTTTCTTTAGATCAATATATTGCGGAACGTTCTTTGGAGAAAAATTGAATAATCTTTGCTTGATAACAATATAAATCTATTGTTAAAAGGCTGTTTGGCGATATTATCATCGCTGCATTGGTTGTTTTAGTTGTAAAATGGCCATAAAAACCTCTCGAAATCGTGGAACGATGGAGCACAAAAGGAGGTGACGCGAGGATTTGCATGCTCGAAACCACACATTCAGAGAGTTGGAAATTTGAATTAGAAATAAAGCTCTACCTGCTAGCAAGCCGATAGAGATTGGAAACATTGAGAAGAACAAGGGTCAGATAACTTTTGGTTGCCTTTGGCCTATTGTTCGGTAAATTTCCCGAGTTCTCCGGATTTCTGAACATTAGCCGGTAGAAACGGGAAAGTAGAGGCCGAATAGTTAAAGCCTCTCGACCAGAATACAACTTGGAGGAGTTTGTTTTCGATAGAGAGAATCAAAAGCTGACAGATGTTCTTCAGCAAACTACCCTATGGGGTAAGTGGAGAATACACTGTGAGTCCGAAACCTTGCTCACTAGCTGTTGATGAGATGAAAGAAGAGGGGTTATTGGAAGAAGTTGAAATCAACTTTGAGCCTCAACTCAAGATCTTAGTCAACAAGCGTTGGAAAGCAGATTCTGATTCAATCACGGATTCAGCACCCGTGAGTATTAGAGGAAGAATGACAATTTCCTTTTAGAATGATGAGGAAATTCCAACACTCTAGGCGGCAATCCAAAGATTGCCGCCTTTTTTATCCTATTAAAATAGTATGGATGTGCTATATAATATAACAATTGATTGATAAATTAACCGTAATTCCGAAATCTGCAAAATACAAGATAAATCCCCTCTGTACATGAAAACCTGCTTTCTGTTAATCATGGGAATTACGGAATAGAAACGGAGCTAAAAGAGGAAAATGAGCAAATCTCTCATTATCGTAGAGTCTCCCGCAAAAATGAAAACACTGAAAAAGTTTTTGGGCGATGCCTACATACTGGAATCTTCGGTTGGGCATATCCGCGATCTCCCTGAGAAAGAGTTCGGTATTGACATTGAAAACGAATTTGAGCCGAAGTATGTCACCATGCCGGAAAAAGAAAAGGTGATCAACAGCTTGAAAAAAGCTGCCAAAAACGTCGACACCGTCTACCTCTCTCCCGACCCGGATAGGGAAGGAGAAGCGATAGCCTGGCACATCATGAACATCCTTCCTAAGGGAACCGTCTATAAACGCATCTCTTTTAACTCCATTACTAAGGACGCCGTATTAAAAGCTTTACAGTTTCCCCGCGATATTGATATGGCTTTGGTCGACGCTCAACAAGCACGCAGACTTTTGGATAGGATCGTCGGCTATAAAATTTCTCCCATCCTTAACCGGCGCATTCAAAGAGGAAGGGACGGAGGTGTATCGGCGGGACGCGTTCAGTCCGTTGCATTAAAATTGGTCGTTGACCGCGAGGCCGAGATTGAAGCGTTTATTCCTGTTGAATATTGGAATTTGGCAGCCATCTTAAAGGCTGCGAGGGATTCCCGCTCCTTTAAGGCCAATCTCTATTCTGTTGACGGCCAACGAGTGGAAAAAGAAGCCGTAGAAGGAAAAAACTTCTTTTTGATTCCAAACAAAGAAACCGCAGACCAGGTGATTGAACGGATGCAGTCAGGGCCGTTCACAGTCCAAACTGTCGTCAAAAAAGAGAAAAAACGCAATCCTGTTCCCCCCTTCATCACCTCTACTCTACAACAAGAAGCCAGCCGGCACCACGGATACTCTTCAGCCAAAACCATGAACATCGCTCAGTCGCTCTATGAAGGGATAGATCTCGGTAACGAAGGTGCAGAAGGTTTAATCACCTACATGCGTACCGACTCGGTCAGAGTTGCACCGGAAGCATTGGATGAGGTCAGAAAGCACATTAAAGAAGTCTACGGTAAAGATTTTCTGCCGGAATCGGCAAAAATGTACACGACAAAAAAAGCAGCCCAGGATGCGCACGAAGCCATTCGTCCAACAAACCTCGCACACACTCCGGAGCATGTCAAATCCTATTTGACCCGAGAACAATACATGCTTTACAAGTTGATCTGGCAAAGATTTGTCGCATCGCAAATGAATCCAGCCATCTATGATACCGTATCGGCAGATATTTCTGCCGGATCCGAAATTATCATTAGGGCAACAGGTTCCGTCATTAAATTCCAAGGATTTCTGGCAGTCTATGAAGAGATGGAAGATGATGTGGAAACAGCAGAAGACGGCAAAATTCTCCCTCCATTGGAGGAGGGCATGGAATTGACCTTATTGGAATTGACCTCAGACCAGGCATTTACCCGTCCACCTCCCAGATTTACTGAGGCGTCTTTAGTAAAAGAGCTGGAAAAATCAGGAATCGGCAGACCCTCCACCTACGCTTCCATTATGAATAAGATCCAGGGTAGAGAATATACAATCAAAGAGAACAGCAGACTCAAACCTACCGAATTGGGACGAGTGATTGCGCAGATGCTCGAGACAAATTTTCCTGAGATCATGAATATCGGCTTCACCGCGCAAATGGAAGACGATTTAGAATTGATCGCTTCCAATGAGAAAGATTGGAAAAAATTGATTAAAGATTTCTGGGAAAGTTTTTATCCAACGCTTGAGGAAGCGGAAAAAAACGCGTTTGTGCCAAAGATCCTTACCGATATTGACTGTCCGGAGTGCGGCTCCAAGCTCCAGAAAGTGTGGTTCAAATCGAAGTACTTTTACGGCTGTTCCAGCTATCCTGACTGCTCCTATTCAGCGCCTGCGGAAGAAATTCTTTTTAACAAGGAAGATTATGCCGAAGGCTTCAATTGGGAGCAGAAATGCCCGCTTTGCCAATCTGAAATGAAAGTACGGCATGGGCGATTCGGGGCATTTTTAGGCTGCACGAAATACCCTGAATGCCGTGGAATCATCAATATCCCCAAAAAAGGGGAAGAGATCATTAATCCGGAAGACCTTCCGCCCTGCCCTGCCACTGACTGTACAGGCCAGATTGTCGCAAGGAAATCGCGCTTTGGAAAAACATTTTTCTCCTGTTCAAGCTTTCCTGATTGCGACGTCATCGTCAACGATCTTACGCAACTTCAATCCAAGTATGTCGATCATCCAAGAACGCCTTACGTGAAAAAAACGAAAAAAGGAAAACGGGGCCGGCCAACCAAAGCGGATAAAGAAAAAGGGAAAAAGACGCAGGCTAAGAAAAAACGCAACGTCGCTCCAAGCGCTTTATCTCCAGAGCTTGCGGAAATTGTCGGCTCTCATGAGGCAACCCGCGGAGACGCTTTGAAAAGTGTTTGGGCTTATATCAAGTCCAACAAACTGCAAGATCCTGAAAATAAACGGGTAATCAAACCTGATGAGAAGTTGGGCAAAGTATTTGGAAACATGGAGCCTGTCGACATGTTTAAAATTGCCGGAATTCTCAGCCAGCATATTGGCAAGAAAGATTAGAAAATATTTAGGGAAGGCGAGGCAAACTGGTATCAGTTAGCGATTCTGAAAGAAGCTCTAACGGGGAAAGGGGTGTGATAAGATGGCAATATTAAACTAATCTTCGAGCCCAAAACCTAACCGGTTGGTGTGCAAAATCTGCCAGTTGCCGTTTTCGTTGACATAGATCATTTTGTATTTTCTTTTTACCGGATTTTTTCCTGGAACAATGATCGTTGCAACTCCTTCTTCTACAGCTTTTTCTTCTATTGGAAATCGGATCGTTTTCTCATCAACATGAATCTTTGCTTGATTGTTGTTGGAAAAAATTTTCTTAAATTCGGAGCGAATCCCTTTCCGACCGTTTACAAGCTCCTCTGTATATGGATTTTTATAGACAGCCCGTTCCGACCATTGATCTACAATCGTATCGAGATCCCGTGCATTGACGGCGTCAATATACATTTTGCTTTTCCCTTCAATCACTTCCACTTCTTTCTGCATTTTAGGAGCCACTGACTCTTCTTTGCGATCGCAAGAAGAAGCAAATAAAAGCGCACCTAGAACAGCACAAATCGATAAATATTTAGCAAACATAGAAAAACCTCCGAAAATCGCCGAATATGCCGATCTGAATTCATCTCAGTCTACCTCTTTTAAACCAAAAGAGATATTTAAAGAAAAGATAAATTCTGCCAGCCGGATCCTAGGGATTTATAGAGAGCGATCAGTTGAATTTCCGTCTCAACATAGGAAGTCGCCCATTCCCTTTCTGCCTGGATCGCCCTTCGTTTCCTTTCCAACAACCTCAAAGTATCAGACAACCCCATTTCATAAAGTCTTTCTCCATGAGCAAACAACTGATCAGCGCGCATCCACCCTTTTTCTCTATTCTGCGTGCTCTCTCGAGATTTTAGAAAGCTGGCAATCGTACTTTCCGATTCTTCCAAAGCCCTTAAAACAGCCTGCTCATAAGCCATCAATGATTCCATACGAATAAACTGAAACCTTTTCACATTAGCTTTTAGACTTCCCCCGTGAAAAAAGGGAGTGATCAAATTCCCTCCATATCCCCAACTTTCCCCATTACCCCTTGTGTTCCCCAAGTGAAGATTTTGGAAACCATAGTTTCCTGTTAACGTGAATTTAGGGAAAAGATCCGCAACAGCCACTCCGACATCTGCAGTCGCTTTAGCGATCTGTCGTTCAGCAAAACGGATGTCTGGCCTCCTTCTAAGAAGGTCTGAAGGAAAGCCCACAGGGATCACGCTTATCATCTGCGGGAGTTCCGCAGCAGAAGAAAGCTCTTTCACCAAAGCTTCCGGAGGTTTTCCTAACAGAATGGAAAGATGATAAATAAGAGAAAGAATTTCCCCTTCCAACATTGGAACTTCGGCAGCCAATTGTTCATAGTCTTTTTCGCTATCCAATAAGAAAAACTCTGAATCAAGCCCCTGATCCAAACGTTTCTGATACTCTTCAACGATCTCTTTCAGAACATCCCTCTCCTTCCGCACCAATTCTAAGCACTTTTGCCTTTCGCGAAGTTTAAGATAAGTTCGGGAAAATTCTGCTGTAAGAGAAACGATCAGATCGTGATAAGACGCTCTTTCCATTTGGATAGATGCTGTCGCCGATTCCACTTCCCTTTGTCTTCTGCCAAATAGATCAATTTCCCAAAAAGCATCGAAGTCGGAAATAAATGTCTGCTGTTTAATATTTAAGGGAATGCCTACCGATCCACTCGAAAAATCTCCCGGCTGAAGAATGCCTCCGGCAGGTTTTGCACTGTTGTAAGCAATTCGTCCATCGATAAACGGCAACAGCTTTGCAGCAGAAATGTCGCGCAATGCAAATGCCTCGCAGATTTTTATAGAAGCACGTTTGAGATCGTAATTGTCATGGAGAAGCTGTTCCAAATATGTATTCAAAAGACAGTCATCAAAAAGCTCTCCCACTTCTAGTAGGCTGCCACAGGAAAGAGTGGAGAGAGAATCACTCTGCCAGTTTTCGGAAATTTCAACCTCGGGAACCGAGTGGCGTGGGCCCACTCTGCATCCGGCAGCTGCAAGAAGGATAAAGATGACGTACCTAATTCGCATTTTTTAACCAATTTTCCTTTTGAAAAACCATGAAGCTGTACCAAGGGTTCCAAGGGCAATTAACAGCATGGGCCAGGTATTATGAAAGACAGTTCCCGCCGAAATATCTTTCAGACAAATCCCTCTGACAATAATCAGAAAATACTTCAAAGGATTGAGCATCGCAAGGATTTGCAACCCTTGAGTCATATTTTCCACAGGTGTTGCAAATCCTGAGGTGATCACCAAAGGCGAAACGCAGAGGAAAACGCCCAAAGCGCTTTGTTGCTGTGTCTGTGACAGAGAAGAAATAAAAAGGCCGATTCCGACAATGGCAAATACAAAAATGGCCATGCTTGGATAGAACATCAGCAGACTTCCTCTAATAGGCAAATCTAGGAAAAGAAATCCCGCCAACAGCATAACACTTCCTTCAACCACTCCGATCATAAGAGCTGGTATCGCTTTTCCCAAAAGAATCATTCTATGATCCAGAGGAGAAACCAGCAGCTGTTCAAACGTTCCCATTTCCTTTTCTCGAGAAATGGAAAGAGCTGTCACGCTTAGACTTGTCAACATGGACAAAGTCCCTATCAACCCTGTGATCGTAAACCATGTGTAATTAAGATTCGCGTTATACCAATTTCGGGGCTTAAGTTCGCTCAAGGGTAAAGGCATCCCTTTTCTTTTAGCAAGAAAAGCATTATATGCTTGGGCAATATTGGAAATATAGCCCCCTGCGATCTGTGAAGCGTTCGATTTCCTGCCGTCAGCAATCAATAAAATTTCTCCCGTTTCATCCGATAAAATTTTCCGCGAAAAATTCGCATCGATTTGTATAGCTGCCAGTACCTTCTCTGCATCAACAGCCTCTTTCAATTCCTGATCGCTGTCAAAATAAATGATCTGCGTAAATTCCGGAGAACCTGACAGCCGATAGATAAACTCCCGGGAATACTGGCCTTCATCGCGATTCAAAATTCCCAATGAAATATTATGGACATCCAGTGTCGCAGCAAAAGTAAACACAAAAAACTGAATGATTGGCGGGGTAATTAAAGCCATGCGGCTTCTTTTATCCTGCCAGACCGCGATCAATTCCTTGATGATCAAAGCGTGTAATTTTCTCAACACAATCTAATCCAGCCTCTTGCGATTCTTTTTTCTCATGAGGAAGAAGATGAATAGAGTAAACACATTCATGATCAGAATATTCGGCAAAAGAATGCTCCAAATATCGCCGACAAGAAACTGTGTTTTCAAACTGTCCACAAAATATTTTGCAGGAACAAAATGAGTCAAAACTCTCAAATAGAGGGGCATGCTCGCAATATCAAAAATAAATCCTGATAAGATGAATGCGGGCAAGTAAGTGCTTACAATAGCGATTTGAGAAGCAGCGAATTGATCGCGCACAGAAATTGAGATAAAAAGCCCCATTCCAAGAGCGAAAAGAAGATAGCTGACAGAAGTTAAAACTAGACCGAAATAAGAGCCTCTAAATGGAATGCCGTATAGGTAATGAGCGACAAAAAAGCACAAGGCCATCGATGCAATGCCCAACATAAAGTAGGTCGCCAATTTGCTCAATACAATCTCTGACATGCTGACTGGCGTTGACATTAACGCTTCCATCGTTCCCCGCTCCCACTCTCTGGCAATCACTAGAGAGGTCAGAAAAGCTCCCGTCACTGTAATGATAATGACAATAGATCCCGGAATAAGAAAGTAATTACTTCGAAGTTCCTCGTTATACCATATTCTGGGAACAACGTTGATCAATGCTTTGCGTCCAATCCCATTTTCCAAAGCTTGGTTCTGCTGCCACGTGAGCCACACTCCCCTAACATAATTTTGTACAAACTGCGCTGTATTCGGCTCGCTTCCTTCGGCAATCACTTGGATAGGGGCAGTTTGATTTCGATTATTGATGTATTGGGAGAAATAAGAAGGGATCACGACAACACCATCGAATCTTCCAGAAGTTAGCAGTTTTTCTGCTTCTTTCCGATCTTTGACAACGTTTGTTTTTAAATACCGTGTAGTCATCAAGGAACGGACAAATCCTCTAGCCAATGGGCCCGAGTCTTCTGAAACAACGCCCAGTCTAATGTTGTCCATGTCCAAAGAAACTCCGAATCCGTATAAAAAAAGGAGAATAAGAGGAAAAACGACGGCAGTCATCAAGCTGCTTGGATCTTTATAGATCTGGGAAATTTCTTTTTTCACCAGCGCTTTAACTCTTCTCAAGTTCATTCAACGCTCCTCGCGTTCTGAGCAAAAATACAGAAAAGCATCAATTAAGCCAGGCTTTTCGGAGATCTCTTTGGGCACACGTTTTTTCAATCCTTCAGGAGTATCCACAATGCGAAGGGAACCTTTGTAGATCAAACCAATTCGGTCGCAAAACTCCGCCTCGTCCATCAAATGTGTAGAAACCAGAATAGAGACTCCTGCATCGGCAAGCAGATTGATTTGATGCCAAAACTCTCTTCGTGTTAGAGGATCGACACCAGAAGTTGGCTCATCAAGGAATAAGATTTGAGGCTTATGCATCAAAGCGCATGAAAAGGCCAACCTCTGTTTATAGCCAAGCGGCAAATCCACAGTTAAGACATCCAGGTATTCTTCCAGATTAAAAACAGCAATCATCTCTTCCCGCGTTTTTTTTCTGTTTTTAACAGGATAAATCCCTGAAAAGAAGCGTAAATTTTGAGCAACAGTCATGTTATTGTAGAGAGAGAATTTCTGCGCCATGTAGCCGATAAGCCCTCTAGCCTCATCAGGTGTTTGTCTTAGCGATTTACCTCCAACCAGAGCTTCTCCATCTGTCGCAGGAAGAATTCCGCACAACATTTTAAACGTCGTGGATTTTCCTGCTCCGTTGGGTCCTAAGAGGCCAAAAATCTCCCCTTTCTTTACAGAGAAAGAGATGCAATTCACTGCTTTAAAATCACCGAAGCTGCGAGACAGATCCACAGCCTGAATCATCAGGTCCGTTTCCATTTCAGCTTGAGGGCTTTTAGTCAACTTAAGTGCCGGTCTTTTAGGGATTCCTCCAAGGATGGAGATGAAAGCATCTTCATAATAAGGATCTCTTGGAAGAAGTTTCGCTTTTTCATTCAATCCATATCTTTCTGGATTTTGATCGGGATTTGCGGCATTGAACGTCACGCGAATTTTGCTTCCTTCGATAATTGTATCGACGATTCCGTTTTTACCAATCAAACTATCCAGAACAGTCCGTTTAACATCTCCAACACCTTCAAAATAAAACGTTTTTCCTTTCATTGTCTCTTTCAACGAACTGGGTGTTCCCCTATAAAGTACTTGGCCTTCATTAAGAAGAAAGGTGTAGTGGCATTTTTCCGCTTCTTCCAGATAGGAAGTGCTGGCAATAATCGTCATTCCCTGGTTATTGAGCTCAGCGATCATTTCCCATAAATCATTTTGAGATTTAGGGTCTACCCCTGTCGTTGGTTCGTCCAGAAGAAGCAGCGCCGGTTTTCTTAGAAGGATAGAGATCAGTCCAAGTTTTTGCTTCATTCCGCCGGAGAGATTGCCTGCAAGGCGCTCTGTAAAAGAAGCCAATCCGGAAAATTCCATCAACTTAGCGAAAACAGGATCATTTTCGTTGATCTCTTGCAGATCCTTATATAGGGATAGATTTTGCGAAACAGTAAGATCTTCGTATAGCCCGAACTTTTGAGGAAGGTAGCCCAAACTTTCCTGGATTTTTTCCGGTTCTTTTTCCGTATCGAAATCCCATACCAGGCACTGTCCGGAATCGATCTGCATCAATCCTGCAAGGATTCTTAGAAGCGTTGTTTTGCCGGCACCATCGGGGCCGACGATTCCGGAAATCTTTCCTTTAGGAAAGTCAGCGCAGAGGTTATTCAGAGCGATCCTTTTTCCCTTATCGAAAGTTTTGGTAAGGTTTTGAATCACGACAGCGGACATCGAACTTAGCTTTTTAATTTCACAGTCACTGGCATCCCTTGGCGCAATCCTTTGTCCGGATTCTTGATGATGACACGCAGTTGATAAACCAGATTTGTTCTAAGATCAGGCGTTTCGACATTTTTGGGAGTAAATTCCGCGATAGGAGAAATAAAGCCGATACGGCCTTCGTAAACAGGATTTTCTGGAGTATCGGTATAGACTTCAGCAGCCATACCCGGATAAATTCTTCCCAAATCCGGTTCTGAAATATAAGTTCTTGCCCAGATTGGAGTATTAACCGCAACAGAATAAACCGGCTCTCCTATGGACAAAACCGTTCCTGGCTCTCGGATACGCGTATAGACAACCCCGTCAGAAGGGCAGACAAGCCTTGTATCTTGCAAACGTATTCGGGAGTTTTCCATGGAAGCAGCAGCTTCTAAAAGATTTGCGGTCAGAATTTTTTGATTGTAATAGGCGTTTTGGTAATCTTCTTGTGAAACAGTTTTTTCTTGGACAAGAGGACTCCTACGTTTAAGCTGTGTTTCAGCATAAGCAAGGCTCTCTCTGATTGAAGTAAATTTCGCTTCGCTTTCCAGAAAACTTTGTTTGTAAGGGGCATCATCAAGTTCAGCTAAGAGATCGCCTTCATGGACCACGTCTCCTTCTTCGTAGAGCATTGTTTTCAGTTTTCCCGAGACGCGAAATCCCAGATCAACTTGCCTGATATCGATATTACCATAGAGCGTGAGGGAGTTTTCCTCGTGATTTTTTTCCCATAGTGCGTAACCGATTACAGCAGCCAGTGCCAAAATTGCGATGATGATCGTTAAAGGGAGCCATTGAGTCTTTTTCATAAGAGATGAGAAGGCAAATTCAATTTTCGTTCTTAAAAGCGTGCAGGCAATCTGCATCTTATTTAGCTCTAATCCTTATAAATCAAAAGGCATATTTAAAGAAAATCTAAATTCGATCAAGAATACGTCATCAATGAACTTTATCCGCCTATAGTCGTAGAACACAGAAAACTAAAACACGTGATAAACGAGATTAGGTCTCAATCATAAGCAAAAAAAAAGCCCCTCAGAATCTCTTCTGAAGGGCGAAAGAAAAATTGGCAGCGACCTACTCTCCCACACTCTTGTGTGCAGTACCATCGGCGATGAAGGGCTTAACTACTGAGTTCGGAATGGGTTCAGGTGTACCCCCTTCTCTATAACCACCAATAAATAATCCGTATCAAGTGCTTAATCACTAAAATAAATCGATGCTTGAGTCACTCTTCCAAAAAAAAACAAAAGTTAAGTCAATGGACTAATTAGTACTGGTTAGCTAAATACATTACTGCACTTACACACCCAGCCTATCAACCACGTCGTCTACATGGCGTCTCATTGGGATACCTTATCTTGAGGGAGGCTTGGCGTTTAGATGCTTTCAACGCTTATCCTTTCCGAACTTAGCTACCCTGCTATGCCCTTGGCAGAACAACAGGAACACCATCGGTTCGTCCATTCCGGTCCTCTCGTACTAGGAACAGCTCCTCTCAAGTATCCTACGCCCACAACAGATAGGGACCAAACTGTCTCACGACGTTTTGAACCCAGCTCGCGTACCGCTTTAATTGGCGAACAGCCAAACCCTTGGGACCTTCTCCAGCCCCAGGATGCGATGAGCCGACATCGAGGTGCCAAACCGCCACGTCGATATGAACTCTTGGTGGCGATAAGCCTGTTATCCCCGGAGTACCTTTTATCCGTTGAGCGACGGCGATTCCACTTTCCACCGCCGGATCACTAAGCCCAACTTTCGTTTCTGTTCGACTTGTAGGTCTCACAGTTAACCAACCTTATACCTTTACGCTCCACTCGCGATTGCCAACCGCGATGAGGTTAGCTTTGGACTCCTCCGTTACCTTTTAGGAGGATACCGCCCCAGTAAAACTGCCCGTCTGACAATGTCCGTCTCCCAGATTCATGGGATCACGTTAGACTCCCGGCCTAACGAGACCGGTATTTCAAGGACGACTCCAGCTGCCCTGACGAGCAACTTTCAAAGTCTCCCGGCTATCCTACACACGTTAAGTCAGAAGCCAATATCAGAGTACAGTAAAGGTTCACGGGGTCTTTCCGTCTTGTTGCGGGTAAACAGCATCTTCACTGCTACTACAATTTCACCGAGTCCCTCGTTGAGACAGCGCCCAGATCGTTACACCATTCGTGCAGGTCGGAACTTACCCGACAAGGAATTTCGCTACCTTAGGACCGTTATAGTTACGGCCGCCATTCACCAGGGCTTAACTTCAATGCTTCGCAAAAGCTAACATCTCCGTTTGACCTTTTGGCATTGGGCAGGCGTCACACCATATACTTCCCCTTAACGGGTTTGCATAGTGCTGTGTTTTTGCTAAACAGTCGCCTGGGCCTCTTCTCTGCGACCGGGTCATGCTCTAAAAGCTAGTTTCGTCACATCCCCCGGCTCCTCTTCTCCCGAAGTTACAAGGATAATTTGCCGAGTTCCTTAACGAGGGTTATCTCGCGCGCCTTAGAATACTCATCCCATCCACCTGTGTCGGTTTTGGTACGGTCACCATCAACAGTTAGAGCTTATTTCTTGGAAGCTTTATCCACATCTTCGGTTCCTCCTAAGATTCCCCTTGGTCACCGCCTGAAATTACGCTGGTGGATTTGCCTGCCAGCCTCTCTCACAGTGCCACGGACTTTTCCAATTGTCCGCATGCTTCTATCACTTCGTCAGCCCATTACTATAGTCTTAGGTGGTGCAGGAATATTTAACCTGCTTGCCATCGCCTACGCCTCTCAGCCTCAGCTTAGGGACCGACTAACCCAGGGAAGACGAGCTTTACCCTGGAAACCTTGGATTTTCGGCGAGGGGGATTTTCACCCCCTTTATCGTTACTCATGCCATGCATTCTCACTAGTTAGCGCTCCAGCGCTCCTTACGGTACACCTTCGGCGCACTAACTACGCTCTCCTACCACTCATACTTCTCAGTATGAATCCGTACCTTCGGCTCTGTGTTTTAGTCCCGTCTATTATCGGCGCAAAGCCTCTCGATTGGTGAGCTGTTACGCACTCTTTAAATGGTGGCTGCCTCTAAGCCAACATACCAACTGTCTAAGAAACTTCACTTCCTTACTCACTTAACACAGAATTTGGGGCCTTAGATGACGGTCTGGGCTGTTCCCCTCTCGACTACGAAGCTTATCCCCCGCAGTCTATCTCCCGAGACAATATGCGGTATTCGGAGTTTGGTTCCCGTCGGTAGGCCGGTAGGCCCCCTATTGGATCCAGTGCTCTACCCCCGCACATCTTAAGTCTCAAGGCTAACCCTAAAGTTATTTCGGAGAGAACAAGATATCTCCAAGTTTGATTGGCCTTTCACCCCTATCCACAGTTCATCCAAACACTTTGCAACGTATACTGGTTCGGTCCTCCACAAGGTGTTACCCTTGCTTCAACCTGACCATGGATAGATCACTTGGTTTCGTGTCTAATTCATGTGACTAAAACTCGCGCTATTCACACTCGCTTTCGCTTCGGCTTCAGAACGTTCGTCCCTTAACCTCGCCACATAAATTAACTCGCTGGCTCATCATGCAAAAGGCACGCCGTCAGCCATTAGCACTTAGTGCTCATAGGCCTCCGACCGCTTGTAAGCTGCTGGTTTCAGGTTCTATTTCACTCCCCTCACAGGGGTTCTTTTCGCCTTTCCCTCACGGTACTGGTTCACTATCGGTCATCAACGAGTATTTAGCCTTGGAGAGTGGTCTCCCCAGATTCAGACCGGGTTTCACGTGTCCGGCCCTACTCAGGTGCCAATCCTGTCGGATCTTGCTTTCGTCTACGGGACTATCACCCTGTGTCATCCAACTTTCCAGATGTGTTCGACTAACAATCTCCAATCCTTTGACTGGTCCTACAACCCCAAAAACTACGTCTTTGGTTTGGGCTCTTCCCATTTCGCTCGCCGCTACTCAGGGAATCTCTTTGATTTCTTTTCCTCTACCTACTTAGATGTCTCAGTTCGGCAGGTCTCGCCTCTATACCCTATTTATTCAGGTAAAGATAATGGGGTGTTAATCCCATTGGGTTGCCCCATTCGGAATCCCCCGGGTCTTCGCTTCTTTCCAGCTCACCGAGGATTATCGCAGGTACGCGCGTCCTTCATCGCCTGTTGATGCCAAGGCATCCACCAGCAGCTCTTAGTAACTTAACATAAAATTTAACCGTTTTTCTTAAGGATTTGTTTCCTCAAGCGTCGATTTAGTTCAGTGATTACTGATTACTACTTTACTTGATACTTATCATTCAAACTTTCAAGATAACAAAACACTGCCTTGACAGTGTAAAGGAAGCAATATAGACCGCTTGTCTCAACCTCTTGCGAAGATCTCTCTTCGCGAATGTCTTTAAAGGAGGTGATCCAGCCGCACCTTCCGGTACGGCTACCTTGTTACGACTTCATCCCAGTCATCAGCCTCACCTTCGGCACCTCTTCCCTTGCGGTTAAGTCAGCGACTTCGGGTGAAACCAACTCCCATGATGTGACGGGCGGTGTGTACAAGACCCGGGAACGTATTCACGGCGTTATTGCTGACACGCCATTACTAGCAATTCCAACTTCATGGAGCCGAGTTGCAGACTCCAATCCGAACTGGGACAGGCTTTGTAGGATTTGCTTGACCTCGCGGTTTCGCTGCCTTCTGTACCTGCCATTGTAGCACGTGTGTAGCCCTGGACATAAGGGCCATGCGGACTTGACGTCATCCTCACCTTCCTCCTGGTTAACCCAGGCAGTCTCGTTAGAGTTCCCATCCTAAATGCTGGCAACTAACGATAAGGGTTGCGCTCGTTGCGGGACTTAACCCAACACCTCACGGCACGAGCTGACGACAGCCATGCAGCACCTGTATATATGTCCCGAAGGAATACTCTATCTCTAGAGCCGTCATATATATGTCAAGCCCAGGTAAGGTTCTTCGCGTTGCATCGAATTAAACCACATGCTCCACTGCTTGTGCGGGTCCCCGTCAATTCTTTTGAGTTTTACCCTTGCGGGCGTACTCCCCAGGCGGCATACTTAACGCGTTAGCTACGGCACAGCCAGGGTTGAGTCCGGCTACACCAAGTATGCATCGTTTACGGCTAGGACTACCAGGGTATCTAATCCTGTTCGCTCCCCTAGCTTTCGGGCATCAGCGTCAGGTCAAAGCTAGAAAACCGCCTTCGCCACTGGTGTTCTTCCACATATCTACGCATTTCACCGCTACATGTGGAATTCCGTTTTCTCCGCCTTGCCTCTAGAAATATAGTTTCAAACGCAGTTCCGGGGTTGAGCCCCGGGATTTCACGGCTGACTTATATTCCAGCCTACGCCCCCTTTACGCCCAATAAATCCGATTAATGCTCGCACCCTCCGTATTACCGCAGCTGCTGGCACGGAGTTAGCCGGTGCTTCTTTACAAGGTACGCTCAAATCCAGATGATATTAGCATCCTTCTCTTGTTCCCATGCGAAAGAACTTTACGACCCAAGGGCCTTCTTCATTCACACGGCGTCGCTTCGTCAGGCTTTCGCCCATTGCGAAAGATTCTCGACTGCAGCCTCCCGTAGGAGTCTGGGCAGTGTCTCAGTCCCAGTGTTGGCGGTCAATCTCTCAACTCGCCTAGACGTCTTAGCCTTGGTGAGCCTTTACCTCACCAACTAGCTGATATCCCATGGGCCCCTCTTTAACCGTAAGGTCGGTCGCCCAATCCCCCACTTTAATGCTAAAAAGATCCTCTCTAGCACCATATCCGGTATTAGCGGTCGTTTCCAACCGTTATCCCAGAGTTAAAGGTAGATTACCCATGTATTACTAACCCTTCCGCCACTAAGTGCACTCAAGAGCACACTTCGTTCGACTTGCATGCCTCATCCACGCCGTCAGCATTCAATCTGAACCAGGATCAAATTCTCAAAGAAAAAATAACTCTTCGAAAACTCGATAATTAAATTTGATAAAAGGACGAAACTTAAAACGTTAAACGCTTCAAGCTTCACAAGCTTTTTTTTGGCCTATATTACTTCATCTACTCTGTCAAAACAACTATCGAAGGTCTCTGCCTTCGTCATCTTCAACTTTTAACTCTTTCGCTCTGTTGAAGATGGCACCATTATGTGAAATCCTCATATATTTTCACAACCCTTTTTTTCTCCCTTTTGAAAAAAAATCAATTTCGCTAGGGTTTATACCTATGTTTAAACCTAAAGCGCGTCCATTTCCTCCAGGGACCTTTGTCCCAACCCCTCTAAGAGTTGTCTCGATTATTCACCTCTGTATTGCCTTCTCGGCTTTACTTTTCGATTTGGGATATCCATTCATGGGAAAACTGTTTGAAGATAAACGACTCAACAGCATTTACGAATCAGTGATCGCAGAATCCGCCCTATACCAACAACTTTCTTTTGAAAAACAAACTGAAATCCAGGCAGCGCATCAAGCGTTATTGAATCGTATGCATCAGCCGTTTTCCACGAAATTCGATCACGCAATGCGCATTCTTTTGATTGAGCTGCCTCCGTTCCAAAAGGCATGGATTTTTTTCTCGATCATCATACCGATCTTAATCCTCATGAAGATTGACGGGGCTCATCGAGCTGCCTGGATCCTCCCGATTATTACGCTTGTTTTCATCGCCAATCAATTTACCTTTCCAACTGTTCCTGAAAAATGGAAAGAAAATGCTTTATTTCCAACTGAGCAAATGCTTTTGGATCAATATTTAGGCGAACCACTAGCTAACAGTATTTCCGATCAAAGAGAGCAGCTTCTTAAGGGGTGGCACCTCTACCTAATCAAAGAATGGAGCAAAGAGGAGCCTTCGCAAACGGAAAGCGATTTCAAACGGCAGCTTTCCAAAGGTCTTTTTGCATTTAATCTTGCCCGCATCGATGCGATTCAGCAGGATTCTCTCTTCCCCTCCTATTTAAGGAATAAAGAACCTTTTCTTTTGGTGATGTTTCTTCTTTGGAATCTCTTTTTCGCCTGGTTTGCCAATCGAAGGAAGTGGTTTATCCTCTAATTGGTGATACGCTCTAGATCCCTCTAAATAAATAGAAGCAAACTCCCATAATGACTGCGGGATAGATCGCTGCACTGAAAAGAGAAACAGCTGAAATACCGTTATCAAAATATTTTCCTAAAATTGCCTGTCCAGAAGGGTTCGGGGCATTAGCGATCACAGTCAATCCCCCGCCAGTTACCGCTCCGGCAACAACAGCATACTTCATTCCATCGGTAAATGATGGAATCAACGTAGCGAGAAACGTGATTTCTGCATTATCGTTAAATGACGTGAGAAATGCGGAGACCAACAGCAACATGCCTTCCGAAGCATTGCTCAAAACCGGAGCGATCCACCACCCCTGAAGGTTCCCATGCACAACAAGCCCTGCCAGGAAAAAACCCACCAATATGGCCGGTTTAAGATCAAGCCGCCGTTGATAAGAAGATGTAGCTTGAGAAAAGCCTAAAAACAGCAAAAAAGTACCGATGAAAATGGAAGGATAATGATTATGGACCACTGTCCACGCCAAGAAAAATAAATGCACAAGGCTGATCCAAAAAGGGATTTTCATCTCGTCTTTTTTCTCTTTCTCTTCCCAAACGTGGCGGAGTTTGCTATTTTCCTCCAGTCTCTTGAACTCATGCCTGAACACTAAATAGTAAGTTAAATTACAAATCAAAATTCCCATAATCGCTTTCCAACCGAAATGAAAAGCCATATAAGGAGTATCCCAATGCCAGCTTTTCGTGACCATCAACACTGGAGGCGCTGCAAAATGAGTAAACACTCCTCCAACAGAAATATTTGTGAATAGAAGACCTAAAGTGGCATAGGCAAATTTCGGGCTAGGCTTCAAATCATAAAATTGCTTGGAAAGTAAAAGCGCTGAAATCGTCATTGCACCCGGCTCAGTGATCAAAGAACCTGAAATTGGTCCGATTGTCAAGATTGCCCACCACCAAGACTTCACAGAGTCCCCTCCACAGGCCGCAAACAAACGCAGACAGTCTTCTGCGAGTTTCACGATTGGCGATGAAGAAGCCAATACCATAATGACAACAACGAACATCGGCTCTAAATAATCAATGTTCTCCACATAGCGGACAGCTGTATCCCAACTATAAGAAAAAGCGATGGCAAGAAACAGAGGGATGACCCATAAGCCGAACACCACTTCCACCTCTCCCATAAATCGGAGAGCTTCAACGCCGAATGAATCAACGGGATCTTTACCTAAACGGATATTTCTCGCTCTCCATTTCTTAGAAAGTGTGGTGAAGTAGTGAGCGAAAAACGTATGGATAATTGCAAGAGAAAAGATAATCAGCGAAATCAGATTGAAAGGCTGTACATGAAGACGATGAAGCAACCGCTCCTTAGTACTCTGAAATTCTCCATCGTTATAGGCATCCAAAGATAGGATCAGTTCCTGTCCAGGAGGAGTTTTGCACCCCTCCTCGCAAACGAAAAAAATAAATCGAGCAATACAAGTGACTAAGATAATGTAGAAAGATAAGAGAAATAAAGCTTTCAAACGTTTATTCATTACAGTCAGAACCAAATTTTAGTCAAAAATACAACAGATAACAAAGATAAACAAGATAAGAAAAGAATAAGAAAGCCCCTTCCCATCTTGTGATGTGGGTTCCTTTGCGTATCATCACCCATAACCCTATAAACAAAGCGATCATGTAGACAAAATCGATCCAGTTGATGTTTTCTACATGGATCGGAGAAACGGCAGCAGCCGCACCAATAATTCCAAGCATATTAAAGATACTCGAACCAACAAGATTTCCAATCGCAATATCCCCCTGATTTTTGAAGGCAGCGACTAAAGAGGCTGCCAATTCAGGCAAACTCGTTCCAATGGCAACTATTGTTAAACCGATCACTCGATCGGAAACTCCATACAATTGGGCATAAGTGACTGCACCAAGAAGGAAAAGGTGAGATCCTAAAAGCAAAATCACCAGCCCTCCAATGATAAACAACACCTCGATAATCCAGCTGTTCATCTGATGAGGAGAGGGCTCGCTCGCAGGAATATGTGTTTTCATGCCGTTGGCAATCGACCAAACCGTATAAACAACGAGTCCTGAAAGAAAAAGGATTCCGATGAATCGCGTAAAAACCGGAGAAACAAGGAAAATGCCGAATAGGACAGAAGCAATTAAAATCATCAATGGCGTATCGGTATTGAGCAGCCTTCTATGAATCGACAACGGAAACAACATCGCACAAAAACCCAAAATAAAACTTGTATTAACAATATTGGAGCCGATGACATTTCCGATTGCAATATCTCCACGCCCCTCTAATCCGGCTTGAACGCTGACGACAAGCTCCGGTGCGCTCGTTCCAAATGCCACGATGGTCAGCCCGATCACAATCACAGGAATCCCCAACCGCACCGCAAGAGCGGATCCTCCCCTAATGAGTCCTTCAGCGCCTAAATACAAAAATAGCACTCCTAAAATCAGGTTGATCACAATCATTTTAATGGCCATATGTAAGGGATCATCACTGTGCTGATCACCCAAACGATCAGATCCATAAACAATCCAATTTTAAGAAAATCCGTAAACTTATATCCACCAGGTCCATAGACAATCATATGTGTCTGATAACCGGTAGGAATCGCATAACCACACGATGCCCCGATTGCAATACACACGCCAATTGCTTTTGTTGCTTCAATCGATTCGAAGCCTGCAAGCTTTGCCACTTCGATGGCGATGGGAAAAAGAATTAAAGCTGCAGCATTGTTCGACATAAATTCGGTACAAATGATCGTGACAAGAATGATTCCTCCAACAAACATCTGAGGCTGTTTACCGAAAACAGCTAAAATCATCTGGGCAAAATAGGCGGCCACACCTGTCACTTCCATTGCTGTTCCTATGGCAAATGAACTGGCGATCAACAATAAAATATTCCATATCACACTATTTTGAGCTTCCCTTATCGATATCGAACGGGTCAGCAGAAGAACAAAAGCTGCCGTGACGCTTGCCACAATCATTGAGACTCCTAAAGTTGCAGCCAGCACCATAATCGCCATGACAGAAGTGACAAAAACGGCTCGCCGCGGATTAAATGTCAGCAATTTTTCTGAATGGCGTATGAAATAAAAATCTTTATAGAACTTCTGCGCATCAAAAGGTTCGGAAGAAAGCAACATTAGTGTATCGCCCGCCTCAAGGGTAATATCTCGAATATCACCCAACACCCTCCATCCTTGACGGTAAACAGCCATGACAGATGCTCCATAAGAAAATCTGAAATTGATTTGACGCAGTGTTTTTCCCACCAACAGAGAAGTTGTCGGCACAACAATTTCTGAAAAATGCGACGATTTGACATCTAATTTGAAGTGGGGATCGGCTACCGATTGCAAATTTGGAATATCGTGCAGCTCTGCAATTCGATGAATATCGCCAATAAAAACCAGACGATCACCGACAAAAATGACAAGATCGGAAGGAGGCGAATCAATGACTTGATGATTTCTCTCCAATTGAATCAGAGTATCCTGACGAAAATATCTTTTAGAAACTTCTTGTATGGTGCGGTTGGCAAGCGGACATTCTTCCCCGACAATAAACTCTCCGGTAAATTCTCTTGTCTCCGAAGAGACTGCTGTTGCAGCGTCGGTGCGATCGGGCAATAGCTTCCACCCAAAAAACGTGATAAATAGTAGACCCGCAAGCGCACAAGGAACTCCAACATAGGAGAGTTCAAAAAATGAAAAGCCGGAACCTTTCATGTTGTTTTCCATCAAGCCGTTGACAACCAAATTTGTCGATGTTCCAATCAGGGTGCACGCTCCGCCTAAAAGAGAGGCATACGATAACGGAATCAAAAATTTTGAAGGGGACAGCTTGCTATCCAAAGCCCACTTCCTTACCAAGGGAGCCATTAATAAGACGATAGGAGTATTATTTAAAAACGCTGAAGCAAACGTAATTGGGACACTCATGGAAAGCAACCGGACAACATATCTCTTGGAAGAGACTAAAATTTTTTTTGCGATCAACTCGAGGATGCCATTGACTTCCATCGCCCTGACAACAATGCAAAGCATGCCTATTGTCATTAAAATATCATTGGAAAACCCGTTGAGAAATTGCTCCGGTGTAAGAATTCCAAAAATCAAGAGAGGAAGCGATCCTCCAAACATAATAATATCAGGTGGTCTCACCTCGGAGATCAACCCAACAAACATCACAATAAAAACTACGATTGTAAACCAACCTTCCCAACTTAGGGCAGCTTCTGCTTCTTTAATGCTCTGAGGCAAGGGAAAAGAGGCTTCTTCGCCATTTAGCATCTGAGCAGCAATCAAAAACGCGAACAAAAAAATCAAATGAGCGCATATCCTGCCGAATCGGAATTGGTTGCCGGGAACTTCAAATTTCATAAAGGAAAACTTATGAGGAGATCTTCTTTTTTTTGCAATGAGTACAGACAGATAGTCAAAAATATAGTAGATAGCAAAGATAAACAATATAGGAAGAAAACAAGAGAGATCCTTCCCTCCTTGTGATACAGCTTCCTTTTTGTATGATTACCCATAGTCCTATAAACAAGGCGGTCATATAGCTAAAATCGATCCAATTGATATTTTCTATATGGATTGGAGCCGCAATGGAAGATGCTCCAATGATTCCAAGTATATTAAAAATATTCGAACCAACGACATTTCCGACTGCGATGTCTTCCTGCCTTCTCATCGCAGCAATAATCTATGCTTGTCCGGCTGCAACTACTGTTAACCCGATAACTCGATCAGAAATTCCATACACCTTAGACGCAGATTGCTACCGAAACCGAAAGCTCCAGTCCTCCAATGATAATGGAGCTATAGGTTAAAAAAGAACAGAATCAAAAAGACTCCCAAAAAATCAAACAAGCGCATATTCTATCAAATTAAAATTGTTTGCCAAATTTTATAAAGAAAAATTTACAATGAATACTGATAGCCTGACGATCCGCAGCTCAATCACAAGCAGCCTCTATAAGAAAATTTTGTTTCGAGGCTCTTTTTTCAGTTTACTAGGTTTTATTCCTCTTCTCTACGGCTCTCTTAAAATGGATGTCGATACCCTGTCGATCTGGGGAATTCCTCTTTTTTTTCTTGGAACTGCTCTGATCATGTTTGGCATGCTTCCTTATAAAAGAGTGACTGAATTACAGAAACACCCTAATGAGATCCACTTGGTCGGCGACAAGTCGATCCGCTACGATCATTTAGGCAAAAAAACATTGACTGTCCCACTAAGCGCCATTCAAAGCATGCAGTACCTGGAAGATGCGGATCTCTACGGAATTAAACTGCATTTTAAAAAGGTTCTCAAAGAAAAGGTGATCGTCCACGACCCAAGGTTTTCAATGGAAAGGTTTGAAAAAGCCAGCAGAAAAAGGCATGGGTGCGATCTGTTTTTCCCCTATTTCAGCAAGCGCAGCTTTAATCAGCTCAAATACCCGCTTGCAGAAGATCATGCATCTTGACCACCCCAACCACCCTGCCCTCTTCATCAAGAACAGGTAAAATCATGATCGGGCTTTTTTGATTGGATTCCATCTCTTTGACAGCGGCATACGCCAGCATATTAGGGCTTATCGAGCGAGGAGTTTTTGTCATCAGACGCTCAAGAGGCGACTCTAACGCATCCACCCCATATTTTTGAAGGGCTCTGCGCAAGTCGCCATCAGTAAAAATCCCCTTCATGCGGCGATCGTCGTCGACGATAATCACGCAGCCGCACTGTTTATTGGAAAGCTCGACCAAAGAATCGACCAATTTATCGTCCCCCTTTCCAACAGGCACCGCATCTCCTTTCAACATCAAGTCCTTCACCAAGATTGTTGCTCTCTTGCCCAAGCGCCCTGCAGGGTGCGACTTAACAAAATCTTCAATACTAACCTTTTTCAAACGCATCAATGCAATCGCCAGCACATCACCGACAATTCCCTGAATCGTTGTACTCGTTGTCGGCGCCATATCGAATGGGCAAAGCTCCCTTTCAGGAGAGATGAACAATACGATATCCGAAGCTTTCGCCAAGCGGCTATCCTGGTTGCTTACGATGGAGACAACTTTAACCCCCTGATTGCGAATGAAAGGGATCAAATTCATTAATTCATCACTTTCGCCGCTTTTGCTGAGAACAATGAATAGATCATCCGGCTTCAAAATTCCAATGTCCCCATGCAATGCGTTTGTCGGCGATAAATAAAGCGCCCGTGTACCGGTGGATGTCATCGTCACAGCCATTTTTTTCGCGACTAGCCCACTTTTGCCAACGCCAGTAAAAACAGTAATCCCTTTGCAATTTACAAGCTCCTGCAAAACAGCATCTACCGCTTCCATATCTATATTGTCAAAAAAATGATTGAGATAGCTGCGCTCTTTCTCAAGTAGCTCGGGAATAACGGAATTGATCATAATAACGCTCACAACTTAGGAGATGATGGATTTTAATTGAACGAAGATTTAAGCTCAAGGCAACGAAACCTTAAGGAGATCAGGCATGGCACAAGAAAAAACTCCCATTGCGGTAGCAGAAGGCGACGGCATCGGCCCGGAAATTATGGCCGCAACTTTACATATCTTAAAGGAATCAGGAGCGCAACTGGAGATCCATAAGGTTGAGATAGGGGAAAAAGTGTATGAAAGAGGGATCCGGACAGGAATCGCCCCTGAAACTTGGGACGTCATCCGCAACACAAACGTTTTTTTAAAGGCTCCCATCACCACCCCGCAGGGGGGAGGATTCAAAAGTCTCAATGTTACCGTCCGCACAACACTCGGCCTGTACGCCAATATCCGTCCATGCGTTTCCTATCATCCCTTCATCGAAACCAAGCATCCAAAAATGGATGTTGTGGTCGTACGGGAAAATGAGGAAGACCTCTACACAGGAATCGAATACCGGCAATCTCCTGAAACCTTCCATGCATTAAAGATTATCTCCCGCTCAGGCTGTGAGAAAATCATTCGCTACGCATTTGAGTATGCCCGCGCCTACAACCGCAAAAAAGTGACCTGTTTCACTAAGGACAACATTCTGAAACTCTCTGATGGACTTTTCCACAAAATTTTCGACGAAATTTCCCCAGAATACCCAGACATTGAAAATGAACATTGGATCATCGATATCGGTTCGGCTAAACTTGCCGACACCCCTGAAATCTTCGATGTGATTGTCATGCCCAATCTTTACGGAGACATTTTATCTGATGTCGCCGCACAAATCGCAGGATCTGTAGGACTCGCCGGTTCGGCCAATATCGGCGCTCATGGTGCAATGTTCGAAGCGATTCACGGATCAGCTCCCAGAAGAGCCGGACAGAATTTGGCCAATCCAACAGGTCTTCTACTTGGAAGCGTAATGATGCTTGTGCATATTGGACAGCCGGAAGCTGCAGCCAGAATTCACAATGCCTGGCTAAAAACAATTGAGGATGGCGTCCATACCTACGATATTTATAAGGAAGGGATCTCCAAGGAAAAAGTTGGCACGAAAGAGTTTGCGCAAGCGGTCGTCCAGCGCCTGGGCAAAAAACCGGAGCATTTGAAGGAAGCTGTTTATTCAACTCCCAAGCAACTTGCCACCGGCAATAGTGATCAATTGGAGCGGGAAAAAGCAAAAAAGAAAGAGCTTGTAGGTGTCGATATCTTTATCGAAGATGTGAAAGATACAAAATCTTTACAAGAAAAGCTCTCGAAGCTGGAAAACAATCATCTGCAGTTGAAAATGATCGCAAACCGCGGCGTGACAGTTTGGCCAAACAGCATGCCTGAAACTAGCTGCATCGACACGTGGCGCTGCCGATTTATGGCTTCTGAAAAAGGAACTCCTGTCACACGCAAACAAATTGCCGAATTATTGACTACCCTAGCTGATATGGATGTGCACTTTGTGCAAACAGAGCACCTCTGTACATTCGACGGCCAGCCAGGATATACCGTCTCGCAAGATGAACAGTAAGGGCGGCTAAATATCAGAGCCTTCCAGCTCGACGAGCTCTTCATGGTAGTATTGCCGCTCGTCGAGTTCGCCTTCCACTTTTGCCACATACACCGCTACAACAGCATCTCCCATCACATTCATTACAGTAGATCCCATTTCACGAATGCGATCGATCCCAGCTAGAAGTGCCAAACCTTCAATTGGAAGCCCTACAGAGCTAAACACGACAGAAAGCATGATGAATCCTGAACCTGGAATGCCTGCAGCTCCAACTGCAGATAATGTTGCCGTGACGACAATCGTCAGCAAACTTTGCCAACCCAGCTCAATCCCATAAGCCTGGGCAATAAACATCACTGCCATTCCCTGAAAGATCGCTGCTCCATTCATATTAACCGTTGAACCCAACGGAAGCACAAAGGAAGAGATATTTTTAGAAACACCAAGATTCTCTTGTGCACAATGCATCGTAACCGGAAGAGCTGCGGAGCTGCTGGAAGTGGAAAATGCAACCATCAGCGCATCACCCATCCCACGGAAAAATGGCCAGGGACTGAGTTTTGCCAAGAACCACAGCAACCCGCAAAACACCACAATCGTATGCACCAAACATGCGGAATAAAATGTCAGTAAAAATTTCAACAATGGAAGGAGCACCTGCGCGCCCGAAACACCTGTCGTAGAAGCCATGATCGCGAATACGCCGATAGGGGAAAACTCCATGACAATTGAGGTCAGCCGATACATCACATCCGCTAAAGATTCCAAAAATTCTAACACCGGCCGCCCCTTAGGTCCGGCAAAATTGATAGAAATTCCAAGAAAAATGGCGAAAACAATAATCTGAAGGACATTTCCTTCAGCAAGCGACCTGACCGGATTCTCAGGAATTACAGACAGAATGATACTACCAAGACTAGGCGCTTTGGAAACCACTACCTCAGAGGTGCGCGCCATTGTCAATGTCGCGCCTGGATGGAACAGCTGAGCAAACAACAATCCAATCAATATTGCAACAGCAGTCGTGGAGAGGTAGAGGACCACAGATTTCAATCCCACTCTGCCCAATTTTTGCGGATCGTGAATGCTTGTGATGCCGCAAGTCATCGACGCTAAGACGAGGAGAACGATGATCATATTAATCAAACTGAGAAACATCGTTCCAAGCGGTTTTAAAATAACCGCCTGTTCGCCGAATATCAATCCAGTCACAATTCCAAGAGCAAGCGCAATTAAAATTTTAACCCATAACTTCATAAAGTCTCCGATGAAGGCAAATGGATAGTGTATCACAATCCATTGTTTATTTCGAGTTAGGCGATTTTAGCCTTAACTTTATCAATAAAAGCCTTTAATTCATCTGTTCCTTCGATAACTTCGGGCTGAATCTTAATCCAAACCACAGGAAGAAGCAAATCATGGATTTCCGGAAGTTTCACCTTGTCTTTCTCTGTACAAACCATCATTGCGGCTCCCATCTCCTTCCATCTAGCTGCAAGCTCGCTCAATTCTTCGACATCATAATGAAAATGATCGGGATAATATTTCCTGGCGACAATTTCTGCACCCATTTCCCTGACTGTCGAAGCAAACTGCTCCGGTTGAGCGATCCCGCAAAAAATGGCAACTTTCCTCCCTTCAAGAGGAGCAAGCTCATTTCCTTCTAGATCCATCGCCTTCCACCTATCGTAATGGATGCCGATGACGGGAGCGTTTGTGTATTTTTCGACCATTTTCTTGGAATCTTCGTAATCTTCAGCATCGCGCACATGATTAAGAATGACCAGATCAGCACGCCTTAATCCTTCAGGACTCTCTCGCAACAATCCTCTAGGAAATAAATAATTTTGACCGAATGGATCTTTTGCATCTAAGACCACAACCTCAAAATCGCGCGCCATCCGGCGGTGCTGCATGCCGTCATCAAGGAGAATCAGATCCACACCTTGTTTGGCGACAAGATTAGCCGACATCACTCTATCCTTTCCAACAACCACCCACGCTTTGGGCAAATTTTCCGCCAGCAGCCTGGGTTCATCACCAGCATAAGCGGCCGAGTGCAGAGGCCCTTTGCCGGAGGATAAAATCACTGGAGCACGCAGCTTTTCGGCAGGAGAACGGTATCCTCTGGAAAGAATGGCGATTTTGTAGTCATCGTAGAAAAAACCGGCCAATAGCTTTGTAACGGGAGTTTTCCCTGTCCCTCCCGTCACGAGATTGCCGATGCTCATCACAACAGGCACCGGAGCATCATACTGCCGCAGCCACTCGTGATCATACAGCCAGTTCCTCAATGACATGACCCATCGGTAGGGAAGGCTCAAAACCCAAGCCAACCCTTTGATCAGTGTGGGAAGCCAACCTGTTCTCTTTCCTCTAATTACCTGAATATAATAGAAGTGCAACTCATTAATCATGAGCAATCATAACAAACTTCAACCGATTTGGACAGATGGCCGGAAAACAAGAGGTGCTCGACAGCTTCAATCATCACGTGGATGGCCGCCATGTGCGCTTCTTGTATTCTGTCGGAAGTTAGAAATCCGTCGACAATCCACTCGATATCGGCGACCCCTTTCAATTTCCCCCCATCTTTCCCCAAAAATAAGATTGTGCGAAGTCCCTGTTTTTGAGCAGCTTGAACAGCATTAATGATATTGGGAGAGTTGCCGCTTGTCGTTAAACCGACGAAAAGGTCGCCAGGCTGCCCGAAAGCTTCTACTCCTCGAGAAAACACCCAGTCGAAACCAAGGTCATTCCCTGTGCAAGTGAGATGCCCCGGCTCTGACAAAGCGATCGCCGGCAAAGCGCGCCTCGGATTCCGAAAAAACCCCGTCAGCTCCTCGGCGAAATGGGCAGCATCACATAGACTTCCCCCATTGCCTGCGACAATGACTTTATGTCCACTTTTAAATACCTGAGCCAAAAGTTCGGCGGAGCGTTCGATAAATAAAAGAGCCTTGGGTTCCCGCAGTTTCATCGCAGCGGATACACACTCTTCCACCGATCGTGCAATGAGCTCTTTCATTTCCGATTTCCTACTGATAAATAGTATCCATTTTTCCTTTTTTTTCTTTTTGGGTCAAGAATTACATGTTATGATCTTAACGATAACGGATCAGAAAAAAGGAGACGCCGCGCATGTTCACCTCACCAATTAACTCGCCTTTTGGATCTTATCCTCAGCCCTTTGCTACAACTAATTCCCTTGCTTCATTAGTCAATCAGCTTTTTTCAACCCCTGAAAACGCGAAAGAAATTCTCGCTTCCTATATGGGAAACGGAGTCATGGACGAACTTTTATCGGAAATCTGGAACCGTCCTTTACAAAGCGATGAGGCAAAACTCCATCTGATCGAAAAGGTCGCTCCTCATCTCTCTTTTGTAAAATCAATGACCACTTTATTTGAAAAAGATTCCTTAACGGCATTATTTATCACAGCCTCCCTTCCCTCCAATCAACGGAAATGGGACGTGCTGGATTCTCTATTAAAAGATCAAACAGGTTATCAGACGCTTCTTGAGTGTTGGCAACTGCTCGTTTCCAGCACTTGGGAAGACGATGCACTTAAGCAAGAACCATTGGAGCTACTTTTTGCTGATCTATCAGAAGAGGAAAGATGGCAGCTTTTTCGGCTCTGCTGCGAACAGTGTTCCCCTTCTGAACAGGGACAACTCTGTATTCTGCTTGCCACACCTTCTTATCAAGCAGAATTTACCTCAGCTTGGGACGATGTATTTGACAGCAATCCGGAAATCGATACAAAACTGCACCAATTGATCTGTTCAATGATTGCAAACCATCGCGGCAATTCCCTTGTCCCCCCAATCCTCTTTCATCTTCTAAGCCCTGAAGACAAAAATAACGATTTTGGCAAAACCGCTTTCGAGAACCTTGATCAGTTCACAGATAGGGAACAAGGGATCATCTTATCCAGCCTTCTTCCCTTATCTCTCAGCGATCTGATCAAAGACTTCGATCCGATGGCAGATCGAGGGGTTCTCATCAGCCAAATGGAAAAGATTCTTTCTTTTTCAGAGTCGGCAGAAGAAAAAACTAAGACCGTGGGCATTTACCTTGAACTTATCGATGACGAAGAAACTCTGATAGCATGGATGACTGAGCTGCAAGACAGATTCTCCCCTGCCGCTCTCTACCTTTGGCCCGCCCTTCCAAACAATCTCTTTGCTTTTGTGATCACCGACCCAGCGACGGTGAGCCTGCGTTCAAACCTCATGAGAATAGCCACTTTAACAAAAGCAAATGATCTTCCGGAGCTCGTGTCTTATTGCCTAAAAAACACAGAAAAAATCGAACATCTTTTTTCGATCTGCACTCTCGATATCGTTTCTCAAGATCAAATGCAAATAGAAAACGAGACTTTTGGACGTTGGATGACTTTTTCCGATTTTGCAAACATTATTCAAACCGGAATCAACACCGGCAACCTCTCAGAGCAATTGAATCAGATTAAGGAGGACTTCCAAAAACTGCCGCCATTGTTATTGGCATTGGGCATGACTTTTCCCAGTCATCAGGCGTGGATCGCCAAGGCGGCACTCTACTGCACCGATGAGCAGCTGGAAGCGATCGCATCTCTTCTGTCGGTTGACGATATGGAAATTCTAGATAGATTCGCCGAATCCCTGATGACAGATCAATTCAAATTAACCCTTAAACATTTGACATCAAAAACATTAGAAGCATTTGCAAAACACAAAACGGCGGCATGCACAGCCCTTCTACAAGACATTCAACAAGTACATCGGGAAACTCAAGCGCGTCTTAATGATTTAGAATCGCATGAGCAGCTTCCAGAAACTGAAGTGCTCGATGATCTACTTGTGATCCTTGGCAAACAAACTGGAAAAATCATGCAGTTTTCCCATAAGACCCTAAATGATCTAGTGGATCGATGCCTCAGCGAGAAATTTGGGCAGGAGATCGCAAATCTACAAAGACAATCGAAAGCTTATGAAGCTGATCTGAAATTTTTTTTTCAAAGAATTGACAAGATGAGGTCTTCTCTGCCCATTCCTCAAAAAATTAACCTCGACGATCTGCCAAAAAATTTATTAGCATTTGCTAAAGCAGCCACTTGGCAAGAAACAGGTATTTTTTCCGAGAAAGACCTGCAGCATTTAGGATATACCGGCGAAGAGGCTTCTTCACTAGAAAAGTATCTTTCTCAACCCGAACTTTTAAAAATCTGGAAAATATTTATTTCGAAAGGCTTAGGAAATATCAGCAGTTTAATCGACTCGTGTGTTGCAGAACCCGAAGAGCTTTTCAATCTTGCCGATATTGCCAAAAAGCTTGTGATAGAATTTTGAATGTTTTTCAGTATATGTTAACGTAAAGAAAAAACTAGAGTTTTTCATGACAGGGACGATTTTCTCCATTCTCGTTGCGATATTCCTATTTTTCAATCCGATTGCCAAAGCCGTTGCAGTGAATCCCATTCCGTTCGGCATCCTACTCTTTTTAATCGGGGCAATCACACTTCTTTCCGCTTTGCTCATTACCCTGTTCTCTTGGGGTCCATTGCAGAAAGCCGAGCAGCATGCAACGCCAGGAGTGATGCGCACCTTTGCAGGCGACAAAAATTTAAAGCTGACTGCCACTCTGATCATCGTCTTTCTCATTCTAACCTACGTTTTCATTATCGACCTGCTATTTATCCACGCATTTAATCCCACCTACCTCCTGATGGGGTGGACAATCATTCTGGGGATCACAATCGATGTCATCAAGCATCTTCTCCATCGGGTCATGAACTATCTAGATCCCAGGCATGTGATCGAATATTTCGGTGAAAAGGCCGAAGAGAGTGTGAGAAAATCGGATTTTAAAACAGTTTGCGATTGGTACGATACCTTTTCGGAAATCTCTATGAAAGCTCTGGCCAAGCACGACACAACCTTGTGTTTGAATAGCATTGATCGAATGCGCTCTCTAACAAAACATTATCTTGCCCAAGCCAAAAACATCCATTTCAATGATGAAGAAGCAAAGGGAGACCATGTTAATTACACGCTGTTCTATTTTTTCCAGCGGGTCGAGATGATTTACGAGTCTGCGTTAAGGCAAAAACTGGAACCTGTATGCAGCCACATTGTTACCATGCTGGGAAAAGCGGCGATCTACTGCGCCAAGTTTGATATTTCCGTTGCGCACTATCCCCTCTTTTACCTTGGAAAGCTGACAAACGCAGCCCAGAAAAAGAAATTGGAAGAGGTTGGCAGCAGATCCTCCCTCACGATGTTGGAAGTGGCGAAAGTGATCTTAAATGAAGTAGACCTTCAATATGTCGATATCAAAGAGACCTTTCTGACCATTGTCAATAATATGCACCAAATCGCTCAGGAGACATTCCGAAATAACAAGTCGACGAACATTAACTTGTTAATCCAGCCGCTTTACCAGCTCAAAGACCTTTTCCTTCAAGGAAAAGCCGCCTCCCATCAGGACACTCCAATCATCCTTTCGAATATCGATCAAGTGTTAAACGAATTTACAACTTTGGAAACAGTGCTCAGCACAATGCCTCCAGCATCTGAAATGGAAAAGGAGAAGCAGGAGATGGAGCAGACAGAAAACAAAGAAACTGATGGATAAGCTGTTTTATGAAGCGATCCCTCCCCCCATCAAATGGAAGGCGGAACAGGTCGAAGAATGGACAAGCGAACTCCTGATTTTTTTGAAAAAGGAAAAGATCCGTTCCATTAATATCCCCGAAGTTGTCGGGGAATCAAAAGAGCAGGAGCGCACAGTTCCCCTCATCGCAAAAATCGAGACTTTGGATTTTATCGATAGGCTGCAAAACCACAGTTTCCCCATCACTCCCATTCCTAATCTCATTACCGTTCATCGGTCAGAAATTCAATTAATCGAATGGGTAGAAAATGCTTATCGAAAGGGGGTCCGCCATCTCATCTTGGTTGGAGGGGAAAAATCTTCCATCTCCTATCCGGGATTGCAGGTGACAACAGCGGCTCGGCTGCTCAGAAACCGCTTTCCCGATCTTAAGCTTGGAGGGATCTCAATCTTTACCCGAAAAAATGAGCCAGATAGGATCTTAAGGAAAATGGAAAGCGGCATTGAGTTTTTCATCTCGCAAATTATCTATGAAACCGCCAACATGAAATGCGTGCTTCTCAATCTTGCAAAGCTTTGTCAGGCGGCAAAGCTTCCTCTTCCACGAGTGTATCTATCTCTTGCTCCTGCAGCTAAGCTGACAGACATCGCTTTTCTTCAGTGGCTTGGAGTAGAATTCCCTAGCGCCCTCAGCTCCTATTTTTCAGGAGGAGGCGATGAATGTGTCGAAGAGCGTGTGGATGAAATGATCGATTTTGTTTTAGAAGAGCTGAAATATTTCATCTCCCGCAAGCATTTTAATCTAGGCTTTAACGTTGAGCAGGTGATGTACCATAATTTTCCAAGTGCACAGCGGTTGATCAAACATATGAAACAAAGGCTGAGCGGATGTCTATAATTTTATGGGGACAATACCCTCGCTCAGAGCAGCTCGTGCAGGCAACAAGGGATTGGGACCGGAAACGCATTGACAGCGAAGCTCTTCAAAAGATTCAAGCCAACGACCGGAAAGAATTGATGAAGCTGCAAGAAGGGTTTCACTATCTGTCGACCGGACAGTTTCATTGGGAAGACTTAATCAGACCTCTAACACACCTCTCCTCGACATTTTCTTCGGGAGCTTTGACCCGATTTTTCGAAACCAATACTTTCTGGCGGACAATCGAAGGAGACGGAGAAATTGACCTGAAAAGAACTTCTGATTGGATTGAAGACTATTTTCCACAAATCATCCCTGATAAAACCCTTTATTCCTTTCCATTCTGGTTCCTTTTTCAACACTTCAGCTCAGGCCTTTTATTAGACGCTTTTATTCCCCTTTTTGAACGTTTGCCGAAAGGACTTCTTGTTTTTATAGAACCCTGTATCGGGTGGCAGCCGATTTCAAAAAGCGATAAGCAGCAAGCAAGAAACTTCCTTGAACGCTTAAAAAAACAGGTGGAGTCCCCCATTGTACTTGCAACAATTTCTCAAAATATTGGCAAGGAATTGGATGACTTGTATTCCCTTCCTGTCGACGGGATAGCGATCGATTTCTACCGCAATGCAATCGAGGATGTTCTGCCCACATTTCCAAAAGACAAATTGTTGATTGCAGGGATCATCGATACCGATTCGGCTCTATTGGAAGAAAAAGAGATTCTTCTCCAATTCAAACAGCAGGCTGAAACCTATATCCCAAAAGAAAACCTCTATTTCTCCTACAATGCACAGGCAGAGCTCCTCCCGCGAAAAGTGATGGATGCTAAAGTGCGCAATTTAAGAGAGAGTCTACAAAGTCAATGAAACTGCTCACAACTCATGATATCGGTTCCCTTGCAAAACCCCCTTGGCGCGTCAAAGCGATGCGAAACATTCCTCTGAACAACAATGACATCGATGAAGCAGTGAAGTGGGGGGAAAAGCTGCACATTGATGCGCTCCCCAATCTTAAAGAGCTCTTGCAGAAAAGGAATGGATTTTCTCCACAAGAGAAAAATAAGATACTCCTCTATTCTTCCCTTTACGGCACAAAATTTTTGGAGGCTGCCGGCCTTGACATCGTTTGGGACGGCGAGCAGCATCGCGTTGAAATGTATGAGTATCCCATCCGACGCACAAACGGTTTTACCTTTCACGGCCATGTGCGCAGCTTTGACAACAAATACTATCGCCGAGCTTCCTGCGAATTGACACCTGAATGCAAAACTCCTTATCATCTTGAAGAGTACCGCACAATCCAAAGCTTTGCTTCCTGCCCAGTTAAGATTCCTGTCACAGGCGCTTACACCCTGGCTGACTGGTCTTACGATTCTTATTATAGAAAGGACACATACCCGGGAGGAAACGCAATTCTGGCCAAACAAAAATCTGCTCGCAAACAATTTTTATCAGATCTTGCCAGTCGAGTGATCTATCCGAATCTGAAAGCGTTGGTGGATGAAGGGGCTCAATATCTGCAAATTGACGAACCCGCAGCAGCTACGAAACGTGCAGAAACCGATCTTTTTATTGACGCTATGAAGAAGAGCATTTCCGATCTGGCGGGAAGAGCGTTCTTCAGCGTGCACATCTGTTATTCGGCCTACCACCGTCTCTTTCCCAAAATTTTAGAATTGGAAGGATATTTGAACGAAATCCACCTTGAATATGCCAACCGAGACAGCAGAGAGCTTGGAATTTCCGATCGAGAGCGCCCCGGCTATTCATTGCTAAAACTGTTGAAAGACACTCCCTTCAATATCGGCCTCGGCGTCCTTGATATCCACACCGATTGGATTGAACCGCCTGAACTGGTCCGCGACCGCATTCTCCACGCTTGCCGCGTGCTGGGAGATCCTTCCCGAATTCTAGTCGCTCCCGACTGCGGACTACGAACGCGCACCTGGAAGGTTGCGTTTGAGAAACTACGCAATTTAACCGCAGGCGTACAAATGGCAAGGACAGCTATAAATCCTTGTTAGCGCATATAGCCAGCTTGTCGGTATGCAAACCATGCAAATCAGGTTCAACTTCCCATTCATATTTCCACTTAACATCCTTTCCTGATTTGTTTTTAGCCACAGACCCCAGAGATACGCGAGCATCGGGCTCCATGATGATTGTATAAGGTACAATCTTTTGATTCACATTTTCCGCTTGAACAAGCTTGATGGAAATGCGGATGGGATAATTGTTGTGATTCAATGCATAATAAGCTTCTCCGTAGAGATTTCCCTTTTCATCTTTTAAATTTTCAACAATGAAATCAACGTTTTCCAAAGTTTCAGCAACCCTTTCATCTCCCCAAGCGACCGCGTTCATGCCGATCATTAAAAAAATGGCAATAGAACATATCATCCTCATAAGGCTTCCTCCTTATACCGATCACATGATGCGAGCTGAAATTCAAAGGCAGACCAACAATGTGTGATGATCGGTATAAAGATATTATAGCATAAAACCTCTATTTTAAATTATTTTATACTATGTTATATCGTCAATTAGCTAACAAAAAAATCCCGAGAAGGCGAAAAATCGCTCTCGGGATTTTTTTGAACAGGAGGAGGGAATGCTTAAACAATTTCTTCCTCTTTCACGTCCTCTTCCTCTCTGTCTTTTAACCAGTTGACAAAGTCTTCATTATCCATTACTGGAGGCTTATTTTCTTTCCAGTCATGGTCGCTGCGGCGGTTGCCGATCAATAGTTTTGCCAATTCCACATCATCTTCCTTAAGATAGTGGATAGGTTCAAGACCTTCGTCATCTGTCGTATGAACATTAAGACCACCTTCAACGAAAGCTTTCAAGACATCAATGAACCTATCCAACTAAAATATTGAGTATGTTATAAGTTTCTCTTTTTGTGGAGAAACGATGAAAAGAGGCTTCAATTACCTTTCGGATGAACAATGGGAAATAATTTCTAGACTTATGGATACAAAATTTCCTTTGGAACGTGGAACACCTAGAAGCAACATGAGAAAGGTTTGGAATTCGATTATTTATATTTTAACTAGAGGTTGTCGCTGGATTGATTTACCATCAAATCCAAAGTGGTATGTCCCTAGATCAACAGCTCATAAATGGGCTAAACAATTATCGGAAAATGGCACCCTTGATAGGGTTCTAAGCGGACTCTTACAGAAGGGAGTCCAACAAGGATTGATCGACCTTAGCCAGCTAGCGGTTGACGGGTCTTTTTCCCCCCTCAGCAGGAGGAGGCGAGGGGGTATCTCATGGATACAAAGGCAAGGGCTCATTAATCCATCTAATCGTAGATGGAAGAGGCAAACCTTTAGCAGCAACCACAACAGGTGCTGGAGGAAACGAAAGGACCGAAGTTGAAAAACTACTTCAAAAAGTAACAATTTTGCCTAAGTCAAATTTGTCAGAAAGAATGATTGTTCTCGAGGCCGACAAGGGGTACGATTGTAGCTGGCTGCGTCAAAAACTCTTATCAAGTGGTATCTTTCCATTTATTCCTTATCGAAAAATACAAGGGCGAGATATTCCAAAAAGCGTGGAAATAATGAATGCCTTCCACTTAGAAAAAAGGAGGTGGCAAGTAGAGCGTGCTTTCGCATGGCTAAAGAGGAGGTGTAGGCGTTTAATGAATCGTTGGGAAAGAAAAAAGGTTATTTGGGATGGATTCGTGACTCTAGGTTTGATTTATACTTGGATGTTAGATTTAGTTGGATAGGTTCATGTTCTCTAAGGAACATAATTCACTTAAAGCGATGCTGCCGTCTTTTTTACTTACAAATAATGGGCTTAAAACACCCTTTGTAAGTTTCTCGTTAAATTGATTGCCAAATTTCTCCATCAAGTATCGCGCAAGTTCTGGATCTTTACAAGTTTTCAGAGCTCTAACCCCAGGGGAGGCATCAGATCCTGCTTCAATTAATGCTTGCACAACTTGTAAAGGATGAAGGCCGTAATTCAAAGCGGCTAATCCTTTGGTATCTTTGTGATTAACAAACGCTTTTTTTTCATCAGTATCCTCGATTTTTTCAAGAATGGTATGGATTAATTCAGGATGGTTTTTCAAAGGCTCAACTGAAAAGTAAGCAAGGATCGTAGATTCATCTTTATCACGCGCCTCTGTGACTTTAACCCCTTTGTCAATCATGATCTTGAAAACTTCCAGGTTAGACCTTGCCTGAATCAATGGACTGACTCCGTCTTTATTCTTTCTCTCCATAATATCTTCGCCGTAATGATCGATTAAGCAGGCTGCCACTTCCGGCACCTTAACATATTGCAGAGGAGAATCCCCTTTTTGGAGTTTAGGGTACCTTGCTCCAGCATTGAGCAACACCTTAACAATATCGACGTTAGCTTGATCACTTTGGATTAACTTATTCAAAATGGAATGTTCTTGACAAACTAAACAGATAAAATCCTTTTTCTCGTCTGCATTTTCAATTTTGGAGAGGATCCATTCCAGCAATTGAGGATCGCTACTGAAAGGTTTTTCAGTAAATCTGAAAAGGATAGTATTACCCTTTAGATCCCTCGCTTTCACATTTGCGCCTTCCTCAATCAACACCCTCACGACTGCGGGAGGAACGGTAAAAATCGGAGCCGGCACATCGTCATTAGATAAGTTAAGAATGTCCATTTCTCCTTTAAATCGATCAATAAAATATTTTGCGATTTTAGGATCTTGACATGTGTGAAGCGGAGACAGTTCTAAACTGTTTCCAGAAAATTTGGCTCCTTTTTTAACCAGTTCCTCAATAATGGAGAGATTTTTCTGCAAATGCAATGCAGTATTTCCTTCACCGTCTTTTTTATTCAGCAAATTTTCCCGTTCCTCCCCTTCAGGAACCCTTTCAAGAATCGCGTGAAGCATCTTGACGCTTTTGACATTTGCAAGGTGGATATCGTTAACTGAATCTTCATATTTAAGCATTAAAGCAGTCACTGCAGAAGTATTGTCATACGCCAAAGCAGCATCCAATAATGCTATAGCCCGTTTATCATACTCTTCAGGAAGCTGTTGAATTTTGCCTCCCTGTTGGATTGCCTTTAATGCCGCTTCAAACTGCACCTGCTCTGATGAAGGAGCTTCGCTTTGAATCATTTCACCAAAAACTTTATTTGTCCTTGCCTGCAACTCAGAATAGTCACGCTCTTCGATATATTTAACTTTGCGGTGAGCCCAATAAATGTAAAGTCCTGTCGCAATCCCTAATGTAAAAGGGATGCTTAGTGCAACCAGTACAACACCTAAAATACGTCTAAATATTGTCGGTTCGTTGCGGGCGCCAATTTCATGATTCTCCTCCCTGGGATGAAGAATGTGATGGGAATCTAATAAAGTTGAAACAGTTGATCCCATTTCAAAATACCTCTGATTATTTTTTTAAATTAAGATGAGAGCTTAACAAAAAATATAAATTTTTATTAAAGACTGGATGGTGGATAAATACCGAATCAACTTCAAAAACCGATTTTTGAAGTTGATTCGGTATAAAGCGTTTCCCCAGTAACCGGATGAGGGATTTCCATTCTCACATGGCACAAAGCAATTCCAGGCCCATGATAAGGAATCGAGCTTCCATACTTCTTATCTCCGATAATCGGACAACCGATCGCCGACAGCTGACAACGAATCTGATGATACCTTCCGGTTTCCAATTGAATTTCTAAGATTGGGTATTTACCTGGCTTGATAACTTTGTAAGTTAACGATGCATATTTAGCTCCCAGCTCATCACCGGAAACAACTTCGGCCCGATGTTTTTTGTGCATCAGATAATGGATAAGCCTTCCCTCATTTTGCTGAGGTGCGCATTCAACTTGGGTTCGGTACCATTTTTTGACCCTCTTTTCCCGAATTGCAAGCATCAATCGGCTTAACGCCTTACGCGTTTTTGCAAACACGACAATCCCACAGGCAGCTTGATCCAGCCGATGAACAGCTTCCAGAAAAACGTTTCCCTGCTTTCCATAGCTCTTTTTTATCCACTGTTTGCCCATCTCCTCTAAGCTGATTTGATTGGTTCCACTAGGCTGCGTCAATACCCCTCCAGGCTTTTCCAACACAAGCAGATGATTGTCTTCATAGAGAATCTTAAGCGTCACAAAAGAGCCCTTTGACGAATAGCTTCGTATAGAAGCAGAGTGGTCGCTGTCGCTACATTAAGAGAATCCGCTACTCCCATCATCGGAATTCGAACTTGAATGTCTGCATGTTCCATCCAAAGCTCACTCAACCCCAGCTGTTCGGTTCCAACAACAATTGCAAGAGGCCCTGTCATTTCCACCTCCGTATAGAGGCTTCTGGCATGCGGTGTCGCAGCCAGCACGGAAATACTGCGCTCTTTCAGCCATTTAAGCGTCTCTTCCCCTTCCGCTTCTAAAACAGGTACGGTAAATAAAGTCCCTACACTGGCTCTGACAACATTGGGATTGTAAATATCTGTGCACCGATCACAGACAATCAAACCATCTACTCCGGCTGCATCGGATGAGCGCAGAATCGTCCCCAAATTTCCCGGCTTCTCTATCGCTTCTGCAACGACATAAAACGGCGAACCATCAGGAGTTGGCAATTGCTTAAGAGCGCGGCGCTTTTGCGGAGCAACCGCAAGCAATCCATCAGGGCGGTCGCGATAAGAAATCTTACGAAATACATGCTCTGCGCATGAATACACCGGGTCTCCGCAACGACTGATCAACGCCGTCTCATGACTTCCTAAAAACAACTTTGAGCAGATAAAAAGCGATTCGATCTCAAACCCGGCATCCACGGCCCGCAAAAGTTCGCGATACCCTTCAATCAGAAATTTTCCGGTCTTTTCGCGCTGCCGCCTGTCCCTCAATCGAACAACATCTTTGATTTTTTGATTTTGCAAGCTGGAGATCTCAATCACGAACCCACCTCGCATACGTTCCATTAGGCAGATAAGCTCCCGGACCCTTAAGCTGCAATTCCCCCTCTTCGAATACCCCTCCATTGAACGGATCCTGAAGCAGCCGTTTCAAAATGAGAGGAGTAAATGAGCCGGTATGACATGACAAAGAGATAAACCGAGGCTTAAACTGCGCAAGCATCCCCAAAAGAGCAGGAAGATCGCGTTCGATCTTAAACACCTGGCCCTGGCTGCCTCTGCCAAATGTAGGCGGATCGAGAATGATCCCGTCATATCTGCGCCCTCTTTTTAATTCACGCTTGAGGAATTTCACGACGTCATCAACAATCCAACGGATTGGAGCTGCATCTAGGTTATTGAGAGCTGCGTTCTCACGCGCCCATTCAACAGTTCCTTTCGATGCGTCAACATGGCAAACTTCCGCACCGGCTTTGACGCAAGCAAGGGTCGCCCCTCCCGAGTATGCAAATAGGTTGAGAACGTGATCTCCCGGTTTAATCCTGTCCGCCGACCAATGCCAAACCTCCTCGTGCTCAGGAAAGACCCCAATATGGCCGAAATCAGTTGCTGCTAACTTAAACGCGATTCCACCGATTTTTACGTTCCACGTCTTTTTGATCGGCCTCTTCCAGTGAGACTTTCCTTCGCGGGAAAAGACTCCGTCCGCCTTATCCCACTCTTCCTGAGGAAGCTTGGGATGCCAAATCGCCGCTGCTGCAGGCCGAATCAGCCGATAAAGACCAAATTGCTCCAATTTTTTTTCATGACCGCTATCGATCAATTGATAGAAATTACACATTGTACTGCTTACTATATAAGATAAGATTGCTGAGCAAAGAATTCACACTTCTGAGAATCACAAGTTGGCGCGGCAAATGATGATTTAATTTCCAAAGATGCGGCTCTCCATCTTTGTGTTGAACGGCGCACCAAACAAGCCCCGCCGGTTTTTCCGGAGTTCCTCCCAAAGGGCCGGCAATTCCGGAAACCGCAAGGGCAAAATCGCTGCCGGTCAAGTCGAGGGCGCCTTTGACCATGGAGGAGACCACCTCCTCGCTCACAGCGCCCTTCTCTTGAATCAATTCCGCTGGCACTTTCAATGCAGCGGTCTTTAACTCATTGGCATAAGAAACGATCGATCCCAGAAAATAACCGGACGATCCGGAATGCTGTGTGATTCGAGCAGCTACAGCTCCTCCTGTGCAAGATTCCGCACAACTGAGGGTCCACCCTTTTTCAATGAAAAGCTTTTGCACCGCCTCTTCAATCTGTCCGCTATCGGACTTAAAACAGTTGGTTGCGAAATGCTCTTCCAATGCACTGTAAGGCTTCCGCAAAAGCAAGTCTGCATCAGATGCGCTCTTTGCCTTAGCCGCAAGGGTCACAGAGACAACTCCCATCCCCGGATAAATGCCAAAATCTACCTTAGGATATTTTTGAACGAGTGTGCGAAGAACCCCATCCACCACATTTTCCGACAGCTCAAAGAAATGCAGAGACCGTCGATAAATCTGCTCTTTAAGAGGGAATTTTTTTTTGAGAAAAGGAAGCACCTGCTCGGTAAGAATTGGACACATCTCGGCGGGAATTCCCGGCATCAGGATCAACGTCCCTTTCCCTTCCTGAAAGATCAATCCGGGAGCAGTTCCAACATTGTTGAGCAAAGGGATCGCTTTCTCCGGAACTGCCGCCTGATCTTCGACAGTAGGAAATTTCTCGCCAAATCTCTCACGCAAATGTTTTGCAACCGTTTCATTAAAATGAAAAGATGACTCAAAAACTTCAGCAGCTGCATGCCGCGTCACATCATCAATTGTTGGCCCGAGCCCTCCAGCTGCAACGACAAGATCGCTTCGCTTCAATGCCTCCGCAAATCCGGATTTTAAATCCTCATGATTATCAGGAAGCACAGTCTCTCTGGAAAGGGTATAACCTGCCCGATCGAGTGTTTGACCGATAAAAGACAAATTTGTGTTCACTGTATGACCGGAGAGCACTTCGCTTCCAATCACAATCAACTCCACTTTCATTCCGCCTCTCTTACAGCTATCGAATATTCACAAAACTGGGGGTGGACATTGATCCACTGCCTCGCCTCACGGCCGATCCGCACAGGTGCATTAATTGTCTCTCCATCCACGACAAAAGGGGTCGGAACGGTATATCGACGCACCCATTTTCTAAATGCCTGAAACAGGAAAGTATTGGGAAACTCGGTCCCAACCTTCAGCACTTGTTGAGTCTCCCTATCCTGAAATAATGTGGGATAGGAGAACTGAATACCCCAAGGCATGCTCCCCTTTCCCAAAACCATGGGACGGAATTTTTTATCGAAAGGGGAAAATCCCAGCAAATGATACTGCAACTGCACAACAGGCTTGACCGCCCGGCACAAGGTCATTTCACCTACAGGCACCTGAACATAAGCATCGCAGCTTCGCGTCCAAAAGGTGGAAAAACACGCACGATACTCAGCGGGGTCGGGAAGCTCTTTTTTCTGCAACTGTGTGCAATAGTTTTCATAGATCTCCAGAAAGCGCTCTTTGGACACTTCAGGCGATTTTGCCGGCGTTGTCATGAGAATTGTAAATTCTCCTAACTCTTCCAACAAGGAACGCATCTCACTTGGCGATACCATCACCTGCACAGATATCCATTTCGAAGCTTGCAGCGGAGGAGGGATTGACATTTGAGAAAACTCCCTAAGATTTACAGAGGGTGTATCCCTTGGACTGACACCACGGAATCAGAATTAAAAAGGCCATCCCGATGCAAATAAATGCATCTGCAATATTGAATACGGGATAGTCATAGCCCCATAATACGAAATGGAACATATCCACAACATGCCCATAAATGAAATAATCGATCACATTCCCCGCTGCACCGGCAATGACGCATAGAAATGGCAAAATCAAAGACTTGTTCTTGTTAAATAAAATCAGATACAGGCAGAGCCCCATGATCAAAACTACACGCAAAATCAGCAATGGAACCTGAAAATTTGAAAACATCCCCCAAGCGGCTCCGAAATTAACCGCATGAACAATCGAAAATTCAACGCCTAAAAAATTTTCAAAAACGCCGACTCCATTGTAGGGATACCACTGCGCTTCATGCGTCATCCTAGGCATCTCTGTATGCACAAAATACTTCGTTAGCTGGTCAGCTGCTAAAATCGCAATCCCGACCAGCAATGGAATCCAAGGAAGGGAAATGCTTCTTTCCTGCGGAGTTTTTTTCTTTCTTTTGGTCTTTTTCTTCATAAGGAAGGTTTACAGCAATCCTTTTTCCATCTGCTCCTGAGCCTTGACAGTCATCGTTGCATAAGGGACAGCTTCCAAACGTGCTTTTGGGATCTCCTCTCCGGTAATATCGCAGACGCCGTAAGTATTGTCCTCGATTTTTTCCAATGCCCGCTCAACCTGACGCAAGATTTCATACTCGTTCCCGGTCACTTCCAGGTTAATGGTCCGGTCAAAGTCATCCGTTCCCTGATCCGCCTGGTGTTGAGAATACCCAGTCGCCTCGTCAGGTTTCTTAATTTCTGCTGTCGACCCCTGCAAAATCCTAGTCAGTTGATTTTTCAACTCTTCCAATGTCTTTTTGAATTGGGCAACTTCACTTTTCTTGAGCGCCATTCTTATGTTCCTCCTACTCTTTTAGAGATGTTTGTTTGCGCGAAGCATTACAGATCCTTATTTATCTTTATTACACCGAATTTTGGGCGCTTCCCTGTCAAATTCCCAATTTCCAAATCACGATCGGTATAACTCAATGGACTGAATCTCTTCAATTAATTCGTCAATATCTTTAAATCGCCGATATTCACAGGCAAAACGGATATAAGCAATGGGATCTAAAGCTTGCAGCTTTTTCATCACGATTTCCCCTAGTTCCGTCGTGCTGACTTCACGTACTTGCTTGGCCATCAGCTCTTCTGTCACTTGAGACGCAAGGGCAATCACCTGATCGTGGCTGATGGTTGTATGCCTGCTAGCGGCATCAAGACCGTTGATCAGCTTCTGCTGCTGAAAATCCTCATACATGCCATTCCGCTTCAAAACCTGAACGGATAGCTCTATTGTCTCAAATGTCGTAAATCGACGCAAGCAATCTAAGCACTCTCTACGCCTTCTAATTGCATTCATATCCAAGGATTCCCGGGAATCGATCACTTTTAGCTCTTTCTGTCCACAGTATGGGCACTTCATTCGCCATTTTCCTTATTCCGATAAAAAATCATATTCACAAAAAAACTTTTTTGATAAGATAAAAAATCAATACTAAAATCTAAAAACACCCAACTTATTTAATAATGAACCCTTATCAATACCTCAACAAAACTTACTTAACATCTACATTTTTCTCCATATGCGAATCCATAAGCAGTATCTCCTGCTCTTCTTATGAAGAGCCTTTGCAGAAAGATGATTCCCAGCAGCTTCCCTCATTCAGCTCTTCCGATATCCTGTTAAATTTCTTCAAAAATCGCCCGCTGCCATCAACTTCGCTTCCTCCCTTTACATCACCATCAGCAGTGATCGACCTCTTCAATTCGGTTGAAAAAGAAAATCAACCATTGCTCCTGGTTTTGCGATCGCTTTTCAAGGAGATCAATCAGTTTAAACTGCCACAAACATCCATGATTTTTCAAGGCCCTCTTCTCCTGCATCTCTTGAACCAGGCAGGATATCTGCACGATCTGTTCAACAGACAGGGACTTCCATTGCCTTTAGAGCAGAAAGATCTTTTAGACGATCCCGAACTCTCCCTCCTTTTTGCAGAATGCCTCATCACTGTGCAAAACACAACACAGCTCATCCAACTGGCTCATTTCCTAAATGTTCAATTCCATATCGAAAGCACTATATCCAAGAATACCTTAACAGCAGAATTTAAAAAAGAAGACGGTACCTGCGTCATATTGAAAATAACGACTGAAAAACATCCTCTTCAAAATGCAATTGCCCTGGATCTTCAAGATCATTTTGCGAATCAAAGCGACTCCATGCCTCTACTCGTGCAAGACAGCAATCCTTGGGATAGATTGGTTCTCGAATTAACACGCTGCATGCAACCTAAAAACTGGATCGATTGCATTCTGCAATACTCGTATGGCAAGAGAGCACCTGATCAACAGGGAATAAACGCAATCAAGCAAGACTACGTCAACCGCCTCCCTTGCGACAACCGAGGAGCGCAATGCGCCCAAGACCTTATACAGGTTTGCCGCGCTTCTCAAATCAGCAACGGAGATGCATTCTTTACCATCGCTCTTCAATTGCTTGTTTCAACTGACCTGAATGAGTCGGAAAAAAACACCTGTCTCAAGAAATTGATCTTCCACCTGGAAACATTGTCCCCGATTACTGATCCAACACTTGTCAGCCTATTGAAAAGCTGCCGAAATAAAAATCCCTTCTCAATCATTCAATCGTTCATGGAAATTGCCGCTATTCAAGCGGCACTCAGGCACTCAGATAGATACCGGACAACATTAACGTGGTCGGGAGAAGAGCTGCACCTCCGTCTATCCTTTGGAAAGACCGGCGCTTTTATTCTTCTTCCTTTCGATCCCAAAGGCGCTCTCATGAACCTGACTGACAGACAGCTCTCTTCCAACTGCTACACTCTTTTTCTGGAGTTGACCGAATCCCTAGGCAAGCCTCGCATCAAAGATCTCCAGGCAGACTTTATTCTCTCCAGCAGCGCACTTGCAGAAACATTGGATTCATTAGCAAGGACAGAAAATCCGTTGCTATGCCATCTTGCTCTTCATTGGGCATGCTTTCAAGGAAAAGAGCTGCCATTCAATCGCAATCATCTTGCCAAAATTCTTATTGCCGGTTTTTCCTCTCCAATGAACAGAAAAGCATCCCTGCAATTGCTCGAAGCGCTTTCCTCAAGCCAAATCTCGTTGCCTTCCAATCTAACCAAGACCCTTGAACCTTTGTTAAAAAGCACAAAATATCCTTCAATCAAAATCATCAGAAACTGCGTAAAAACCGCTTTTCTAAACGATAAAACTGTCGGTTTTCTGACTTACGATCTTTGGAAAGAAGAGGTCTACGAGGCCGAAACGTTAAGCAATAGCCAGTTTGACGAAGGAAAAAAACTCTTACAGTCCCTTCTCAGCTCTTGTCAATGGCGTCAAACAATTGAGATTCTAGGAATCCTTTCAAAGAAGACGCCGCAATGGACAAACGATGTGATTGAGATCTACATCCAAATTTTTAATCTTCTTCCGGCAGTGACCAGCGCTGCTGAAAAAGACGATAGCATGACGCGACTGGCTCGTCAGTTGGAAAACACTCTGAAAAAACATAAAGAAGCCGTTAAGACGCCTTCTTCCCTGTCTGTTCCGCTTAGAGAAATGATCAAACACTGCATCGGAATTGGTGAGAACAAGATCGCCTGCAATTTTTTGATGTATGCGATTGAGTGGAATTTATTTGATGATCACTTTGCCAGCATGACTGAAAAAGTTCTTCGCATACTCTATAAAAAGGGTGGCATCGATCATTTTATCCTTGCCGCTAAAATTTTGAAATCTTCAATGGCTTACCTTTCTTCTCACGATTTGAAAACATGTGGAAAATTGATCGCTTCTTGGATTAGCAAGATGGAGTTCAATTCAGATTCTACACCTCTCTTTATTGAGGCAATCGAAAAAGAAGGCCTATTATCTTCTTTTCACTCTTCTGTCAGTCAAAAGCAAAAATCTGAATTTTATGAAACCATTTACAAGGCTCTTGCTGAATCCGCTGATCCTCCCAAATTACTAAAAGCGATGATTGCCTGGATGGCGCACAGCGCCGAGCACTCAATAGACCTGCATTCACCTAAAGGGTACTTAGAGAAATTGGAGCAACTCTTGCTCCAATTAAAACGATGTACATGCTACAACACTCTAGAATCGACTCTATTCCTGCTAAAAAAGCTGCCAAATGAAAAAAAATTAACGGATTCCGAGCAGAAGAAAAGAGCAGAACTTCATTTCCAGCTCTTAACTCGCGCCTACCTCATTGCGCCAGACACTCTCTCTCCTAAAGCGCACCTTTCTTATTTCATCAGCCAAACTGCTGTTTTCGAAGGCTATGGAGAATTGGTTCAGCTCTTGAAGAAAGCTCAAAAATAGCGCAGCTTAAAAACTGTTGATCGTATCGATCATTTGACGTAGAAGCCCAAAATCCATGCGGGTGTGATGAAAAGAGATGCGCAGTTTGTCAAGATACTCGTCCTCCTCGGGAAAAGCGCCTGTCTGTTCAATTTTCCCAGATGCAACCAACCTTTGGTATTTTTCGTTCAACTCTTCAAGCTGAGAATCGTTTAATTCCTGATTGATTCTCATCACGTATTTCTCTCGAATGTATCTGCTTGAGTGGTACACTCTATAAAAATGAGTGATATGCTGCACTCCCTCCTCCACTGTCGGAGCCAGATAAAATAAGCTCATATCTTCTGGACAAATCTTCCCATCTTCATAAAGATTTTTTTCAACGTAGTCCAGCCAATGCTTCCAATAGTTTCCTTCAGGTCCTTCCATCAAGACGATCGGGATAATATTGCCTCTCCCCGTCTGGATCAACGTCAGCATCTCAAACAGCTCATCTAATGTTCCATATCCCCCAGGAAAAACTGCAAGGGCATCTGAGTGGCTCATAAACATCAGCTTGCGAGTAAAAAAATAACGGAAATGGATCAGCTTCGGATCCCCTTCAATAAAAGCATTTGTGGGGACTTCAAAAGGTAAGCGGATCGATAAACCGAACGAACCTGCAGCCTCCTGTCCAGCCATTCCCGCTTTCATGATACCGTTAGCCGCACCTGTAATGCACATCCAATGGTTTTTCGCGAGCTCAATACTGAATTGTTCCGCCGTTCGATAATCAGGGTGATCTTCTTGGGTACGTGCCGATCCAAAAAAGCTGATTCTGCGCGCACCTGGATATTCATTAAAGATTCGATAGGCGTAGCGGAGCTCTTTCAAAGCACGCGTGATAAGTTTCAGTTGGCCAGTGTCGTGTCCTTCAGCAATCAACCTAAGAGAAGTCTGAATTTGCTGCTTGATCAACTCAGACTCAAAAGTTCCCTCTTTCCCTCCGCAATCTTGAATGATCCCTTCAATTTTTTTAACGATTTGATCATTGTACGCTTCCGATTTTACCATTCAGCATCCCCAAAAATAAATATTTCTGATATCTCATATATCGAGATGCACGCCGATAGTCTATGATTTTCTTATTTTTGCTTATCTTTATCTTAAGCCTTGTTGTCGTCTGGACAATGAAAAACGGGATTTCACCCATGCCTTCTTCATCCAAAGCGACGAATGCTATCGTTTTTCTTCTTCCGGAGATTGAAGGCACAGTTTATGAACTCGGCTCTGGATGGGGTCATCTTCTCTTTCCGTTGTGCGAGAGGTATCCCAATAACCCGGTGATTGGAATTGAGAGCTCCCCAATTCCCTATTTATTTTCAAAAATTCTATCTCTTTTTTTAAAAAAACCTAATTTGATCCTTTTAAGAAAAAATTTTTTCAACCACTCCTTAGCGGATGCTTCTCTTATCGTCTGTTATTTATATCCAGGCGCAATGGAGAAGTTAAGGGACAAGTTTCAAAAAGAGCTGCATCCAGGAACAACTGTCATCAGCAATACCTTCGCCATCCCTGGATGGATTCCGATGAAAACGTATGTTTTGGACGATCTTTATCGCACAAAAATCTACTTATACCGAACATGATTCAAGAACCTATCCGTATATTCAAAATTTGACATCTTTTCCTTCTTTTTGGCTCTGTTTTCCGATCGCTTCTTGCAAAGCGATCGAAAAAATCTGCACAAATAGCAATATACGGACAGGTTCAAGATTCCAACTATTCAGGCAATTTCTTCAAAAGCAAATACTGAAGAGTGAAGTAAGTGGTCTGCAAGTCAGTTTGGTTAAATTCTTCAGGAATCTGTTTATAAATCACTTCCCCTAAAAGAATAATTGAATTAATCAAATGGCAATAAGGTTTCGAAATTTTCTCCTTATTTGCTTCTACCAAGTCCGCCAGCTCATGCAAGGAATCTTCCCCTGAATTAGAGATAAGCTTTCGAATCCTTGAATAAATCATTTTTTGCTGATCATCGATATCGCTGCTCACCTCATAAATCGGCACCACGCAACTTCCACTTCCAGCAATGCACCCGACATTAGCGTTCATTGACATACTGAATCTCCTTCAAAAATTGAATGTTCCTTCTAATTAGCTCCATAGATCTGCTTAAATACGGAGAAGACGTTTCTTCATCATCCGGAATTTCTTGAGTTTCGATGATCCGAATGATCTCTTCCATTCCTTGGCACAAGGCTGATTTTATCAATACTTTATTTGAGGACAATTCCTGCTCTTCATTTAAAAATATCTGACATACATAGGATGCTAAAACTTCTCTGTTTGCAGTTAAATGCTTAAACGCTTCGGAAAATTTCTCTGAATGATCATCGGGAGAAAATTCATCCTTTTCACTATCTGTTGCTTTTTCTATTCCGCTGCTTAAGGCTCCACTGCCATTATCGCCTTCCTCCACGCCAAAAAGGCTGCCTATTTCAACAATATCGGAATGATCGATAATTTTTTTATCCATAAGGTAAACAGAACTATTATTATCAATAAAGTGAACTTCTTTCAAAAACCGACTCTGTTCATTATCCATAAATGGATATTCCACCATAATATTCCCAAAGTTAAATTTAGGAGAAAGTGTATTTAAAAAATCTTGAGACTCATAATCATAACTGAGAATTCGATCATCGTTAGCAATCATCAAATCAAGGATGACTCCTTGGCCTATTTTTTGGAAAAAGGTTTCCTGATCTTTTTCTGACAAACGTTTTAAATGTCCTTCTCGAATAAAAGAATCTAATGTCATCGCATCAAAACAATTCATAAACATTAAATCATACATCTCGGCTCCGCCCATTGCAGGCTTTTTTGACTGAGCTAACCGATGGAATTTCTGTAACAAATCCTTTTCTTCCAGACATTCTTCATCTAGCCGAATTTCAGGAGCTGAGACTTTGCATTGGCGAAAAATTTTTGAAAAAACCTGTTCGCTTTTTGCATAGCCTTTCGACACCCACTTAGAAATAAAGCTAAAAGAATCACTAGAATCTAAATGAAGAGAAAGCTGTCTATTAGGAATTCTGCAGATAAAAGTAAATCCCGAGACTCCCGATGAAGTTGGCTGAAAAACCATCCCCAACGCCCTCTCCCTAATTCCTTCAATCAAAGAATCAACAACTTTCGGCATCCATTCCTTTTCGGAGGAAAACGAAAAACAATTAATTGAACTGATACAAGAATATTTAATTAAGCCACAAGACATTTTTACAATCTTTTTTAAAAGAAAAATAAAATAATGTTAACATAAATAAAAATTAAAATGAATTAAAAAAAATAATTAAATTTATACCGAATCAACTTCAAGAATCGGAGCTCCAGGAAAAAGAGAAGCGAGCAGCGCACATGTCAGCTTGTTGGAGCTCATCGATCAGCTGTATACTGAAATGAATTCAAAATTTTGAATTCATTTCAGTATACGATACCTGGCAGTAATTGATGCCGACAGGTCAGGCAAATATAAAAACATAAAGTATTGGCATAGCGAAACTTAATAATTTCTTAAAAAAAGATGCTTGATCTTAATTGAAAAAAACAATTACAGGTGGGTTTGAGATAGGCATTGAGGGCTGTATGTGTCTTATCAACCAACCACGCTTATCAAAACAAGTCTTATGTTGCTTAGCAAGTGATCAAAGGCAAGCAATTTATGTTGCTTGCTAGACACATTTTTCTCTCGAATGTCAGGCAGAAAGGAAATTTTTCCCTTCTGCCTTGAGAAGCAAGAAGGAGGTAGCTATGAGCTTTCCATTCTCACAAAACAATATCACTGACGGCGGTACATCCACACCTTCATTTGGAGGATCTGGAGAAACTGACGATATTAAATTATTAGACCCGGTTGTGCTTGCGGCAACAACCATTCAAAATGCGTTCAGAGGCTATCAAACGCGCCAGTCCTATTCACAGATGCAGTTTGACCATGTTGTCCGCTATTTCAAAGGGCAATCAGGAACTCTCGTCAAACATCTTATACAGGTTACGAAACGAATTCAAGAAAGTTGGAGGCGTAACGTAATCGGGCAGAAAGAGCAAATACAGGAACTTGATGAAATTCAGAAAATTCGAGATGCAGTAAGCGCGTTTACAAAAGATCTGAATGAATCCTCTCAGAAAGTGAACGCTAAAGATTTTGATGCAGTGAAGGAATTTAGAGAAAGTTTGGGGGGGAGATTGGAGAGCTGTCATACCCGCCTGAATGATGTATGTGAGAGGGTTGGTTTCCATAATCTAAAAAAAGGGCTTTCCGTGATTATGGGAGATGATTGGAAAACGCATTTCTCTTCTGAAGCCATAAAAATTTTAGAAGAAATGCAATTAATTTTTACTCCTACTGCTTATAAAATTGCAACAGTAAAAAAATCTGAAGACGATGGTTCGAAGGGAGTTTTCCTGGCAACTGATGATGGACTCGAAGTGTTTCAAGGCCATCGACAGCTGAAGAAAAACCTCCCCTTTTTCCGCTCTTTCCGGTTTTTCGAACCGAAGGTGGGAATGGATCATGTGCATGGCGGAGAGATCAATATCCCCGTTACTCACGATGATGGCACGCGTCAAGTGATTGTGATGAAAGGTTTTTTCGATAACGATCCTGTAGAGATTTCTGAACAAACCGAGCTTGTTGGCAGAAAGCGGCGCTTGATCGAATTAGAGTTGGAAGAAAATGAGACAATACCCGAAGAATTTAGAGAAGAATATCTCAAACAGTACTCTGTACGTGATCTTGTTCTAAAATCTGCAAGCGAAGTTGTCGAAGAGATGGAAAAAGATTTTCAACTGATCGAAGGGATGGAAGGGAAAATCCTGCCTTCATTTCTTGAGAAGTTCAACAAAGCGGACTTTGATCGGCAGATCAAGTTGTTTGGACTGCTATTGTTGCAGAAAGAGCCTCGTATGGCGATTTTTTTATACGAAATGGTGTTGAAAGAAGTTCCTTTTTACGTAGAAACATTGAGGAATACTTTGCATTTTTCATTGCTTCGCAAGCTTGATCTAGCGATTGAAGAGTTGGAGTCTACTCGAGAGAAACTGCGCCAGTTGAAAGTGGAGGATGTGCCATACGAAACCCGTATTGCTCATTCAAGTATGGGCGATGATGTAAAGCGCAAAGCATTGGACAAGTTGACAGCTATTAAAAAGAATAGCTCCGAGTCCGATAAAGCGCAAAAATATCTCGATGGGCTTTTAGAGGTGCCTTTTGGCGTCTACACATCCGAGCCTGTTACAAAGGATTCCTCTTCTACAGAGATTAGAAATTATCTCGATAGAGTGTCTTCTGATCTGGATATTGCTGTTCATGGGCATGAGAAAGCCAAAGAAGCTGTCTTAGAGTGGATTGCCCAACGTATTTCCAATGGAAAATCTAAAGGGGAATGCATCGCTCTTGAAGGTCCTCCCGGAAACGGAAAGACAACTTTTGCCCGTGAAGGGATTGCAAAAGCACTTGGTAGACCGTTTGCATTCATCTCAATGGGGGGGCAGACCGACTCTTCATTTCTCGTAGGACATGGTTTCACATACGTCGGTTCCGATTGCGGCCGCATTGTGGAGATCCTAAAGGAAGCAAAATGCATGGATCCGGTGATCTACATCGATGAAGTGGACAAGGTTAGTCAAACGGATAAAGGGCGCGAGCTGATCGGAGCGTTAACTGCTTTGACTGATTTTTCTCAGAATAAAGAATTCCAGGACAGGTATTTTTCCGGTGTGAAATTTGATTTGTCCCGGGCTTTGTTTATCTTTTCCTATAATGATCCTAGCAAACTGGATCCAATTTTTAAGGACCGTCTGAAAGTGATCAAAACAGATCCTTTGTCCTTAAAGGATAAAATCGTGATTACCAGACGTCACCTTTTGAAGAATATTCTCGACTCATGTGGATTTAAGGAAGAGGAAATTGAGATTGATGATGAAGAGATCAAGTTCCTTGTTGAACAGTACACGTTTGAGGCAGGAGCTCGCAAACTCAAGGAAAACCTTTTTGCGATTGTGCGTGCGATCAATAAACAGAGACTAATCGAACCGGAGTCGGTCGAGTTCCCGTATAAAATTGATCGGGAAACGATCATTCACTTCCGCGATGAGCCGAAAATTGAATTTAAGAAAATTGCTAAGGGTCCTATGGTAGGCATGGTCAACGGCCTTTATGCGACGACAGCAGGTATTGGCGGTTTGACGATTGTTCAGGTCTATAAGACTTTAGCAAGAGAGCGTCTGGAACTTACCCTAACAGGAAGTCAGGGAGATGTCATGAAGGAAAGCATGACAGTTGCCCGTTCTGTTGCCTGGAATTTAGTCCCAGAGGAAGTGCGTAAACGCGTGATGAAAGGGCCGGTCGAAGGCTTGCACATCCATGCACCGGAAGGAGCAACGCCAAAAGATGGTCCGTCGGCAGGCGGTGCGATCACAACAGCGATTGTCTCTTTTCTGACCGGAATTCCCATACGCAACGATGTGGCGATGACCGGAGAGATCGACCTGATTGGGAGGATCTCGAAGATCGGAGGCTTAGCTGCAAAATTGCACGGTGCAAAACGGTCAGGAGTGAAACTGGCTTTGTGCCCGCGGGACAATGCGAAAGATTTGGAGAAAATCAAGAAAAAATATCCGGAATTGATCGATGATTCTTTTCAGGTTGTCATGGTTGATACAATCCATGATATCCTTGACCACGCGTTAGTGAAGAATTCGATCCCTCGCCCTCCGGAGTATGCTCCTTTTACGTTGCTGCCTCCATCGGAAATCATCGAAGTTGTCGACCCGATGAAGCCTGTGGATACGACGATTGGCTCGTCATCTGATGATGAGAATAATGGATACGGTAAATAAAGTTGTTGGGCCCCTGCTGCTTTGCGGGGGCCAACACCTTCTTAAGAGCGCAGTTCGCTTAATAACGCTTGGTGGATTTGACCGTTGGAAGCAACGAGACGTCCTGAGTGGATATCGACAGGAGCGCCGTCATAAGCTGTTACGATCCCTCCAGCTTCCTTGATGAGAAGGACTCCTGCGGAGATATCCCAGGCATTCAACCCCCGTTCCCAATAGCCGTCCAAACGCCCTGCCGCCACATACGCTAAATCTATGGCTGCCGAACCTCCGCGCCTGACCCCTTGACTGATATGGGTCATTCGGCAGAATTCGGCATAGTTGTTATCCGGGTTTGTGCGGCGATCGTAAGCGAAACCTGTAGAAAGCAGGCTTTTTCCAAGCGAATTGACGCTGGAGACTCGCAAAGGAGATCCATTGATCCAAGATCCTTTTCCTTTTTCTCCCTGAAACAGTTCATTCATGATGGGATTGTAGACAACCCCAACGATGGGTTCGCCAGCTGCAAGAAGCGCAATAGAAATTGAGACAAATGGGTATTGATGTGTGTAATTTGTTGTGCCGTCAAGAGGATCGACTACCCAGCAAAAGGGGCTTTCCTCAATCATATGGCTGCCAGATTCTTCAGAGAGGATGGAGTGCTCAGGAAAGTTTTCTTTGAGTTTTCCCAGTATTAATGCCTCTGACTCCTTGTCAGCTTCTGTAACAAGATCCCAGCTGTATTTTTTCTCTTGGACATGAGCGAGCCTTCCCCAGTATTTTCTGAGGATCTCTCCTGCCTCTTGTGCAATGTGTGTGGCTTGATTAAGATAAGTTGTCACGCGATGCCAAAATGGTTTCAAGAAGGGAGCGAAAGAATTGCTCTCTTTGAGGTTCATGATTTTTAAGGGTGCTGAGAACCAAGGAAGGAATTGTCGGAATGTGTTCAATGTGAGGATAGGCGTATTCAGGATGCACGCCGGAAAGGATCGCCTTTCCTTTGCCTATAGAACACTCGACTACAGCTGCCGGATTGCCGGGCAGTTCCGCGTAGGTTGCTAAAACGCGGGTATTGGTGTAGGCGGCGGCATCAACAAAAGCGCACCCCCCATTGAAATAGATGGGAAGCAAGCTGTTTTCCATCCAATGGATGTGCGCAGCTTGACTTCCGCTTTCATCTTCATACTTGAACAGATTCGGTCCAAAAGCGGATCCGCGCGCAATGCCGGGGAAAAAACCCAGCTCTCTTTTTCCAACCACCTCAAGCGGGTGCCCCTTCTCAAATTCCACTTCGGCACTGCCATAGTATCCTCCTGCGCAAATCCCAAGATAAGCGCCCCCTTCTTCAACATAGCGGCGGATATTTTCGTTGGGTTTCCCTTTAAGTGATTGATGGTAGGGAGTGTCGCGGCCTCCAGGGAAGATTAACAGACTGGCGTCTTTTTCCCAACCGCTTGCAGCTAGCGCCTTTCGGTTGACTCTTTGAAGTTTGTATTTTTCGTGGAGTTTTAGAGATTTTAGGGCCTTAATAAGAAGGCGGACTGACCGAGGTCCTGCTCCTTCATCTGCGTAAACCAAAATGGCCATGGGCTGAAGTGAATTCGAAAACTGATTTTGGACGCTCTTGATAGCTTTTAACTTCTGTTTAGATTGCTGCTCTAGCGTTGGCTCCGAGTTCACTTCAGTATTGAGTTCTCTTATGATTGCCGTTTGGAAATGAAAATTGTTGCTGCGGTCGCTTTCAAGATTTCTCCTGGGATGAACGGCAGCAGGCCAACTAAAAAGGCACTGTTCATGCCGATGAAAGCTCCTAGCCAAAGAGTCCCTAATCCAAGTTGTAGAAAGGAGATCAAAACGAGAGCTCCCATCAGAGCCAAAGAGGTCATGCGGCTCCTATTTTCTGCACATAACCCGACTAAATACGCCTGCACGGCAAATCCGATTAAATATCCTCCGCTGGCTCCGATTAACGCCAATGGAGCAGAAACTCCGCCGGCCGCTACCGGAAGCCCATAGCAAAGCAGGCCAAGATAGGATGCAACAGCAAAAAAACCTTTGCGGCGGCCAAGAAAACCTGCAACCAGCATCACCGCCAATGTTTGCAAACTAAGAGGAATAGGGGAAAAAAGAGAGGAATCTTGATTTGCGCGCATAACGCAATCAACAAAGACCCTCCAAGGATTTGAAACAGAGCCGTAGAAAAACTTGATGTCTGCTCTGTTTGATGAGAGCTAATGGAAATCGCTTGTATTGTCATAATTAGACTCCTGTCTTAAGAAGGATAGACAAAATTTTACCCAATTCTGTTTCCAAGAGTCAATCAGATTTTTTGTCGGGGTCCACGATCCTTCGCACTTCCTCAGGCATCTCTTCAAGACGGGGGGAGACAGCGTCTTCTCCTTTTTCTTCAAGATCTTTGAGGTAGTCGTCGTAATATTTGTACTTTGAAGGATTTTTTTCGTGATATTCACGCAAAACTTGGCATTTGCGGCAGAAGTTGTCATCTGCCTGCAAAGAAAAAAGTGCGGATGAAAAAAATGCTGTAAACAGTGCGGCGCGGATCATGGTATCCTCCTGGTAGTTCTTCCCATTCATAATTCCAAAACGTTTTGACAGCAAGATCTTTCTGCACGCTCGGCATCCTTCTAATGAAAAGGGAAATCTGATATAAACAAATCTAAAAAAAACGGAATTTTTTTGATGTTTTTTCACCGCCGGACGATACCAGGACTTGCTATCCATTCTTATCTTATTGGCAATGAGTCTTCAGGAGAATGCGCAGTGATCGATCCTGTAAGGGATGTTGAAGAATATCTTCAATTGACGAAGGAAAATGGACTGGAAATTTGCTATATCCTGGAAACGCATGTGCATGCGGACTTTGTGAGTGGATCCAAAGAGCTCAAGAAAGCTTCTAAGGGGAAAGCGCAAATTTATTGTTCTGGATTGGGAGGAGAAGCGTGGACGCCTTCTTATGCAGACTGCGTAGTTAAAGATGGAGATGAAATTGCGATGGGCAACCTTGTCCTTAAGGCCATTCATACTCCCGGCCACACGCCCGAGCATATTTCCTGGCTTTTATCCGAAGACGGCGAAGAGATCAAGCTTTTCACGGGAGATTTGCTTTTTGTAGGAGCCGTTGGCAGGCCGGATCTTCTTGGCAAGGAGGAAATGGATCGACTTTCCCACCAACTTTATGACAGTGTTTTCAAGAAACTGAGCCAATTTTCCGATTTTGTCGAAGTGAGGCCGGCGCATGGAGCAGGTTCGCTTTGCGGGAAAGCACTCGGTTCAGCTCCTTACTCTTCTATGGGAATTGAGCGGAGCCATAATCTCTATCTTAAGGAAAAACCGGAAAATGAGTGGATCAATGCATTGCTAGATGAGATGCCGTTGGCTCCTCACTATTTTACCCGAATGAAAAAGGTGAATATCAAAGGGGCTGAATTTGTGGAAAAGGTAACAAAGGATCTGAAACCTCTAACAGTTAAAGAAGTGAAGGAAAAATCAGCGGAAGGGGCAATGTTTTTGGATTTGCGCTCCAAAGAGGCGTTTTCAAGTGCTCATATTCCTGGCTCTATCAATATTCCGATCAGCCCTCAAGTGAGTACTTGGGCAGGATGGGTCCTTCCCTATCCGACTCCGGTTGTTCTTATCCTAGAAGAAGATGAGCATTTAGAGCCAGCTGTCACACAACTTTTGAGAATAGGCTACGATTGCATTCTCGGATTTTTAAAGGGGGGAATCAGGGAGTGGGAAACATCCGGATCTAAACTCTCTGAGCTGAATATTTTGTCAGTTCAAGATCTCATCAAGAATTTGGGCGATACATTTGTTGTGGACATACGTACAAAAAGTGAATGGGATCGCGGACATATTCAGAGCGCACATTTCATTGAGGGAGGCCAGATAGCTGAAAGAATAAATGAAATTCCCAAAGACCGGCAAGTTGCAGTGATTTGCGGCAGCGGGTTTCGCGCATCAATTATTGCGTCTCTTTTGAAAAGGTCGGGATACGATAAGATTTCCAACGTTTTTGGAGGAATGCAGGCGTGGATTCAAGAAGGTTACCCTGTATCAGGCCAGTAAGCTGTAGACTTTTTCTTCCATTTTGATCAACTCTTCAATAACAAGGCGCAAGTTGTAGAAAAAAACAAAAAATTTTTCTACTTCATTTCGTTCGAATTTCCTTGTGGCCTTTGTTGTACGGAACCGGGCGAGTTCTTTGTTTAGTTCCTCCACAGCTTCTCTGAGTTCTTGAGAAGGTTCTTCTGCATATTCTCTTTTTAGCCGTTGGATGAGCAGATTCATGCTTTTAACAGCCTTATTCATTGTTTCCTCAAGCTTTGATCGCAAGTGTTCATCGAGGATCCGCTCCAAACTGCAAGTGTGGAAGGTGTTCAGCTCTTTTGTTGCATCGAAGATGATGCTTAAACGGTCGAGAAGACTGGACCACTCCTCGATTCTTCGCGTACGCGATAAGACCTCAAGTTCAGAATCGACGAGAAAATCTTGCGCTTGTGCAATGGATTGTTCGATCTCTCTTGTCAACCGTTTGTGGATGGTCTGAAAATTTCCAGAGGGAGGCTTCAATGAGAGTTCCATTTGGAAAAGACGATTGATCATTTGCACCGTTTTTGCCACGGACAGCCGCAGTTTTTGCGTGGCCTTAGTCGGCCAAAGGGTATGGGAGATGATGACGGCAATGAGAATGCCAAGAGTTGAGTCGAGAAAGCGGTACCATCCGAACTGCCAGGGACTGATCGAAGGCTGCATTCCCCAGAGGATCATCACAATCGAAACAGACATGCAGGCAATGCGAATACTGTCTTTAATTTGAAGCAAAGAGCAGGATAAAACGGTCAGGACAACACTAATCCCTAAAGTGATCGCATTAGAACCAAACAAGCTAGTGAACAGCCCTCCCGTGAAGGAGCCGATCAGCACTCCCAGAAAACGGATCCAAGCCGCGCGGTAAGTTCCTCCTAAGTGTGCTTGCATCACAACAAAAGTGGATAGAACGCACCAAGTTCCGCTGATTAGCGTGTCGGGTCGACCGAGCCATTTAGCAAAGGCAACGCCCAAGTAGAGGCTAATGGATGCGGCAACTCCGGCTTTCATAGCGATTTGGAGCTCCAGCCGATTCATGAGCTTTTGTAGCTGGGCATCATTAGGACTGGAAGGAGCTTGAGGCTCCTTGCATTCATCCTTCATAAATGGATCCCAATTCGACAGCTTTTTGTTTCAGATAGAGTTCTAATATTTCGATTTTATCAGCGCATTTAACTTCGATATCTGGAGAAACATCCCCCTGTCTTTCATCCATCTGAGCAATTAAGGAGTTGACTTGACGGATTTCAGTGAGCGTCCAAAGATCGTGCACCTTTTGCGCTGTTTGATTCAGCTCTGGTTCATCTGGAGCCTGTTCTTTTTGCTGGGCATAAAGGAGGATCGATTTCATCCAGTCTGAAATCGCCGCAGGCGTGACATTGGATTGCTTCTCACGGTAGGTTTGCTGCAGTTTTCCCAAACCTTTGTGTGCGGCCATAAACAGTTCCCTGTAGTCGTTGTCCTCTCCTATTTCCGGATGGAACCAAGTTGCGGCTTTTTCAATAGCAGTGGGAATGACTGCTAAATCTTCTCGGCTTTCTCCGAAAATGCATCGCACGACTCCTTGGACGCTGGAAGGAGCTTCAGTTGTCATTAGATAGCCTTTAAAACCAATAAGAGTTCCGATTTTCTTGTAATTTAGAAGAGCCAAAACTGCCAATACAGAAATAGGATCGAGTTTGCTTTTGATGCCATCTACCTGTCCCAGGACAGAATAACGCCAAAAGAAGCCAATGGAATCTACAAATCCATTTTTCGTTTCAAGGGACATTGATAACCTCCAATTTAATGAGGACTAACGAGACGCTACTGGAATTTTCCAAGCGTCTCTACCATTTAGCAACGGGAGGCATTGAGCACAAAATCGCCTCAGGGTTGCCGCCAGAATGAAATCCGAACTTGGTTCCTCTGTCGTAGACCAGATTAAATTCAACGTAGTGGGCGCGCAGTTTAAGCTGCGTTTCTTTTTCCTCCTGGCTGTAAGGAATCGAACATCGCCGGTGATAGATGGGCATGATAGAGTCTATGAAAGTAGATCCAATCGTTTTCCACATCTGCAAATCTTTGTGTGGATCGCCCGAGTTAAAGTGATCGAAGAAGATTCCTCCTACACCTCGCTCTTTTTGCCTATGAGGAATGTAGAAGTACTCTTTTGCTTGCTGCATAAATTGAGGATAGAGTTCTTTGCCAAAAGGGGTTAATGCATTTTGAGCAACAGAATGGAAATGCCTTGTATCTTCTTCATAGGGAAATCCCATAGGAGTTAGGTCGTATCCTCCTCCAAACCAAGAACCCTGTTCTGTTTCAATATAGCGGATGTTCATGTGCACAGTAGGTGCATGAGGATTGCTCATATGTGTGATTAGACTCACACCTGTTGCGAAAAAAGGGCCTGCGCTGTCTTCCATGGGGAAGTTTTCTCCAGAGACGCCAGACCAATTAACTGCTGCTTTTTCGAAAACCTCTCCTCGCAGAACTGACATTTCGCCGCCACCTGATCCTTTGTCGTAATTCCAGAAAGTTCTTTTAAAGCGGTCTGCCGTCTCAAGAGATTCGAATTCCTGGATGATCTCTTCCCGAAGAGACTTGAGAAATGCAATGATTTCTTGATGCTTATGTGCGCTGGCAGTGCAAATCATATGTGAGTTCCTATATCTGCGATGATTGGATCGGAAAGCCGTTTGTAGTCTCTGAATTTCAATTTGACCACATCTTTATGCGTTCCTGCGTTGAAAACGATTTCCTCTTCATTTTCCAGTATTTTATCCGCATAGACTTTGAGTCCGTAAAGATGGCCGAAAGGAGGTTCTGCGCCAATTTCATACTCGGGAAACAACTTGTACAGCTCCTCTTCTTCGGCAAGTCTAAGGTTTTCTTTTTCCAGAACGTTTTGCAATTTCTCAAAATCAATCATGTGTATAGCTGGAAGGACGCACATAATAAACGTCTCATCGGATTTGACAATCACGGATTTAATCATTTGTTTTCCACGAATATGCTGACTTTCAGCTACTTCGGCTGCTGTATAGGCGAGAGGGTGTTCTGCGGTCTGGTAGTCAATGCTGTTTTCATCAAGGTATTGTTTGATTCTTGCTGATATCGTCATAGCTCTTAATTCTCCCCATCTTTTTTTATTTGCCAATATATCAAGAACCGGAATTTTATACCGAATCAACTTCAAGAATCGGAGTTTTGACAAAGAACCGCCTTGAATTTGAATCAGGAGAATAACAAACTTAAGTATTTCATCCTAAATATGTTAATAGATGCAAAAATGACTCAAAACCAAAGACTGACGATGACGTCAAAAATTGATGCGATATTATAAGAAAAAAAACACAAAGACCTCATAATGTTTCAACAGAGAAAAATATAATGAAGACGAAGGATAAAAAGACGATCATAACACTGCTTGAGCCATTTAACAGGCCAACAGCAGTGCCAGATCATGTTAAGTACGGAGGAGGAGGGATTCGAACCCTCGGTACGGGGTTAGCGCACACACGCTTTCCAAGCGTGCTCCTTCGGCCGCTCGGACACTCCTCCGAAAGAACAACAAATAGCTTATTCTAAGAAATGCTTATATGCAAGCATTGATTTTTCAAACTGAATGTGATAGAATACCACCTATCATGAATACTTTCAAATCCAAAATCCTGATCCCCTTTATCCTGATCCTCTGCTTCAGCTGCTCGCTCTCAAAAAAAGATGAAGGATCATCGCGTACCATTCTCGTCAGTATCGCTCCATACAAATTTTTTGTTGAAAGAATTGCCGGCGACACTGTCACAGTCCAGCAAATGGTCCCAACCGGCAGCAGCCCCCACTCTTACGAACCCTCTTCCCGCTCTATTTTAAAAGCAAGCAAGGCCGATGCCTGGTTCAGAATTGGAGAATCCTTTGAAAAACGCGCCAAGCAAGCGATGCTCAGCCACAACAACCAGATGATCGTCGTTGACCTGCGTGAAGGGGTCAACGGAATCCATACCCACGAAGGGCACGGACATGGATGCCATCATGAAGATTGCATCGATCCCCATATCTGGCTTTCGCCAAGGGAAGGGAAAAAACAGGCGCAAACGATCTACAAAACTCTGGTTAAGCTTTATCCGGAAAACAAAGATCAATATCATCAATCTTTAAAAAAATTTGAAAAAGAGCTCGACGATCTCGATCTGGAACTCGAACAAATCCTTCTTCCCCTTAGAGGAAAAACAATCCTAGTCTCTCACCCCGCCCTTGGCTACATGGGACGAGATTACAATTTCAAACAACTTTCAATCGAATTTGAGGGGAAAGAACCTTCCCCCCAGCAACTCACTAAACTGCTTGAAATGGGACGGCAACTCAAGACAGATCGCATCTTCATTCAGGAACAGCACTTGAGCAAAGGCGCTCGCCTCGTCGCCAATGAACTAAACGCTGACGTCATGGAACTGGATCCTCTAAGCGACAATTACATTGAAAATCTCCGTTTCATCGCCCGCAGCATTTCCGGCAAACCGCAAAGGTAACAACGATGACAGTCAGGCTTGAGAATGTCTCATTTGCTTACCAAAATCAAAAAATTTTGGAGAATGTCACCTTTTCTTTAGGGGATGGCGAATTCATGGGCATTTTCGGCCCCAACGGAGGAGGAAAAACAACTCTCTTAAAGCTGATCATGGGATTCCTAAAACCCTGCTGCGGAATCATTGAAATCACAGGAAAACCTCCAAAAGAGGCGCAATCCCTCCTTGCCTACGTTCCGCAAAGTTTACGGTTCGACCGGCAGTTTCCCATCACAGTCAAAGAGGTTGTCCTTTCAGGGAGATTGTCCAACCTTCCCTGGTATGGGCGTTATACTCAAGAGGATGAAGAGGCTGCTTTAAAGATGATCGATAAACTCAAATTGACCCATTTGAAGCATCAAGCATTTGGCGACTTATCCGGAGGGCAGGCACAACGCACCTTAATCGCTCGAGCTTTGGTCTCTCACCCAAAAATCCTTCTTCTAGATGAACCGACAGCGAGTGTCGATGCTGAAGCTGAAACAGAAATTTACAGAATATTAAATGGCTTAAAAGGGACGATGACCATCATCATGATCACTCATCACCTCAGAACAGCTGTCAAACAGGTAGAAAGAGTGTTGTGCGTCAACAAAACTGTTGAAGATCTAAGACCTCAGGACGTCTGCGGCCATTTTGCCATGGGCTTGTACCATCCTCCTTTCAAAGAGGAGAAAATATCTTGATCTCTTTTTTAGAAGCCCTCTATGCCAATCCGCTGCTATTATCAGCGGTGATCGCTGGTTTACTGGCATCTATTGTCAGTGGAATCATCGGATCTTATGTGGTCGTCAAACGGATTGTTTTCATTAGCGGGGGGATTTCCCACTCTGTTTTGGGAGGCATAGGCCTCTGCTTATGGCTTGAAAGGGCAAAGGGAGTCTCATGGGCGACCCCTCTTTTAGGAGCGCTTACAGCAGCAATCGTTTCTGCACTGATTATCGGATGGATTCACATCAACTGGCGGCAAAGAGAAGATTCAGTCATCGCGGCGCTATGGTCAGTAGGCATGGCGGCAGGAATTTTATTCATTTCGCAAACCCCGGGATTCAATGTCGAATTGACGAACTTTCTGATCGGAAATATCCTGTGGGTTTCAACAACCGACCTTATCATTCTTGGGATACTGGACGTGATCATTCTTGCGATCGTGTTTTGTATGCACAAACGTTTTTTAGCCATCTGCTTCGACGAAGACGAAGCAAGGCTGCAGGGACTTCACGTGAACGCCCTCTACCTTTTATTACTCGCCTTGACTGCTGTTGCGATCGTTCTCTTGATACAGGTCGTTGGAATTATCCTGGTCATGACAATGTTAACGATTCCGGCAGCTATCGCCAATACGTTCACATCCCGATTATCGCGCATGATGGTGATCTCAGTGATTTTAAGCTCGTTCTTCTCTTTTTTCGGTACAGCTTTCGCCTACCATGTCGACTGGCCTGGAGGAGCGACAATCGCTCTATTAGCCGGAGTCGGCTACCTGTTGGCCATGTGGCTTTCACCGCTTTTAAAACGGTTTTCTTATTCACGCACACTGTAATAAAAATCGACTATTATGACACTAATTCCGTTTTAGACTTGACTGTTACGGAATTGATGTCATAATGGACACTATGAAGAGAAATCTACAAAAGCACATTCTCGAGGACCTTCCAAAAAAAATTGTCTTAATTAGTGGTCCTAGACAAACAGGCAAAACGACTATTTCAAAGCAATTATGCGATCAATTTGACTATTTTAATTACGATTCGGGTGAAGATCGGCTAGCTATTAGACAAAAACGTTGGGATCGATCAAAGCTGCTTATTATTTTTGATGAACTCCACAAAATGAAACAATGGAAAAGGTGGCTAAAAGGAGTATTTGATACCGAAGGCATTCCTCCTCAAATTCTAGTGACTGGAAGTGCTAAATTGGATATCCATAAGAGAGTGGGCGATTCACTTGCAGGAAGATACTTTCAATACCGCCTGCATCCACTCGATTTAAAAGAAATCCATCAATTTTTAAATGTAAAGATAGAAGACGGATTCAATACTTTATGGCATTGCAGCGGGTTTCCAGAACCGTTTTTAGAAGGAAGCAGAACTTATTATAGACGCTGGCGACGAAGCCATATCGACATTATTTTAAGGCAGGATTTAATCGATTTATCATCTGTCCGTGATATTGAATCAGTACAAACGCTTGTGCTCCTCTTAAGCCAACGGACTGGATCAACTGTTTCATATGCGAATCTTGCAAGAGATCTCGATCGCGATCCCAATACCATTAAACGTTGGCTGCAGCTTCTCGAAAACCTCTACATTATCTATCGCGTCACTCCATACAGCAAAAACGTTGCACGTTCGCTAAAAAAAGAACCAAAATTCTATTTCTATGACCATGCGCTTATAGAAGATGAGGGGGCTCGTCTAGAAAATATTGTAGCGAATGCATTAAAAAAAGAATTGCATTTCCTGGAAGATACTCAAGGTATCAAAGGAGCCCTTCACTATCTTAGAACTAAGGACGGACAAGAACTTGATTTTCTTGTGACTCTTGATGGAGTTCCCACACATCTTATTGAGGTTAAAATGGGCGATGACAAGCCTGCCTATGGATTTCGACACTTTAGCAAATTGTTCCCCGATGCCATGCATTTTCAAGTCGTTAAAAACCTTTTGCGCGACACATCTTTACCGAATGGCCTGTTCATCAAGCAAGTCATTCCTTGGCTAGCTGAGCTTTCGCTTCTAACAAAATGAAAGCGCTTTTCGACACAAAAAAAGCCTCCCATTTGGGAGGCTCGTTTTTCGGAAAGAGAGGGATTCGAACCCTCGATACCCTTGCGGGTATGCGTCCTTAGCAGGGACGTGCTTTCGGCCACTCAGCCATCTTTCCAGATCGCACAATTTTACTCCCTTAAGAGCATTTCTTGCAAGTTTTCACGAAATTTTCTATCCTATCACCCATGGCCCCACAAAATTTGAAAGTTAAAATCCCTCCTAACTCCAAAGAAGCTGAAATGATGGTGCTTGGATGCATGCTCACAAGCATCAACGCCCTCAATATCGCAGCCGATAAACTCCACGACTTCGACTTCTACTTCACCGAACATAAACTGATCTTTAACTCTCTAAAATCCGCTTACAAAAGCGACAAACCTGCCGATATCCACATCATCTGCGAAGATCTGAAACGACAAGGACAGTTAGAAGCGGCTGGCGGCGCTGCCTACCTTACCACCCTTGCACAGTTCGCAGGCACTTCAGCCTATATCGAAGAATATTGCCGGATTGTACACTCCAAATCAGTCCTGAGAAGAATCATCAACACCTCTCACATCATCGAGAAAAATGCCCTCGAAGAACCCGATGATGTTGAAAACGTCCTCGACGAAGCCCAAAAACTGCTGTTTGAAATCGGTAAATCGGCCAATTCAGGCGATGCAGTCCTCCTAAGCGAAATCATCACAGGAACAAAATCGGAGTCTGGCGTCCACTACCTGAAAGAACTGCAGGAAAGGCAAGAAAAATATCAAGAAAGGGGCGATGAAGACCCTGGCATTACTGGAATTCCAACCCATCTAGCCGATCTGGACAAAATGATCAATGGCTTCAACAACTCAAACTTGATGATCTTAGCAGCACGGCCGGCAATGGGAAAAACCGCCCTTGCCATCAACATTGCCGAAAATATCTGTTTTAAAAACAAGATACCTGTCGGCATCTTCTCACTGGAAATGAGCGCGGAACAGCTCGTCCACCGCCTCATCTGCTCTCAAGCAGAGGTAGAATCGGACAAAATCAAAACCGGTTCCCTTGACGGCCACGATTACCAAAGGATCGTTGAAACCATTAACCATATCCAGGATCACCCCTTGCTGATTGACGACCAGCCCGGACTCTCTATTAACGACTTGCGCGCCCGCGCCCGTCGAATGAAAGAGACCCACAACATTGGCTTCCTCGTCATCGACTACTTGCAGCTGCTCAGTGGATCAGGCAATAATAAGAACGGAGACAATCGACAGCTTGAAATCTCTGAAATTTCGCGAAACCTGAAAAATCTTGCCAGGGAGCTCAATCTTCCCATCCTTTGCCTCTCCCAGCTTTCCCGAAAAGTAGAGGAACGTCCAGGACACCGCCCCATGATGAGCGACCTGAGGGAATCAGGATCGATCGAGCAAGACAGCGACCTGATTTTCTTTCTTCTGCGCCGCGAATACTACGATCCTATGGACAAACCGGGAATGGCAGAACTGATCGTGGCCAAAAATCGGCACGGCTCCATCGGCACAGTCAACCTCACCTTCCGCAAAGAGATCGCCCAATTTGCCAACTACACACCCATTGGAATGGATCATGAGCCTCAAGGAGGCAAACATCCATATGAGGGAAGCAGCAATTACGCAACTTTTTAGAATATCTTTACTTTATCTCCCCTCTTAGATAGAATTTCTCTCGTGCATGCATTTGCATGATGACAAAAATATTATTTGAACTCAACTGGAGCGAACATGTCTTCTGTTAAAAAGAAGCGTAGAAAAAAAATCGCTAAGCATAAGCGCAAAAAGCGCAGCAGACGCGATCGGCATAAAAACAAATAAGCGACTTTTGGACATGATCTTTCATGTCCAAAAGAACGTTGTTATAAGATCTTGAATTGCTATGTGGAAATATCCCGCTGTTTATGATGTCATCGTAATGGGAGGAGGTCACGCAGGATGCGAAGCTGCGTTGGCTTCTGCTCGCATGGGAGCAAAAACTCTTCTCCTGACGATGAATCTAGACACTATTGGAAAGATGAGTTGCAATCCGGCTGTCGGAGGAATCGGTAAAGGGCACATGGTGCGTGAAATTGATGCTCTCGGCGGCGAAATGGGCAAAGTGATCGACTGCACAGGCATCCAATACCGTATGCTTAATGCCACCAAAGGGCCTGCCGTTTGGGCTCCGCGCGCCCAAGCAGACAAGGCTGCCTATCAATTCGAAATCAAACACAGATTGGAAAAGCAGGAAAACCTTGAAATTCATCAGGGAACCGTCGAAGAGATCTTTGTTGAAAACGACACGGTGCAAGGTGTCGCAACTAAAGAGGGGATCTATTTTACCGCCCCTACTGTCGTGATCTCCTCCGGAACTTTTATGAGAGGACTTCTCCACATTGGGGAGAGAAATTTCTCCGGAGGCCGTGCTGGCGACCAGCCCTCTGTTGGTCTATCCGGCTGCCTTAAAAAACTTGGATTCCATTTGGATCGGCTCAAAACGGGAACTCCGCCAAGAATCAACAAACGTTCAATCAATCTCAGTTTGACAGAAGAGCAGCCGGGAGAAGAAGGTATCCGCTTCTCCTTTGATGACGAAGGGAAAAGGAAGCTGCCGCAAGTCTCCTGCTACATCACTTATACAACGCAGGAAACTAAACAGATCATCCTTGACAATATCCACCGCTCTCCCCTTTATTCCGGAAAAATTCAGGGAGTAGGTCCTAGGTATTGCCCCTCAATTGAAGATAAAGTTGTACGGTTTTCAGACAAGGAGCGCCATCAACTCTTCTTGGAGCCTGAAGGGCTTCAAACTGAAGAGATCTATGTCAATGGCATTTCTTCTTCTTTGCCTCTTGATGTGCAGTACGCTTTTATCAAGAGCATTCCCGCTCTTAGGAATGCAGAGATCACTCGTCCTGCCTATGCTATCGAATACGACTATGTCACAAGCGGGCAGATCAAACCCAGCCTTGAGAGCAAAAAAGTGGAAGGGCTGTTTTTAGCAGGCCAAATCAACGGCACAACCGGCTACGAAGAGGCTGCAGCTCAAGGCCTTCTCGCAGGCATTAATGCGGCAAGCAAAGTCGCCGGTCGAGAGCCCCTCATCCTCAAACGTTCGGAATCTTACATTGGCGTGATGATTGACGATTTAATCACTAAAGGGCTGGATGAACCCTACAGGATGTTCACAAGCCGCGCGGAGCATCGATTACTTCTTAGACAAGACAACGCTGATCTGCGTCTGCGCAAATACGGCTATGCTTACGGGTTAATTGACCAAAAGCGTTGGGAAACGCTTTGCCTTAAGGCTGAGACAATCGAGTGGGAAATGACCCGTTTTGAAAAAACGTTTAAACAGGTAAACGGCAAGGGATTTTCTCTGGCTCAGTTGCTTAGACGCCCGGAAATGACGTACGAATCTTTGCTTGAAACCTATCCTGAAGCTGTCGTGGACCACGGTGAAGAGATCAATTTTCAAATCGAGCTTAATCTGAAATACTCAGGATATATCAGTCGGCAGAACACGGAAATCGAAAGAATCTCGCAAGTAGAAAATTTGCGCGTCCCTGAACACTTCGATTTTAATCAGGTTTCAGGCTTACGCAATGAAGCGAAACAAAAATTGTGCCGGCACAATCCCTTAACTCTAGGGCAAGCTTCGCGCATTTCAGGCGTTTCTCCTGCCGACATTTCGGTTCTCATTGTCGAGCTGACAAAAAGAGAACGGCAAACGATCGCATGAAACCCGCTATCCACTTCCTTCGACTCAATCACTGCCCCATTTTCAAACAACTGCAACTTGAAGAAGCTCTTCTAAGAGTGGATAAACGCAATTGGTGCATCATCAATGAGGGAACTCCTGACGCCATTGTCATGGGCATTTCAGGGAAACCGGAAGAGTTCATCAATCAAAAGCGGTTTGAAAAGCATCCTGTCCCTGTGATTCGACGATTCAGCGGAGGTGGATGCGTCTATGTCGATCGCGATACCTTTTTCGTTACCTTGATCCTTAATCATACAAGCTCACCAGCCCAACCTTTTCCACAACAGATCCTCTGTTGGACCAAAGAACTGTATCAACCATTGATCGGCGATCCTACGTTTTGCGTGCGGGAAAACGACTATGTGATTGGGGAACATAAATTTGGCGGCAACGCGCAATACATCGTTAAAAATAGATGGCTGCACCACAGCAGCCTTCTATGGGATTTTTGCCCCGATAAAATGGAACATCTTAATCTGCCTTCTAAAAGGCCTGATTACCGTTCAAATCGTTCCCATAAAGAATTTCTCTGCACATTGAAACCGAGATTTTCTTCCAAAGAGACTTTCTGGGAACAGCTGGAAAGTTCTTTATCCTCAAAATTCCATATTGATCGAGTTTCTTTGAATGAAGCGGAAGCAGCTCTTGCCGCACCTCATAGAAAAGCAACGGAACAACTAATAGACGGATAGGTTCATGCAAAAAAAATACTGGATTATGGGAAAAAACTGCATTGAAACAATTTTGGATCACTCTCCTGAAAGAATTATCGAATTTTTTACCGCAAAAAAAGATTCTGACCCGCTTCTTGAAAAAGTCCGATCAAAAGGGATTAAGATCAAATTAGCCAGCAAACAGAAGCTCTTTGATCTTGTAAATTCCGATTCACACCAGTCCTACGTGGCTCTAGTCAAGGCTGTCGACTCGCCAGATCTTAAACAATTCCTTCGTGAAAATCACCGATTGGTTTTGATGCTGGACAATATCAACGATCCACAAAATTTGGGAGCGATCTTGAGAGCTGCTGAGTGCTTCGGCGTGGACGCTGTCATCTGGTCGAAAAACCGCGGTTGTTCATTAACCCCCTCCGCAGCTAAAGCCGGTGTTGGAGCTTCTGAACTTGTTCCAACAATTGTGGTATCCAACCTTGCCGAAACGGTAAAAAAATTTCAAAAATCAGGCTACTTTGCCGTTACAGCAGAAATTTCAGATAGGGCAAGCCCCCTCAATGCATTTCAATTTCCCGAAAAAACCCTGTTGATTATGGGATCGGAAGGGAAAGGAATTCAACCACTGATCAGCAAGCTTGCTGACGAGCAAGTCTATATTCCGATGTCTGGAAAGATCGACTCTCTAAACGTTTCCCAGGCAACTGCAGTTCTATTGTCACATTACCAAAAATGTTTTTTTGATTTAAAAAAATAAATAAAAATGATACAATCACTCTTTATCTTAATCATTTTTGAGAGATTTTTATGAAATCAATAAAATACATATTTTTTCTTTTTCTATTTAATTTTTCTGTTAAAGGACAGGCTATTGAACAGCCACACACACCCTTTATGATACCTGCTCCCAATCCTGTTCTAGAAGAAATGCAAGAAGTGGAATTCTTATTGGCAGAAGAGAAAAAAACCCGCTTCCTTTCAAAGAAGAGCGTAGACCCTTTCTGGATTCATCACGTCGTACAAATGAAGGAAAACGGTTACGAAATTATTTTGGAAGACGATTCCACCTGGTCAATTGGGTGGTTTTGGCGCTCTCGTTTGAGCAATTGGGAGGAATCCGATGACATTGTGCTTAGCTATCATTGCTCCACTTGTTTTCCCAACTATATGAAGTTTCATAATCTGACTAAAGACAGTGTTGTCTGGGGAAGCCTGGAGGCTTTTCCAAGAGCAAGTTCTCTTCAATCGCAATATATTCTAGAAATTAATCGTCACTCTTCAGAAGTGACCCTTAACAATGGCTCCCGCTATAAATCTTCCGTAGATGGAACGTTCAGAAATTACAAGGAAGGCGATCTGATTATCACTTGTTTTGTCATCGATCCTCCCGATTCAAAAATGGTATCGGACATGGCAATATGGAACTTTTATGCCGGAAGCATTAGTTGGGATATAAATCCCGTCGGAAAACCGACTCTGAAGTGATAGAATTTATTTAAAAGCCGTGTGTCATGAGAAGATTTTCTACTCATGCCGCGGCTATTCAATCAGCAGCCGCTGAACAATACTCTTCTAAAACTATCTGAAGGAAATTCTCATTATTTAGGATATCCTCAAGCTTTTCTTGTGTTTGTGAATAATTTTCAATTAATTTTTGAGTTTCCTGCGTATGGGGGTTAGCTCGAAATACTGGAGGATTAGGGGTGTTTTTATTCTTCTTTGTCCTTATCAGATCTTTAAAAACGACCCAATCAGGACTTTCTTTAGGGTCATTAATTGTTCGTTTTGCAAACTCGGAAGCATTACCTTCCCCATATCCCAAAAGAACCCCCATTCTGAGGTGATAGCCCCCAACATCTTCTTTTGAAAAGAGCTCCACCTTTTCATTATTTATAAATGCTTTTTCGTCATAGTGATCTGGAAAGAGATCTGAATGAAGGAAAATTTTTTTGTAAAATTCCGATTTATTAATCAGAATTAAATCAACATACTCCTTTCCTACCACAAGAGAACGTTCTTCAAAAAAATATTTTTCACTTGAAAACTTCCCTTGATGTTTTTTCCATGTTTTATATGCTTCAACAAAATCTTCATCCACACTGAAGTAAGGCCGTTTTCTATCGTACTCAGGTATTGCCAGCCAATAAAGCATCGAAACTGGTTTTTCACCAAACAACGTATAACCAAATCCATATTGCTTGATGAGTTTTTCAAAAAAATAACAAATTTTTTTTTGATCTTCAGCAGATATATTCTGCAATCTTTCCGAAACATTAACGGTAGCTTCCACTTTTAATAAGAAGCTTACAAGGGTAAAAAAAAGAAATATTTTTTTCATGAATAAATTCAAATCAGAAATTTGTGGCGAGAAGCAAAAAGCCGTGCGCAGGGTATGAAAAGATCTGCTATCAACAGGCTTGTATAAGTGGGTTCAATTCCCGAGGGTCGAGTTCGTAAGGATTTCCTCTGAATCTCTCAGCCCGGAGTCAAGATCCCTTAAGCAGTTAAAATAGGTTGATCAGCATCCGTCTTTCCGCCTACACCCATGCCACGGCTACTTTTATTATACCATGCCGAGAGATATTTAGTACAACGCAAGATCCTTAGGCTCCTGCCCACGATATCCCCGACATCTAACAATTAACAAAGCCTTGACAACCTTGCCATCCTGTTTAATGAGCGGCACGATGCGGGCAAGGTCGATTGTGGAAAAATAAGGGGACAATCTCTCAACATGCTGCTTTGGATCAAGCTGCTCCAAATGAGGGAAATTTTCTGCTGCAACGTAATACCCATTTTGATTTAGCTGCTCATCTGCCATCGAAGGCCAGTAGGAAAATTGATTTTTCCGAACTCCCTGAAGGTTTAAAAAATAGGCGCGTTTCTTCTCCGGAGAGTAAAAACTCAGCAAACTGCTCATCTGATACTTATCTGAGAAAAGAAAATCGTTTTTAGGGTTGTAGCCAGCTTCAAGCAATGCCTCTTCCATACGTTCCCAAGCTAGATTATGCTTGAAAGGGTTCATCTTATATGGCAGCCAACCAGAAAAAGGGAGCCAAAGAGCCACAACCGTTAAGATCACGGAAAGAACCACACCTCCAATCAGCCATTTCTTCGCACGCTCCAAAGCATACCAGGATAAGAGAACAAATCCGGTCGGATAGGCAAAAACCACCCAATTCCCCTGCATCTTTTGTTTAATGGCCATTAACGAATAAATGAGGAGAAGAATAGCGGTCACTGCTCCGCAGAAAAGCAATGAAGGCCTCATTTCATCCAGGCGGCGAAACAGTGAAATGACAGCGAGTATCAGCAAAATAAACAGGATAGGAGAAATAAGCGCTGCTTGTGCTCCGACAAAATCCCAGAAATTTCCACTAGAAGCGGTATGGGCATGCCCGCCTTTCATAGTATTAAACACATGCTGAAACGTTGCCCAATCGTGCTGCCAATTCCAAATAACACTTGGCAGCAAGCCAAGCAAAGAGATGGCTACTCCCCATAGCAATTTTAATGAACGCATTTTACGAAAAAAGGGAACAAATACCCACAAAAGATAGATGGGCCACTTGAACAAAGCTCCACAAGCGATCACAAATCCTAATAACAATACCCTCCCCTGAACAATCATAAGACAGCCTAGAGTCCAGAATAAAACCAGGCCGCCATCTGTGGTTGCTAGTAAACTTCCTAAAATCCCAAGAGGAGAAAAAGCAAAAGCAATCGCTGCCCAAAAGGCGGCAGACTCGCTCAAGCGACAGCTCTTAGCAAGGAAATAAATGGCAATAGGAATGAGGAAATTGAGCACAACGGCCATAAACCGCACACCAAGTTCGGTATCTCCGAAAATCTGCGTCCCCATCCAGATTTGCCAAGCGATTCCAGGAGGCTTGCTGTAATATCCCCAATCGAGCGCTTTGCTCCACGTCCAGTACTGCGCCTCATCCGGACCCAAACCAAGCAGTCCAGAATGGATGAAAAAAAGAGCAAACAGCGCTTTAACTCCAAGAAATAAACAGAGCCTTCTCATAGGATATATCGATTATTCCCTATCAGGAAAACTAAAAAGATCGCTTAACGCTTGCAGGGTCACATCGCGCCCAATTGCTGCAATTGCATCTGTCAAAGGGATCTTTTTCGGGCACACTCTCACACAATTTTGTGCATTCCCGCAGTCACTGATCCCCCCTTTCTCCATCATGGGACGCAGCCGCTTGCCTTTTTGCATTTTTCCGGTTGGGTGCGCATTAAACAGACGCACCTGTCCAAAAATCTGCGGCCCGACAAAATCGTTTTTAAGGCTTGCCTGAGGACACCCTTCGACACAGCAGCCGCAAGTCATGCAGGTGGATAGCGTATACATGATCTCTTGTTTCTCAGGGCTGATCTTCGGCCCTGGCCCCTTGTCATAAATTCCGTCTACATCGATCCAGGCATGCACTTTCTTCAAGTTGTCAAACATCGAGGTGCGATCAACCATCAGATCTCGAATCAACGGAAATTTTGTAAATGGCGCCACTGTGATGACACGGCTTCCTGTTTCCTTGATGATCTTGTTGATCACCGCTGTGCAGGATTGCCTGGGATAGCCGTTGACAAGCATCGAACAGGAGCCGCACACCTCCTCCAAACAACCAGACTCCCAAACAACCGGCTCAACCTTTTTCCCTTTGCGGTTGATCGGATTTTTCTCAATCTCCATGAGCCCGGAAATGATATTGGACATCGGCCGCAAGCCTAGTTCAAACTCTTCCCAGTACTGTTTTCCAGGAGTGCCTCGATAAATTTTTAAGATGTATGTTTTTTCCATTCAATTCCCTATATGGGTAACTTGATGTTCTCCGGCACGTTTTGCAACGTCGGCTTCACCTTTTTCGCTTTGGTATAATCCCGCTGAATTCCCTTTGGATCAAGATGACGCGTGTCAACTTTTTCATAAGAAAGCATCGGCTCATCTTGTTTCGGGTCATAAACTGCAATGGTTGTTTTCAACCAATTTTCATCATCTCTCATCGGGAATTCCGGCTTAAAATGCGCCCCTCGCATCTCGTCCCGTTCGCGCGCGCCTTTGGCAATGATCGCAGCAAGGTCAAGCATCGCACGAAACTGGTTCGCAAAAATGTAGGTCTTATTTGCAAAGCGGGAACGGTCATCCAAAGAAATGTTGCGATAACGTCTTTTAAGCTCTTGGATTTTTGCAAGCGTTTTATCCAACTCTGCATTATTCCGCTTAACAGTGACATTTTTTACCATCACTTGTGCAAGCTCATCATGAAGTTTGTGCACATTCTCAACTCCGTCGCGAGACATCAAGTCTTCCTTAAATTCCTCTTCTGCCTTGAGCTCCCGTTCAAAATATTTAGAAGAAACCTCGCTTCCAGGCTTGCTTAGAGACTTCAAATAATTCGGCACTTCAACTCCGGCAACCAATCCTCCAAAAATACAAGAAAGAAGAGAGTTGGCCCCTAAGCGATTAGCCCCATGATATTGATAATCCGACTCTCCGACATTAAAACAGCCGGGGATATTCGTCATTTGCCGAAACCGTTCAGCACGATCCGGATCGTCTGCCGCCGGCCAGTCAACCCAGGCGCCGCCCATGGAATAGTGGACAGCCGGAAAAATTTTCATCGGAACTTTACGCGGATCGTCTCCGGTAAATTTTTTGTAAATTTCAAGCACAGCCTCAAGGTTGTGCTGCTTCTTAGCGCTGAGTTCGGTAATGTCAAGATAAACTTGATCCTGGCCATCAATTCCCAGTCCCATCTCACAAATTCTGAGCACTTCGCGCGCGCCAATATCCCTAGGAACGAGGTTGCCGAAAGCAGGATACATCTCTTCCAGGAAATACCACGGCTTTCCGGTTTCTCCGCACGGGATCATCCTGCCATCAGGCCCTTCGATTTTCTTAGAGGAATCGCCGTAAACCCAAACTCGTCCTCCTTCACCTCTGATCGACTCCGACATCAAGCGCAGCTTGTCCTCGCCCGGAATGGCAGAAGGGTGGATCTGAATAAACTCGCCATTGGCATATCTCATCCCCTGCCGCCATAAACGGCCATTAGCAGCCCCTGTGCAAAAAGTGGAATTGGTCGATAATTTAAAGATCAGCCCCGGCCCTCCGGTGGCAATCACGACAGCATCTGCTTTCAAAACATCAAGCTTGAGGTTGAACAGATCCATGTAGACAATGCCGCGGGCAACCCCGTTTTCATCAAGCACAAGACGCATAAACTCATGATTCTCAAATTTTTCCACGCGCCCTTTCGCCTCGTGCCGCCGCACTTGTTCATCTAAACAGTAGAGCAGCTGCTGCCCGGTAGAAGCGCCGCAAAAGGCTGTGCGATTATAGAGAGTTCCCCCGAAACGACGAAAATCGAGGTTGCCCTCCGGAGTCCTGTTGAAGGTGCAGCCAGCCCGATCAAGAAAATGAATGATCTTGGGAGCTGCCATGCACATTTCGAGAATCGGAGGCTGGTTCGCGAGAAAATCCCCTCCCTTAATCGTATCATAAGCATGAATGATAGGAGAGTCATCCTCCCCTTTTTCGTTCATCGCCGCGTTAATCCCTCCTTGCGCGCAAACGGAATGGGATCTCTTACATTTGGTGACGGAAACGATTTTTACGTGGCATCCATCTTCTGCCAGCTTCATAGCAGCCGCCAGGCCGGCTAATCCGCCCCCAACGACGATGACTTGTTTCGGTTCGTGATCTTCTGTCATTTTAAAATCTCAAATTCACCCAATAGGTTCCCCAGATCGCAGCCAGCCCTAAAAAAGCAACGACGATCATCAATGTATTTGCTATTCCGCTCATCAATTTTTGCGAACGCTCCGTCAAGGAAACGCCCCAAGTAATCAGAAAAGTCCAGAGCCCGTTGAAAGCGTGGAAACAAGCGGATAAAACAAAAATCGTGTAGAGCACCATCATCAATGGCCACTTAAACGTTTCTCTGACAACCAGCAGCATCGCCGTGGCAAAATCGTGAGCTGCGACAATCACCTCCCCATTCTCAAGCGGCCTTGCCGTCAGTGCTCTCACAAATTCATCTTTTTCCAATACCTTCTGCCTTTCCAATAGCTCATACCCTTCCGGAATCTTTCTGAAATCGAAAAACGACAACCAGTTGTCTCCCAGAAATTCTTTGACATCGGGAGCCATTTTTCTTTCTACTTCGACCGCCTGCTCGTTATAGACTTTAAAATCTAGACGTTTGGACAATGTGTACAACCCTTCGTCAAATCCCACTCTCACCATGTAATGATGCTGGCCGTCGACCGTTGCAGAAATAGGCTGATTCACGAAACGCATCTGCACAACATGGGCAATGATGCCAAACAAAAGTACAAAAGAGGTGATTCTCTGCCACGTATACGCTTTATTTCTCTTGTACATGTGCAGCGAGGGGCGGGAGCCGTCGGTCTTAAAACTGTTGATGGAAGCATCACGAAGATACTGGATTCCCCAGATACCGTGGATAAGGATCGGAACACCTAGCAAACCGATCTCAATAACCGGAAGATAGGGAAGGTTGTGAATTTTAGTCACCATATGCACAAAACCGCTGCCGTCGTCTCCGATCCACAGCGCCGCTTGCGAGTTAGTCAATAAATGTTCCAGCAAAAAGATCACCAGCCATATACCGGTGAGCGAGTGGATCCTGCGCCAAAAAAAAGCTTTCGGCACTGAAGTCTCTACCGCCATCTGATCACTCCATACTAAATTAAGGCAAAGTCTATCAATTTTTTATGTGAAAATGAAGAAGTTTCCTAACAAACTGCCAATCAAAACTTTAATAGATTTTTTCAGGGAAATTTCTTATACTTACCACATATGAAATTTACATTGGACCATACAATCGCAGCCATCGCCACTCCTCCCGGCGAAGGAGGAGTCGCGGTTATCCGCATCTCAGGCAAGGAGTCGATTCCAATCGCCAACGCCATCTTTTCCGGCAGCATCGATAGCATGAAAAGCCACACAGTGCGGTACGGCCATATCCGTTGTCAAGGGGAACATATCGATGACGTCCTCCTGCTTGTCATGCGTGCTCCCCGCTCATACACTGGAGAAGACACGGTCGAAATCCACTGCCACGGCGGAAGCCTGATCACACGCAGAGTCTTGGACACGGTGCTTGCAGCGGGAGCCAAGCAAGCGCTTCCAGGGGAATTTACGTTCCGTGCTTTCATTCACAATAAACTCGATCTCTCTCAAGCAGAAGCTGTGCAGGAACTGATCGGAGCAAAAAACGAACGGGCACTGGACGCAAGTAAACAGCAATTGCAAGGACGCCTTTCAGATAAAATCCTCTCTTTCCAGTCCCAATTAAACAGCATTGCAGCGATTTTGGAAGCATGGGTGGATTTTCCGGATGAAGGATTGGAGTTTGCCAGCTTTGAAGAGGTGTGCAGCGATCTGGAATCCGTGATTGGGGAAATGAAGGAGCTTAAGTCCACTTATCACGATGGTAAAATTCTGCACGACGGCATTTCACTTTGCCTGATCGGCCGCCCTAACGTGGGAAAATCGTCGCTCATGAATGCACTTTTAGATAAAGAGCGGGCGATCGTTACCGACACACCGGGAACAACACGCGATATCGTCGAAGATTCATTAAGAATCAATGGGTTGAATTTCCGCCTGATCGATACGGCAGGAATTAGAGAAGGTGCCGAAACGATTGAGCAGGAAGGGATTCGCCGCTCCAAAGAGGCCTTGGAAAAAGCTGATCTTGTTTTGCTCGTGCTGGACGCTAAAAGAGGAGTCACTGCAGAAGATGAACAGTTAATCGACCTCGTCCCTAAAGGAAAAACGATAGCGGTTTGGAACAAAATCGATCTTCCTCATGATGAAGCGCCGCAGCTGGGAATTCCTTATATTGTCCCGATTTCCGCTAAAGAGAAAAAGGGGCTAAAGCAGCTGCATGAGCAGATCGACCGCGTTGTCTGGGAACATGGCCCTCCTTCAAAAGAAGAGATCTTGATCACGAATGTCAGGCATAAGGAATCGCTCTCTGATGCGATCGCTGCGTGTGAAAAAGTGCTTGAGGGCTTACGTTCAGACATTTCTCCGGAATTTGTTGCCTTCGATATGCGCGATTGTCTGGAAAACTTAGGAAAAGTGATCGGTACGGATGTAACTGAGGATATTCTATCAGCCATTTTTTCAAAATTTTGTGTTGGTAAATGAAAAAAGCGCAATTCATTCAAGAAACACTTGAGAAGCTGTATCCCAACCCGCCGATTCCGTTGACGCATCAAGATCCCTACACTCTTCTCATTGCTGTTTTGCTTTCAGCTCAGTGCACCGATGCACGTGTCAATCAGATCACCCCAATCCTTTTTCATCGCGCAGACACTCCGCAACAAATGGCAGTTGTTCCGGTAGAAGAGATTGAAGAGATCATCCGCCCATGCGGGCTGGCGCCGAAAAAGGCAAAAGCTATCCGCGGCCTTTCGCAAATCCTCCTGGACAAGCACAACGGCAACGTTCCGGACACATTTGAAGAATTAGAAGCGCTTCCGGGAGTCGGCCACAAAACCGCTTCCGTCGTGATGTCTCAAGCGTTCCACCATCCGGCATTTCCCGTGGATACCCATATTCATCGTGCAGCGAAAAGGTGGGGGCTGTCAAACGGTAAAAGCGTAGAGCAGACAGAAAAAGACCTGAAAAGAATCTTTCCCAAAAAAAGTTGGAACAAGCTCCATCTACAAATCATCTATTTTTGCCGAGAATACTGTCCGGCTAAAAAACACGATCCGGCTTTATGCCCTATCTGCTCGGTCGTTATACATTCTTGAGAGCATCCGTGATTAGCTCCGTTAAATCAATCGTCTCAGGAAAATTCGAAAGAGATTTTTTCAACGCTTTCTGAGCAGTGCTCTGGTTATATCCTAAGTTAAGCAAGGCGCTCATGGCATCGGCAATCTTTTGTCCACGCGAATCGGTACCGACTTGGATCGCAAAATCGGAAGGCAAAGAATATTTCCCTCCTTTCTGCACTTTATCCCTAAGCTCGATCACTAACCGTTGAGCGGTTTTTTTTCCGATTCCAGGCACTTTGCTGATCATTGCAACCTCTTGATTTCCAATGGCTGCATGCATCTCTTCTACCGACAGATGCCCGATCAGCGCAAGAGCAATCTTAGGGCCGATTCCTGACACAGTAGTCAGCTCTTCGAATAGATCTCTCTCCTCCGAATAAAAGAAGCCGTACAGCGTCTGCGACACCTCTCGCACCACCATAGATGTGTGAAGAAGAGCCTCTTGGCCAATCTGCGGAAGCTTGGGATAAGTGCTGGCGGGAATATGCACCTTGTAGCCGATTCCCCCTGTTTCAAGAATCGCAATGCCTGGAGTTGATTGGATAAGAATTCCGCGGATAAAATAAATCATTTAACAAACCTTTTTTGTTGCGCATGACAGATCGCAAGAGCCAGAGCATCTGCCGCATCCTCAGGGCTTGGAGGCTCCGGAAGATGCAGTAAATGCTGCACCATCGACTGCACTTGATGTTTACTGGCGCGGCCATTGCCGACAACTGCCAGCTTTGCTTTTGAAGGGGCATATTCATAAATCGGCACCCCTTTTTTTGCCCCGGCAATCATGACAGCCCCCCTCGCCATCCCAATTTTCATGGCGCTTTGCGGATTGTGTTTGACATACTGTGTTTCGACAACCAATGCATGCGGATCATGCTCTTCCAAAAGCGCGTAGACACTGTCATAAATGACGAGATAGCGATCTGGCAGCGCGTATTTGACCGGAGGGCGGATACATCCAAAATCGATCACGCGGAATCGCACGCCATCGAACTCGACAATGCCAAAACCGCAAACAACTGTCCCTGGATCGATTCCGAGAATAATCATTCGAAAAGATCTTTTTTATAATCTGACGAGAGGCCCGAACGGTCAAAAAGATCGTCCTGAATGGGCTTTGAAGCTGGCTTTGCAAGCGTTTTTTTCTTTGCTGCCGGCGTTTCCACAGGGGCAACAGGGGGAGCGGGGGGCGATGCAGACTCCATAAGGGAAGAGACCATCCCGATAGGCTGCCCGATAACTGTTCCAAGATTGGTCAGAAGCTGCTGCATATGCTGGTGCTTTTCTTCCACTTTGCGAAGCTCCCGAATCTCAGCTTCCACTTTCTGCAATTTTTCATGAGAGCGGAAGTACTTCTTTTCCACAGCTTCCATCTGCTGCACAACACTTTCTGCTTTTTCTTTCTCTTTATTAAGAAGAGTTTGTAATTCCGAGAGCTTCATTTTATAATCAACGATCTCTTCCTGAAGCCTTTCTCCCAGGCGATGCTTCTCCTCAACTCTTTCGGAAAGCTGAGATGCTTCCCTCACCTTTTTCGCCAAATGCTGCTGCGCTTCAATTGCTTCTCTTTCCTTTTCTTCAACCTTGCTTCGATACTGCTCTAACTGGGAGCGAATGGATTGAATCTGCTTTGCCAGAGCATTTAAGTTCTCCTCTCTTTCAGACTTTTCTCTTCTCTCCTGCTCAAGCCGCCTTTCCACTTCCTGTTTTTCCGCTTTTGCTGCCGCCATCTCTGTTTTCGAAGAATCAAGCGCCAGCTCCTTTCTTCTAATCTCAGCTCTCAGTTCTTCAACCTGTCTCTGAATCAAAGAGTTCTTTTCAAGCACAGTAGCCTTTTCATTGATCAGGTTTTGATAGTACTGCTTCAGCTCACGCGCTTCCCTTAAGCCTCGTACCAGGCTGTCCTTCATCTGGTCAAGATCGATCCGCAAGCTTTGATTTAACGCCTTTTGTTCATCGAGCTCGCTTTGCAAACGCACCTCTTTTGTCGAAAGGTTTTCCGTCTGATGCTTCTGCTGTCTGCACTGCTCATACATCTGTTGATTTTCTTTAGTTAGATGATCGACACTCTCTTTCAAGTGCCGGATCTCTTCCAGCATCGACTGCCGTTCCCCTTCTCCTCTGGTATTCAACAAATTTTCAAGCTTGCGGTTTTCATCGCTCAACCTTCTGAATCCCAATTCATAGTGTTTCAGGTCGGCGATCTTTCGATCCTTTTCCTGAAGCGCTGACTGGAGCTTGCGATTCAGCTCTCCCAGCTTATTCGGCTCCGATGAAACAGAAGCCACCTGCCCCTTTTTCACCATGTCCTTCAGCATTTGCTGCTGCTGAACAAGCGCTCGGTTTTCCTCTTGCAACTCTTCATATTTTTTTTGCAGCTGCGAGGAGCATTGCAGCTGTTCACGTTTAGCCAGCTCCTTCAGTGCTTGTTGATATTTTGTTTTGAAAGTGAGAAACAACCGCTTTAGCTTCAGCGTTTCCGACTCACTGCCGCCACTTAAGCTAATATTTTGCAAATCAGAAAGCTCCTGTTCCAAGATACTGGTCTGATTTTCCCCGAATAAGTCTTGGTTTGTCACAAAATGCTCCTTGATCGCCGATATAAAGAACTCATTTATAGCAAATCTTTCCGATTATCATAAAGCGCAAGTGTTGACGCGGCTCTTCTATCCAGTATATACTCGCAATAAACAATGCCAAGGATTCTTAACCTTCATGACCAAAAAATGGCCTAAACAAAAACCGAAAAACATTCTGGTCAGAATGCCAAACTGGCTGGGTGATCTTGTGATGGCTACACCTGTTCTCAAAGATTTAAGAGACGCGTTTCCCAAAGCGGAAATCACAGCGATGTGTCAAACAAAATCTTGCGCCTTGATCCAACATGATCCCAATATCGACGAGATTTTCTGCTTTCAAAAACCCAGCGGGTGGGTTCATCGCCGTCATCACCTCGAAATTATCGAACCGCTCAGGCAGGGAAAGTATGATCTTGGGATTTTGCTCACAAACTCTTTTTCATCGGCCTGGTGGCTGTGGAGAGGACATGTACAGAATCGTATCGGATTCAAGGACCATCTTCGAAGTTTTCTTCTAGACAAAGCTGTTGATTACCCTTCCAATAAAGAATCTCAACATCTGGTCTACACTTATAAAGCTTTATTAGAGCCTCTAGGGATCTTAAACACCCATTCTACTCCACACCTTTATCTCAAAGATAGCGAGATTGAATCCGCTAAAGAATTTTTAAGAAAATACAACATCGATCCAGACAAGCACAAGGTGGTCGGCATTAATCCCGGCGCCGCTTACGGTTCAGCCAAATGCTGGCCTCCTCAACGGTTTGAGTCTGTCACACGCAAGCTGCTTGAATCGCCCAACCACCGAGCCGTTTTCTTTGGGGATCTTGGCGGAGCTGAATTGGTTAATGACATTTGCCGAAATTTACCCGAGCGGGCAGTCAATCTAACAGCAAAAACGTCGATCCGCGAGCTGATGGCTCTGATCAAACTTTGCTCTGTTTTCCTGACTAATGACAGCGGACCGATGCACATCGCCGCTGCCCTAAAAACGCCTTTAGTTGCCATATTCGGCCCAACGAGCGATCTCAAAACGGGACCGTTTGGACATGGCAAAGTGATCCACAAGCATGTGGAATGCTCCCCTTGCTATAAAAGAGTTTGTCCCATCGATCATCGCTGCATGACGCAGATTGAAGACAGAGAGGTGTATCAAGAAATCATGAGCATGTTGGAAAAAAGTGGACAAACGGCACGCGTTTGAAAAGCTTCACTCAATTGGCCAAGGCCATCTCATTCAAGACTACGATCAATTGAGCAAACATCAGCAACAGGGCCTGCTTGAGCAGATTGAAAGGCTTCAAATCCCCGTTTTTCGCAAGCAGCAACTACTGCTCATGCCAACTCCCCACTCTCCAATCAGATTTCTTGATCCTGTTTTAAACAGCGCCGCATATGGGGAAAACAGCTGGAGCGAGCAGGGGAAAGGAGCGATCAAGCAGGGGTTGGTCGGCGCCCTCTTAATCGCCGGCGGACAAGGCAGCCGACTTCGGTTCAACGGCCCAAAAGGGTGTTTTCCGGTTTCTGTCATTAAGAAAAAAAGTCTTTTCCAGCTGTTTGCAGAAAAAACCCTTGCGGCAAGCATTCAGGCAAACCGCCCTCTGCCTTTAGCGATCATGACTTCTCCCCTCAATACTCAAGCAACCATTTCATATTTCGAAAATCATCGATATTTTGGACTGGAAGCATCGCAAGTGTCATTTTTCGCTCAGGAATTACTTCCTTTTCTTGACGATCAAGGAAACCTCGTACCAGATCCAATGGGAAACATTGCCGAGGGACCTGATGGAAACGGTTCTTGCCTCCGCAATTTTTTCGATAGCGGGATTTGGGACATCTGGTATGGATCCGGCGTCCGTCTGGTCAATTCCGTCTTGATCGACAATCCCCTGGCGGACCCCTTTGACGCTGAGCTCATCGGCTATCATTTGGACGAAAACGCCGATGTTGTGATCAAATGCACGACTCGCGAAGACCCTAAAGAAAAAGTGGGGCTGATTGCCAAACACAACGACCGCATTGAGATCGTCGAGTATACAGAGGTTCCAGAAGAGGTACGAAACAAAAAAAATGACCAAGGCGGCCTTCTCTACAACCTGGCTAACTTAAGCTTATTTAGTTTCAGCATGGACTTCATCAAATCTGCAGCTCATAAAGACCTTCCGCTCCATCGAGCAAGAAAATCCGCCCCGACAGCAAAAGACCCGTCTCCAGAAAAACCAAACATCTGGAAGTTTGAGACATTTATCTTCGATACTCTCCAATATGCAACAAAAATCAAAACTTTAATTTATCCTAGAGATTCCTCCTTTTCTCCCCTTAAAAACCGCAATGGGCGCGACAGTTTGGAAACCGTTCAGCAAGCGCTTTTACAAAGAGACCGCAAAATATTTCAGCAAATAACAGGGACTAAACCGCCTGATAAACCTTTTGAACTTTCACAACAATTCTATTACCCGACACAAGAATTTGCGGCGCAATGGGCTGGAAAATCCTTTCCGAATGCAGGCTATATTGAATAAAACACCTCTTATCGATTATAATCTAAGTCTTTTTTTAAGAGGAATTTATGATAATAGCTTCTTGTATTTATTCAAAAGATTGGAACAATCTATTCCCTGCTTTCGAAACTCCAAGGGAAAAATACCACTTAGCTTTAAATGAAACGAGTTCTCTTACTGATCTCGTGTTTTCCTCCATAAGGGAGAAGAAAAATCCGAGCTCAGAAGAGCTTCAGATCCTTAGAAGCCCTACAAGGCTCATCACTGAGTCAAAAGAGAAAATCGAAGATCACATCGATAAAAGAATCGCTCTTTTTTTTCAGCAGTTGATTGTCACTTATCGCGTCCCCTTCCACTTTGAAATTGGAAAGACGCAGCACCAAGCCCCTTCTACGCCGACACTTTCCAAAGTTCCCTTTAATTCCGCCCATAGCGCAACGATTCCTTGCCTTTACGCTTATCATCTTGACGATTGGAAGAAATGGGAAGCAGATCCTCAAAACACCCCTAAGCCAGCGCCTTTCGTCTATTTAAAGGGTTCTGACACTTACAATCATCACAACGCAACAATAGGCCTAATCAAACTGGTAAATACCGCTGACATCATCCTGGACGGCACCTCTCAGTCAGCGGATAAATTGCGAATAAAAAGCATCGGCATCATCGAACGTTCAGCTAGAGGAGAAATTGATCCCAGGGAAGGACTCAAAAAATTTTTAACTCAGGCCAAGAAAATTTTAATCAGGCAGATTATAAGCCCCGATGAAAAAGAAGAGTATCGTCAAATTTTGAATATTTACCTTTCAAGGGTAGAAAATGCGATTGAGCAAAGCAAGGACGAAAGCTTCTTCGATCAGTTAATCAATGTGAAGATAGACCATGAAAGTAGAGAAGCATCGGCATTGAGGACTTTAATTTATCGCAATCGTTTCCACATCATCAGAGAATCTCAGGAAATGCAAAGCGTGATCGCAAAGAAAATTCATGACGTGGCGGCTTCCATTATTGGCATCGGCCGAAAGCCGGCAAATTTCGATTTCGTCATGAAGAAAAAAATTCTATCTCTTTCCTCTTCTCAAGGGAAAAAGCAGCTTTCCCGATATTTTGGAGTATCCTTGGAGCAAATCACCCACGATCTTCAGGGAAAACGGTTCGCTGCCGCAGAAAGAAAAATCAATGAAGAAGAGCACAAGCAGAAATTCGACACATTAATGAGAGACATCCGTACCCTATGTCGAGATCTTGTTAGAAGAGAGATGGCGTATCGAGCTCAAGTGACCAAGGATTTAAGGAATCACAAGAGGTGGCGGCAAAAGGATCTTGTCGCCGAATACCGAAAAGTTTATGCAGACGGCCCCATGAGCCAGCCAACCGTTTCACGGCTGGAAAATACCATCAAACCGATCGAAAGGCAGTTGGCTCACCGATTGGCTAGCATCTTCAATGTTGACCCAGGATTTTTCTTCCCTGCAATTTTTACATCTGTAGAATAAATAACAAATGTCGGAGCAGCATCAAATGAAAATAGGTTACTTAGGCGCCGGAGCTTGGGGATTTGCACTCGCATCGCTTTTAGCTTCAAAAAAATACGAAGTCGTTTCATGGACAATTTCTGAAGAGCTGGCAGACCGCCTCAATCGATCCGAGGAACACCCTATGCTGCCCGGATCAAAAAAATTTCCCAACCAACGCCTCACAACAGATCTTCAAGACGCTGTACAGGGAGCAGATCTGATTGTCGAATCCGTGACTTCTGCCGGCATCCGTCCGGTCTTTGAACAGTTAAAAAAAGTTGAGCTCCCTTCTTGCCCCATCGTGATCACGTCGAAGGGAATTGAGCAGGATACAGGACTGATTTTATCGGATGTGATCTCTGAGGTTTTAGGAGAAGGGGTTCGTTGCCGCATCGGTGCGATCAGCGGCCCCAGCTACGCAGCAGAAGTGGTCAAGGGGCAGCCGACTTCCGTTACAGGATCGGCATACGACCCCGCTGTTATGGAAACCGTATGCAAAGCATTCAACACCGAGGCATTCCGCGTTTATCCGAATCATGACATGAGAGGGGTTGCTCTTGGAGGTGCACTAAAAAATGTCATTGCGATTGCATGCGGCGTAGCGGAAGGGCTTAACCTTGGATACAGCGCTCGGGCAGCATTGATGACCCGCGGCCTGCACGAGATCAGAAAATTGGCCGTTTCCATGGGAGCAAATTCTGAAACGCTTTACGGACTTTCCGGCATGGGAGACCTTACAGTGACTTGCAGTGCCATGACGTCGCGCAATTTTAAATTTGGCTACCTTCTTTCTCAGGGAAAAGGGGTGAAGGATGCCAAGAAAGAGATTGGAATGGCAGTAGAGGGGGCCTACACGTGCGTTTCTGCTTTGCAGCTCAGCAAAAAACTCAATGTTCCCATGCCCATTTCCGAATGCGTCTACCAGGTGGTTTTTGAAGGATTACCCCCCAAAGAAGCTGTTGTTCAACTCATGAAACGAGAGATTAAGCAAGAGCATCTTTAGTTAATTTTTCGTGCAGATACTCCAATAAAGCCGGTTTAACAGCTCTTTTTCTCTTTCTGTGATGCGAACCTCTCTTGAGACATCGGATAAATGCATGCGCATTTGCGATTCAATCTCTTCCATATTGAGAAGAGGGGATTTTTTAAAAAAGCATCGAAGTTCTTTTCCACGATCTTTCATGGCTAACCGACGTTTTTCCATTGATTGAGACAGCCAATCAGGATCTAAAAAATAGGATAAATTTTTCGGAATAGGAAGAGGAGCAGAGTCTTTTAAAAATTCTTCAACCTTTCTAAGAGTCACATCGGCGATAAGATAAATGCCCTGTTCAGAGACAGTTTCAACACCATACGCAAGAGAGGGATGAATATAGAGACGTGCCGTCTCTCCAACTCTCATTTGCCTGACTCCTTGAGAAAAACCGGGAATGGTGTCTGAAAGCAAAACAGCTTCGCCTTTTACTTCTCTTAAGACTTCTTCTTTGGGGTTATAGACCACATAATCAAGTAAAACTTTCGAAGCACGATCATTTTTTTGATCTGCCTCATTTTCTGATGATTCAATAAACAAAGAATTGGGGATCAGCTCCTTGAGATGCGCTTGATTTCTCAACCTAGAAAAAAACAAGTTCGCTTCCTTTAGATTGTTCAAAGCTCTCTGAAGATTTTCAGAAAAATGCGGCCAGGCACAACGGAAATCTAAAAGCTCCCGAGTAGCATTTGTCTCTCTAAACCCTTCAAGAAATGCTTGTTGGTCATCAAGAGAGTATCCCTCTTCCATTAATGTGTAACACAGTCTTTTAGAGACTAAATGATTCCACTGATCTTTTGAGATGGCTGTTAGCGCTTTTGCTAAAGAGTCATCCTGATCAATGATGATATCGATACCGGCAAAAGCTCTCACACAATCTTTTAAAAAAGATTCCGTTTGCAATTGTTTTTGGATCTCTTTTTGCGATTCCTTCAGTTTTTCGATAAGAACAAGAGAAGCCGGATCATCCTTAAAATAGCCAAATATAAACCGTGGATGTTCTGAACGCAGCGGTTCAGGAGAAAGGCGAATATTTTTGATCAATTCCTGATATTCTTCCTGAATCGTTGAGTATCCTAGATTAGGTTGAAGCAGACGGGCTTTTTTCGCATGATTTCTCTGACAAATGTAGTCTAGAACATTTAGATGAGGAAAATTCAGAACTTCTCGAAGGTTTTTGAAAGGAGGCGTTTCTTCGGAAAAAACGTTGTCTTCAAGCTCTTCAAGGCGGCTAACGCATAATGCATTTTTCAAGCCATATCCAAGCGTGAATTCCTACTAACTACCTTTCCTAAAAATTTTTCATTGATAAATATTTTTTGATTTCAATTATCCATTGGTAGATAAATGGAAATTGGAGGTGAAACGATGAAATATTTAAAAGCATTCGTTGCAGGAATAGTCATTCCGGCAACAATATTACAGATTGCCACTTTGATCGAGTTTTTTATTGGGTGGCCGCCGATCAAGCAGAGTTACTTTTTCCATCAGCTTCCAATCGTTTGGGCTGTATGGAACGTAGTCTACGTCGCTTATGGGAACAGGATATGGCCGGCAAACAAGGTATTGGCTTATTTGCTGCATGGAGCTGTTTTAGGAGTCATCCTATTAATTCCGGCATTGTTTTTCGCCATTCCAAAAATACTCGGATTTACAGGCGAAGCCCAGTACATTCCTATCGGGCTCGTCCCCATCGCCTACGCATTGATTTGGGCATTTGGAGTCAGACCTTTGAACCGCGTTTTCGGCATTGAATGAAAGTCATTTCTTCGAAACAGATGGCATATCTGGAGTCGCAAGCTTACCGAAACGGCTCAACAGAAGAAGAATTTATGGAAAACGCCGGCAAAGGAATTGCCATTGAAACGGACGCTTTTATTGAAGAGCGCCATCTGCCTTCAGAAGTGATCCTTTTTTGCGGAAAAGGAAACAATGCAGGGGATGCCTATGTTGCCGGAGTGTATCTGTTATCCTGGGGATATGCAGTTTCTGCCGTTCAAATCTCCCCGTTAGAAAATGCCAGCCCCTTATGCCGGCAAAATGCTAACCGTTTCAAAAAAAGCGGTGGAATGATTCATGATATCAACCATCCCGAAGAAATCAAATTTCCTCAGTTTGGAGTGATCCTGGATGGAGTGTTCGGCACAGGATTCCACGGCACAGCAAAAGAACCTTATAGCTCAGCCATCAAATCAGCAAACAGCAGTCATTTGCCGATCATCGCCATCGACATTCCCTCAGGATTGAATGGAGATACAGGCATTGTTGAAGGAAACGCAATATGCGCTGCTGAAACAATTTTTCTAGGACTTCCAAAATCTGGATTCTTTTTACAAGACGGATGGAATTATGTAGGCAAGCTGCGGCATGTAGATTTTGGACTTCCTCACAACTACATCGAGGAATCGGATGCAAGCATGGTCTTGCTGACAAAGCAAGACCTTAAACATTCATTACCTCCAATTCTTAATTCAAGACATAAATACCAAGCCGGCTATGTGGTCGGATTGACAGGATCACCCGGGATGCCCGGAGCTGGAATTTTAGCCTGCCACGCTGCTTTGAGATCCGGTGCAGGAATCGTGAAAATGCTCCACCCCGCTGGAATGGAAAAAGAATTGGCAGCCTGCCCTTGCGAAGTGATTAAAACAGGCTATGAAATCGGCAATGCAACACCTGCAATCGATCTCCTAAATTCAGCGACCGCAGGATTTATTGGTCCAGGAATCGGCAAGTCTTTAGAAACACGGCACCTACTGAAAGAAATTTTTCCAAAACTCAGAAAGCCTTGCGCCATCGATGCAGACGCGTTGACAATTATTGGAGAAGATGGTTTGCATCCGCCTGAAGGAGCGATATTAACCCCTCATGCCGGAGAGATGATCCGTTTGATGGCTCAATCATCTCCTTCCCCTCACAGCTTAGAGTTTTTAGAGTCTTGCCAAAAATATTGTGAAAGCCACCGTGTCACACTTGTGTTAAAAGGCGGGCCAACATTTATCTTCCACCCTCACGAACCCATCCACGTCAATGTTCATGGAGATCCTGGAATGGCAACCGCGGGAAGCGGAGATGTGCTCACAGGGGTGATCGCCGCTCTGTTAGCTCAAGGGCTTTCTTCTTTTGAAGCTGCGAAATTAGGCGTGTTTCTTCATGGAACCGCAGGCGAATACGCTGCAGATGAAAAAACATCCTACAGCCTGATTGCCAGCGATCTCATCTCTACACTGCCAGAGGCATTCCACTACTTAATGGAGGATTAACGTGAGGCTTTTGTTTCTTTACCTTCTTTTTTTCTGTTTCTGCCTATCAGGAATTGAGCACCCTTCCATCGGGATCTTTACCTGCAAAGTGAATGGCGTAGGATGCTGGGATCCTGATTCGATCAACTCAGGAATTGCCGGATCAGAAGAAGCTGTGATCTATCTTTCCAAACACTTAGCCGATTTAGGTTACACAGTCACAGTCTACGGCAATCCTCCTCCAAACTCACCTCATTCACGCGAAAGTGCGAATCCAAGATATATCGACGTCGATACTAATGATGAGAAACAGTTTGATTTTGCTGTCGCATGGCGCATGCCGAGCCTTGGACTTACGCTTAGACAAAAAGCTGCGCATGTCTATCTCTGGCCCCACGATACCATTCATTACCGTTTGCCTAAAGAGCAAATTGAAACCTTTGACGATGTATTCTGGCTTTCTGAATGGCAGCGTCAGCAATGGATGGCAAAAAATCCCGAATTTTCCCGTTATCGACGAATTTTCGGTAACGGGATTGAGCCTGATCAGTTCACTCCTATCGTCCCCCGCAGCAACCCGCACTCTTTAATCTATGGATCAAATTATGCGAGAGGCTTAGAAATTCTTCTGGACAATTGGCCTGCAATTAAAGACAGATTTTCAAACGCCACTCTCGACATCTATTACGGATGGCAGCATTGGGGGTTGCTATCTCCTGAAAAAGAAGCAAAAATGCGCCGCCAGATCAGCGACTACAAGGCACTATCAGTTGTAGACCACGAGCGAGTAAGCCATGAAGAATTAAACAATGCATACGCTCATGCCTCTATTTGGGCCTATCCCTGCATTGCTCCGGAAACCTTTTGCATTACCGCCTTGCGAGCGCAAGGCTCTGGCACCATCCCTGTAGTCATTGAAGGGACAGCTCTTTCAGAAACCGTACGAGGCGGTTTCAAGTGTTCAACACCAAAAGAGTATCTCTCGACTCTGTTTCGGGCAATGGAAAGCGCCGAACAGTTTACTTTGGCTGATCGGAAACAGCTGAGAACATTTGTCTTCGAAGAGTATACCTGGAAGAAAATTGCGGAAAAATGGCACTCCGTGTTTCAAGAAGCTTACCGCATCGACAATTCAGCTAACTTAACATTTGCAAACTCTAAGTTCTTCTTCACGCAATCTCTAACATTGCCGGGAAGATCTTCTCTATCAAGAAGTTTTAACGAAACATCGCGCGACTTTTCAAACTCATCGATCCAATAAGCGCAAACAGACAGTTCGAGATCAGCACCGTAATTATAGATCCAATCTTCGACAAACAAGATATCGTTCGGCTTTTCAATCCCTGCGGCAATTGATGCAATCTGATACCCGCGCTTAAAATCACCTAATCTACGATAATAATTTGCAATGCGATACAACGGCTCTGCCCTTGATGGACGGTTGGAAAATGCTTGAAAATAGCTTTCAAGAACGTCTTCTTTAGGATAGTTGAGAATTTCTTTAATAGAGGCAATCTGCAACATGGAGTAAAAAACTTCCTGATCCCATCCTCCCATCGAAACTCTTTTATGATAAGACTTAAGAGCATTGTCATATTCACGCGCATCTCTATAGCTTTGAGCTAAATAAAACACATACCGGCAATTGCTTGGATCATCTTTCAATGCGTCTTCCAAAACCGCTGCATCTTTTTTATATTTTAGTGGATCTTTACTGCGCGCTCCTTCGGTCGTGTAAACGTTGCTCACCCCTTCCAACGTAGCAAACGTCTTTGATCCCGGACAGCCTAAATATTCATGAAGCACCCCTTCCCACTTCCAGTTTAAAGAAGATTTCGCGAATTGAAGCTTAGGATAAGAAGATCCTGAGTGCAATACAGTGATGTAATAGAAATCTTTATCTAAATGAGGAAGTTTGAAGTTCGGCTCATACATCAAGTATTCATCAGCATCGATAAAAAAGATATAGTCGCTTTTCCCTTTGGCAAGCTGCAGGGCCTCGTTGCGATTGTGGCTAAAATTTTTCCAAGGACGCTCATGAAGTTCTCCTTTAACGCCATGTTTATCCATAAATGCCTGAATCATTTGCTGAGTACCGTCAGTAGAGCCTGTATCGACAATCACCCAGTAATCAATGATTGGCAAAACCGATTGAAGGCACCGTTCAATCACATCGGTTTCATTTTTTACGATCATATTCAAACAGACAGTTGGAGCTGCAAAAACTCCCGCAAAAGATACGAGGAAAACCAATAAAAGAGGGGGAATAAAACGTCTCATTTCAACCTTCTAATGATTTTTGGAACAATTCAATCCGGCTATATAAAAAAATTGATATTATACTGTCACTATTTTTTTTCTTCATCAAATTCAACCGTTACTTTTTCGTTGTCTCTCCCTTCTTATTAGTGTTACTTTAAGTTGTCATCATGTCATGAGGAGAGATGAGTTTATGAGATCATTGTATACAAGCTTTTTGCTTTTTATCCTTTCAGTCTTATCGATTACAAATGATTCAAATGCTGTGGAAAGCAGCAGCGGAAGAGTGATCATAGAAAAAGATCAGCATGCTGAGCGATTGAATTTTCTTAAGCAAAAAGGCTTTGATCCAAAAATTATTTATGATATTGGAGCTTACCATGGATTGTGGTCAAAGAATATTCAGAGGGTATTTCCCAATGCGCAATTTCATTTATTTGAAGCGAATGCGAGTCACCAAGATTTATTGAGAGCGACCCAAATGCCTTTTTATATCGCCCTGTTAGGAGATAGCGACAAAGCGGCGGTATTTTATTCCAACGACAGTACTGGTGATAGCGTATTGAGAGAGCAAACTAAGTACTATCAAGATGAATGCTGTCAAAGCAAAGTACTTCCGATGACGACATTGGGATCATTGGTAAAGAAAAATAATATCCCCTTACCGGACCTCATTAAGATGGATGTTCAAGGTGCTGAAAAAATAATTTTACAAGGAAGTCCGGAAGTGGTGACTCATGCTCAAGTGATTATACTCGAAACCAAAATACTGGAATATAATGAGGATGCTCCTTTGATCTTAGAGATCATGAATCTGATGCAGAACTTAGGTTATAGAGCTTTGGATATTTTAGAATTACATTATTTGCCGACAGGGGAGCTTAATGAGATGGATGTTCTTTTTATAAAGAATGGATCGCCCTTGATAAAAAGCGGATTGCTCATTAAATGATGAACCCATTCCAATATTGCTATTTGTGCAAATTTTCTTTCTTTTTGAGGGATTTTTTCCGTTCGCTTCGCTGTGAATATTCGTAGAGATTTGCAAGAAGCGAAAGGGTTGAGAATGTGACAAGAATCTTTCCTGAACCTGAGCTAATCGATGGTACGTCCTAAGATTCTTCTATACCGGTCATATTTCGAAATATGATCGGTATAGCGACAGCCCTACTTGGATCAAATTCATTCTCCATAAACAGTAATATGAACAGTAGATGAGTTTGTAAATACTTCCGTACTCTGGCTACCAAGAACAGTGATTCCAAGTACAGAGACTCCATTAAATTGAATGGAATAAAGTGTTACTGTAACAGAGGTTGCGTTTGCGCTAGTGATAATAGGCCATGGCTGCGCCCCCCCAGAGGGTCTTTCCAATCCAACTGTAATTGAAGAAATTGAATTAAAGCCTGCAGATGAAACATCAAAGTTTGCAACACCTGTTGATGTAGATACAGTTCCTATCCATACTTTTGAAGGATTGACAGCCCCTCCACTGTTATAGATTATTGTACCTATTGGACCCGTCGGACCTGCAGGTCCCGTTGGACCAATAGCACCAGCCTCCCCTGTGGCCCCTGTGGCTCCCACTGGACCCGTAGGTCCCGTCGGACCGGTCGCCCCATCTACACCATCTACTCCTGCTGCTCCAGTAGGTCCCGTCGGGCCGATTGCACCTGCCTCCCCTGTGGCTCCTGTGGCTCCCACTGGGCCTGTAGGGCCCGTTGGACCGGTCGCTCCATCTATACCATCTACTCCTGCTACTCCAGTGGGTCCCGTCGGACCAATTGCACCTGCCTCCCCTGTTGCTCCCGTGGCTCCCACTGGACCCGTAGGTCCCGTCGGGCCGATTGCACCTACCTCCCCTGTGGCTCCAGTAGGTCCCATTGGACCAGTCGCCCCATCTACACCATCTATTCCTGCTGCACCGGTAGGCCCTGTCGGACCAATAGACCCCGTTTCCCCTGTTGCTCCTGTGGCTCCCACTGGGCCTGTAGGGCCCGTTGGACCGGTCGCTCCATCTATACCATCTACTCCTGCTGCACCGGTAGGACCCGTTGGGCCAATTGCACCTACCTCCCCTGTGGCACCCGTTGCTCCCACTGGGCCCGTAGGTCCCGTTGGGCCGCGAGGTCCTTGTATCGGCTTTTGACATCCTGCAATTAATCGACTGACCGCCTTTCTGATTCTTTCAATCGACTCGTAAATTTCCTCATCCTCTCTCGCACCACGAGTAAAACAGTCCATTTGACAGAATCCTTCGTCAATAAACTCCACAATGCAACGGATGCCTTCTGCATCGGAATCGGCAATCATTGTATTTCCGAAAGAAACAATCTGATACTCACCTAAAGCCAACGCACTCTCTTCGAAATTCTCTACTTCCGATAAATCCCATAATAAACGGTGAATAAAAACATAAGAATCAACAGGAACAAGAGATTGCGAACAAAGCATTGAAACGCAAAAAACAAAAAAAACCCATAAAACCCTTAAAAACAAGGACATTACCCATCTTGTAAAAATAAATATTACAATATTTCATAACACAAAAAAATCTATATTAAAAGAATAAATAATATTTTTCTTTATGTGTGGACTCTCAATCACAAGTCATCTATACTCACAGGGAAAAAACCGAGATATCCTTCTCTAGATAGCGCCGCCATGAAAGCTCTTTTTATTCTGCTAATTGCACTAACAGCTTCTTGCAATCCACTGAAAAAAATGTGTAAAGAAGAAGATCCTGTCCAACAGCTAATTACTAACGAAGCTTCAATTCAAAAAAAACGCCACGGATTGGAGCTTGTCGCCCTTAACATTCCAACAGACTGCAAATATGGCTACTACTATCTCCATTACCTTTCAAATTGCCAAATGAAAATCGATGAAGTAAGAAACCTCGTGGTCGATGTCGTAGAATCTTTTATCTCAAAAGCCAATCAATCGGAACATTTTTCCCGGGAAATCACCATTGATGATCTTATCGTCAACTTTGGATTTGTTGAAGAAGATGGAAGCTTTCACGAACCTCCATCTATTGCCTACGCTTACCTGAAAAACCAGCAAATTCACTATTGCTACTATGACAATCTCTTTGGTAAATTCATCAGCTACGAAGATGTGAAAGAACTCTATCAAGAAGCAAAAAATACCGCATATCAGGACAGATGACATTATGTTTTTTAGATCACCGCTGATCCAGAATTGTCATATGCTCTGCATCGCATGGAGCATGGAGTGTGAAAAATTTCGATGAAAACAATACTAAAAGCCACAGCCATCACAGCTCAGTCTGAAAAAATCGAACAATCCTCAAAATTAAAAGCTGTCAACAATATCGCAAACCAATTTTTAAGTTCGCTCCAGTATAAATCCATTCTATTTGTTTTCCTTTTACTGATTGGATGCGGCGAACGCGTATCTGAAGATCAGAAAATTTCTCCTCTAGAAAAAAAAATCTTTTCATCCATCGAACGGGGAAAGTTAGGCCAAAGCACAAGCCCCATTATCATCACGCCACGCAAACTTTCAATTTCGGAAATTGGCCACCACCTCGATATGGATGAAGAAACAGTCCTTAAACACCTCAAAGCCACCAACATCCACGGCTACTACAGCTTATCCGCAAGAAACCTTCCGCCGGAAGGAATCTTTACCCTCTACCACATCAATTTTGAAGGGAAAATGCTGCAAGACAAAAAATTCTTCGTTAATGGAAACGGCATTCTTGTCACAAAACTCGACGATCAATTCATCGAAATTAACAACAATCTGCTTTTCTTCTCCAATTACTTACCTGGGGAGCCGGTTAACTTCGCTCTCGTTTCCGAAGACCAAAAACTGATCGCGACAACAAAAATCGTTCCTAACCCGATCGAAAAAGTCGATAATCACAAACATCGAATTTCTTTAGAAATCGCCTCTCCTGACAAGCGAACTTACGTCATCCATTGTTCAGGCTTACGCCCTTTTGGAACCTACTTAGCTTCCATATCATTTGAAAACGAGCGGTTTGCCTATCCTTTCGAAGCCAATTCCAAAGGCGAGGCTTTTCTCCGTACGGGCCCGTCTGCGCCTTGGATCACAGAAGGAGAAGGCACTCTGGAACTCAGAGGCGACCAGATCACCAATCCCTTGTTTCTTGAGTTTTTCTGGGGGAGCTAATCAATGAAAATTCTAATCATTTCCACTTATTTTCCCCCTCAGAACTCAATTGCCTCGCTACGTCCCTACTCCTGGGCAAAATATTGGACAAAAGAGGGGCATACAGTCACTGTACTCACCACGCAAAAACAAGAAAATCCACAAGTGATGCTCCACCTTCCCAACCCCGGCTACGAAGCAATAGAAATTCCTCTCCCTACCCTTTTATTGAAAGTAAAAAATCGACATAAAAACAGTCAGTCTTCTTCCTTTTCCGGAAAAATTTTGCAGAGCTTGCGTGAAAACACAGGGATTTTCAAAACCTGCCGCATGCCGGATCTCACAGATCTCTGGGTTCGACCAGCTTGCGCAGCAGCTTGTGAAAAGGGACCTTGGGACCTTGTGATTAGCACCGCCGGACCTTATACAACCCACTTGGTCGCGCATCGTTTGAAAAAAAAGAAGCTTGCAAAGCGATGGGTTGCGGACTATCGGGATGCGTGGAGCCATAACCACATCTACCCTGGCTTATTTCCCTTCAATATCATTGAAAAACGGATGGAAAGCTACTTATTAAAACAGGCGGATCTAGTCACAACTGTCAGCAACCCTCTGGCAAAAGATCTAAAAAATAGATTTGAACTAGACAAGGTCGAAGTGGTCGCCAATGGTCTTGATGTCGAAGACCTCGATCACATCCCTAAAGATCCCATCTTTATCAACGATGGAAAATTCAGAATTGCCTACACAGGCTCCATTTATAAGGGAAAGCAAGACCCTTCCCCACTTTTTCAATCAATCAAGTCCCTTTCTGAAAATCCTCAAACAAAAAATCTTCTAGATAACCTCGAAGTGATCTTTGCCGGTCCTAATCAGGAGCATCTTGAAAAGCAGATCAGACAAATGGAGATCTCCACTTGGGTAAAATCGATCGGTTTCATCAGCAGAGAAGATTCCTTAAGAATGCAAAGAGATGCTCATGCTCTCCTTTTTCTTCCCTGGAATGATACTAAGAAAGATGGAATATTGACTGGAAAAATTTTTGAATATCTGTTTTCCAAAACACCGATCATCTGCATCGGCAAAAAACAACTGGAAGCCTCGCAACTGCTTGCCCTTGAAGCAAAGGCAGGGCAATGCCTTTATGAAGTTGATGAGATCTCTACTTATCTCTTAGAACAATTGAAAGAAGTAAAAAAAGAAATGCCCGCCACAAACTTCACTTTTCTCAGACAGTACACCAGGGAATCCCTGGCCAAGCAATTAATAGGTTTAATCGAATCCTATGTTATTTAAGTTAAAGAAAAAACAACCTGAGCGTCAACGAGTTTCCGTTATCATCATTTCGTATAATAATGAATCTCAAGTTGCAAAATGTTTAGATGCGCTCCGCCAGCAAACTGTTTCTCCTCATCAAATGATTTTAGTCGATACAGGATCGAAAGACCGCAGTTATCTAGAGAAATACAGGGAGGAGTGCTATGTGATCGAAGCGGAACCTCATTGCGGTTTCTGCGTCGGCAACAATTTAGGATACCTTGCTGTTGATCCGGAAGCTGATGCCGTACTTTTTCTCAATCCCGATGCCTTTCTCTTTCCCGATTTTCTGGAAAACGGCGCACGCTATCTTTCCCACCACACTGACGTCGGCGCGATCACAGGGCTGACCTTGGGGTATGACTTCGAGATGAAAAAACCTACAGGGTTCGTTGATACAACGGGAATCTTTTCCACTTGGTACGGAAAATGGTATGATAGAGGACAAGGAAGCATATATGAACCCGTCAACTCTCCTGGACATGGCGACATCCCCGCTATCTGTGGAGCAGTTTTTCTCGGCAGAAAAAAGGCTCTTGACCAAACGAGAATAAATCGTGAAGTCATGGACAGCCGTTATTTTATGTATAAGGAAGATATTGACCTTTCGCTTAGATTGTTGAAAAAGAAATGGAAGCTGCGATATGTCCCAGAACTTAAAGCCTATCACTGCCGAGGCTGGAAAAAGAACCGGAAAGAAATGCCTCGCCAATACAGGCTCTATTCAGCCCGAAATGAACTGCGCGTCAACTGGGGACGGAAGCACCTGATCGGAAGTCTCTACTCACTCACTAAATATTTGACCGTAAAGGTTTTCAATTGCTAATCCCCTTAAGGCTTTTACTCATTCCCTATTATTTGTTAATAGCAACTGGAATGCTTTTGCCCTCAGACGGAACACATGGATTGTTTTCTCCTAAAAGCCTTCTCTTTCTATCGGCCGCTTTCAGCATCTTTCTATTAATCATGGTCCGGCAGAGGTTTCATCCAAAACAACTTTTGCATGGAGTTTTCCTTGCTTTTTTCCTAGTCTTTCTCATCCTCTGGATGGCCATCGGCATCGCGAACCCAATCACTCAGATATCTTCCACTTTTGACCAAGCCAAGCTATTCCTCATTACCGCCGCCGTTCCTCTTATGACCCTTTACCTTTACAAAGAAGAGTTAATCATCCCTCAACAGATCATTCGAATTGCAATTTTGAGCAATTTTCTTTACTGCTTATGCAAACTGTCATTGATCCTCTTCCATTTTTGCGGGGCGCTTAATATGTGGGATCTCTTAAAAGTTGCAAACTTCCGCGTCCAACAGATGGGCATTGTCGGCAGTTTGCAAAGGCTGCAAACCTCTGTGGATATATCGACACCGTTTCTCTTCATGTTTGTCCTTTTCTCAAAGCGACTCGAATTAAAGTTCCCCCCCCTCTTTCGACAATTCTACCTATTGCTTACACCAATCTCTAATTTTTTCACATTTTCCCGCTACTTACTATTCGTTCAGGGCGCAGCTTTGATTCTTTATATTTTTTCACTAACTTCAAAAAAATTCATACAGTCTGCGGCGCTATCTGCTATTTGTCTTATTTTTGCAATTGCTTCATTCGGACCTCAAAATTTTTTAGATTCTTTAGAGAAACGTTTTTTCAGTAAATCCAGCTATTATTCCGATCAAGCAAGAGTCGATCAAATCAACGCATTGTTGGAGCAAACGGCAAAAACGCCTTATACCGGCTCCGGCTTAGGAGCACATGCGCCTAAAGCGATGCGCGACCACAAACTTCTACACTCTTACGAAGTGCAGTGGGCTGCGTTTTTAATGCAATTGGGCATTGCCGGTGTCTCCATTCTCCTCATTTTCCTTTCTTTTATTGCCATTCCCTTTTTAATCCCTCCAATTACACGGATTTCACTCGCATTCTTTTGTCTTTTTCTTCTTTGGATTCTATCCGGATTTACCAACCCTTTTCTTATTTCTCTACAGAGTGGAATCATCTACTCTCTGTTTTTAATGGCAATTGAACTTCTGCCAAATTCAAAAATTTATAATTAATTATTGTTTTTTTTCTTTGAAAGATTTTAAAGTCATTTTTTTAAACGAAACAGGGTGAATGTATTGACCTTGCCCCATAATTAGGTCCAGTTTCAACTAGAGGTTCCTGTTAACTGTAGCATTTTTTCACTAGAGTTCAAACACTCACTGAGCTGGCTAGCCAGCTCGTGAGGCGTCAGTCCTCCAAGTGCACTATGTGGACGATATAAATTGTATTCATTAGCCCACTTTCCGACAATTCTCCTTGCATCTGATAAATTTAAAAACCAATTTTCATTCAAACATTCATCTCGAAGCTTGCCGTTAAAACTCTCTATGTTACCATTTTGATATGGTTTCCCTGGCTCTATGTATTGCCAATCTATTCCCTGATCAGACGACCATTTTAGCACGGTATTCGAGGTAAACTCTGTTCCGTTATCACTAAGGACTACCTTTGGCTTTCCATTTGCAACCATAATTTCGCTTAATATCTCTGTTACCTTCCTCCCATTTATAGATGTGTCCACAAATATCCGAAGGCATTCTCTGGTGTAGGTATCAATCACAGTCAGGAGCCTGATTCTCCTGCCATTAGCTAGAGCATCATGGACAAAATCAAGAGCCCACTGTTGATTGCGAGCGAAAGGTTTATCTTGAGCTCTTCTTGAGCCAATAGCGCGTTTTCTTCCCCCTCTCTTCAGGACCTTTAATCCACAGGCACGGTAAATACGGTACACCTTTTTATGATTGACTTTCACGCCTTCGCGTTTGAGTATCATATGTATGCGACGATATCCAAACCGCCGTTTCTCGTAAGCGATTTGTTTTATCTTGGTTATAAGAGCGGTTTCATCTTGTTTTCTTGAGCTGTATCGTACAACCGATCGATGAACCCCAACAAGCTGACATGCGCGCCGCTCACTTCTCTTGTGTTGTTTTACAAGAATTTGCACGCATGCCTTCTTGGCTCGCGGGGTTACCACTTTCGCGAAACAACATCCTTCAAAGCTACGATGTCGAGAGCTTGCTCAGCAACCAATCGCTTTAGCTTGTTGTTTTCTGCTTCAAGAGAGCGAAGCTTTTTTGCATCTGAAGCAACCATACCGTCAAATTTAGCTTTCCAGTTGTAGTAAGTAGCATTTGAAATTCCGTATTTGCGACAGGCTTCTTCGACTTTAAGACCTGCTTTTACTTCATTGAGAACATTTATTATTTGTTCTTCCGAAAATCTTTTTTTCATGGCTTGTGTTCCTTTTTGTGGTTAATAGTTTACACAAACCTCTAATTTTATATGGACCGATTTCAGGGGAGCAGGTCAGTATGTGCCTGAAAAAATTTATATCGACGAGCATTTTCAGCCTTTCTCTAATAACAACAGCAGCAGACGCCTCAACAAATAAGGTTAGTCAATACAATGCTGAAATTGAAAGGCTGGAGCAACTGGAAAATGAGCTGCATAAACTCATCAAGGAAGCAAAAAACGTTCTGTCTGAACATTCCACAAGCAAACAAACGGAATCCATTCAAGAAATTGCAGCAGCCGAGCCACAAGCTGAAACCGTTTTTGCAAAAGAAGAAAGTTCGGTTGCTAAAGCTGAATCCGAACCTCAACATTCATTTCGCTTTCAAGGTAAGGAAACTCCTTGGGTCACCTCTTTTTACGAAAATAACAACAACCTTTTTGTTCCACAAGAAAACATAGAAGAAAGCTGCGCTAGCACTCCTTGTTATCAGCCAAAAAGAGATTGTTGCAGAGATTCTATCTTGTTATATGCCGATGCTCGCCTAGGAAATAGGCCATGCTTTGACGGATCAATTTTTACTGGCGGACTGATGTATTTTGAAAACTCTTTTTTCAGAAATGGCATCACCCTTTTCCTGGACGTCAACGGTTCCTCTTTTGAACACGGCGGCAGTGGCGTGTCAGCGGGAATCGGCGCGCGATTTTGTCTACCTTGCACAAACACTCTCCTCGGTATCAATACCTATTTCGATTATAACGATACTCGCACATGCGTTGATGGAGACAGGTTCGAATGCATTCGCGAATCATCCGGTATCGAAGTCGATAAAGTGAGACGCAGCCATTCATTCAGGCAGGCAAGTGTCGGGCTGGAATGGATTAAATGCGCATACAGCATTCGCGGAAATGCGTATTTTAATGCCGGAGATGACAGAGCTCATTGCCGCTGCAAGATCTACGACGTTTACGAAGGACCTTATGAAGTGGAGTGTAAATCGTGGACTCAAGCACTACAGGGATATGATATCGAGTATCGCCAGCACATCTGCCTGCCCTGCAACCTTTGGGCCTATCCTGCTATCGGCGGCTACTATTTAACAGGCGGCTGCTGCAGCAAACTTGGCGTTATGGGAGGATTGGCCGTTTCATGGAGAAATATCTTATCTGTGGAAGGGATCTTCTATTATGACAAATATAATGAATCCAAAGGCGAAGCCTATTTATCGATTAATCTGCCTTTGGACTTTTTCTGTAATCCCTGCTGCCGCTCATATTGCCCGGATTACTCAAAATCCAGAGTCAGACGAAGAAACTATATCCCAACCGAGGAGGTATGCCGTTACACAAAAAACTACTAATGAATGGACTCCAAGATTAATGAGAAACCAAATCTTGAAGTCAATTCATTCAACAATACGCTTTGATTAAAAAGTGTATAAAAATTTTTACAGGTAGGATTATGCGACGTTTTATGATTTTATTTTGCTTGCAGATGCTAATTTTTAGCATTGCCAGCGCATCGGCTACGATCCATTTCCCTTCCGAGACAGAACTTTTTCAAAAAGTCGATGTCAAAACAGGGAAATACACTCCTTCTAACCGCACATTCCCATTCAAGGATGACGGCATTGTGACCGATTCTAAGGAGAGGGTGCTCAAATTTCAGGGTTCGGATTCTTCCATTCCCTACTATTTCTTTTATCGTGAAGGGGTGACTGAAATCGTCAATGAAAATGGCGAATTTTACATTGTGTATCACGACCAGATCGATTCACCTTATTTGATCGAAAAATTTCAAGATGGCTTGCTGGTATCTGCAGAGCACATTAGACACAAATTAACTGAAGGAGACAGAGGAAAGAAAGTTGTCAAACTACTTAATGACAATATCCAAAACCTATCCTATGTGAAACAACTCACTCTATCGGAAGAGGATGACGTCTTAGAGGAGCAAGTTAAGGAAGTCAATTATCAGAACAACGTAGAAAATACGTTTGAGCTCGATTGTACTCTTCTAGAAGAGATTCTCGCGGGGTGCGAAAAACCCATTCAAGGACCTCCAGGACCCACTGGACCTCCAGGACCTCCAGGACCTCCAGGACCTCCAGGACCCGCAGAGCCTACCGGTGCAACTGGTGCTAACGGAGCCGATGGCGCTACCGGTCCAACAGGACCCACCGGTGCAACTGGTGCTAACGGAGCCGATGGCGCTACCGGTCCAACAGGACCTGCAGGCGCGGCAGGAACTGACGGCGCAACAGGCGCTACCGGACCCACTGGACCCACCGGTGCAACTGGTGCTAACGGAGCCGATGGCGCTACCGGACCAACAGGACCTGCAGGCGCGACAGGCGCAACTGGACCCACTGGGCCTACCGGTGTAACTGGTGCAACTGGTGCTAACGGAGCCGATGGCGCTACCGGCCCAACGGGACCTGCAGGCCCAACGGGACCTGCAGGCGCAACAGGCGCAACTGGACCCACTGGGCCTACCGGTGTAACTGGTGCAACTGGTGCTAACGGAGCCGATGGCGCTACCGGCCCAACGGGACCTGCAGGCGCAACAGGCGCAACTGGACCCACTGGGCCTACCGGTGTAACTGGTGCAACTGGTGCTAACGGAGCCGATGGCGCTACCGGCCCAACGGGACCTGCAGGCGCGACAGGCGCAACTGGACCCACTGGGCCTACCGGTGTAACTGGTGCAACTGGTGCTAACGGAGCCGATGGCGCTACCGGCCCAACGGGACCTGCAGGCGCAACAGGCGCAACTGGACCCACTGGTCCAGAAGCTGTACATGAAGGGTTTTCTGCTTCGAAAGATGTCCTTACTGTAAGCAGCAGTACTCAGTTAGATGATTGGAGCACAACTTCTCCTTATTTCACAGGAACAGGCTTCAATGCTGCAACGGGAACGTATACAGTTGTTGAAGCAGGCAGATATGCAATCAAAGCTACAATCAGCTATAAAACGACCGCAGCCCTCACAATCAGCTTAGGGGCTGGAATCGACCCAGGCTTCGTCGTTAGAAGAATTGGCGACAACGCAAATCTCGTTAGCGGCAACATGCCGATCCTTAACATCAATGTTGCGCTTCTTACATTACGAGCAGTCTTAGGCTCTGGAACAGTTACGCTTGCAGGCGATGTTGATCTAAACGCTGGTGATGAGATCGGTCTTTTCTATGAAGCAGATGGCCTCACTATCGCTTTGGATTTAGGAAGAACAAATTTTTCTCCTGGAATTGTCTGGTCTATGCATAAGCTGTGATCGCTTTTTCTCTATACCCTTGCGGCAACCGCCGCAAGGGTCAACTTCAAGAATTGAAATTTCATCTACTAAAATTTATCATATTTTTTATTTAAAATAATTTCTTAAATAGTTTTTTATAAAAAATTAACATAAATAAAGCATTATAAAGGCTGATTTTATACTTGAATATGGAAAAGCTATGTCTATAAACATTGTCAATTTGATCCATCATCACCATATATCGAAGAAATTTTACGAACTGAGAGAGGAAGATGAACTAAACGTTCAAGCATCTTCCCCTGAAAAATGCCGTTCCCCTTTGGATACAGCAAAAAAAATTCTTCGGCTTGCAAAATCTGATGATTACAGCTTGGAACAGAAAAGGATTCTTCAATCATGCGCCTATGATTACCTGCGCTGGATGGAAAAAAACAAATTAGTCAATGAAGACAATCAAGAAGACTTCTATCAAACTTCTGCTGAATCGCTTATCTTGCTAATGAGAAAAACTCCAGATGACGCAACGCAAATCAACCTCTTAGCAAACGAAATTCAGGATAACACGCCATGGTATCGCTTCATACGAGCTAACTACATCCACCACGCCGTGCATGGACAACAATTGACAATTCCCGATGATTTTATCGGAAAAATTTGCATCAATGGAAACTGGCATGAATTTAAAGGGTTGCGAACAGTGGAAACTAAAACTGGATACAGTTTTCTCAAAGGCACAAATTTACTGTTCAAAACAGACAAAAATTACCGTTTAGATGGCTACTACTATGGAGGAAATCGAGGAATCCTCCCAGGCTCCTCCGTCGAAGAGAAAGAGATGAAAGACTTTTTCTCTCGCCCCCCTTCAGGGAAATTTTGGCTGAGTGTTTATGCAAGTACTAAAGACCCGATGCAAGTACAGTTTGGAAGATCGCATTCTTATCTGGGACTGGAAGATGAAAAAGGAAATTTCTTTTACGCAGGTCAATATGGGCTGCAAAAAAACATCGACATCTCCGACATCCTTATCCCTTTCGGCGATAAGAAAATGGGAGTCGAAACACCAGATCGGTATTCCTCAATTCCTCTCGCACATCACCATATTACTGAAGCAAGAATTGAGATCACCAAAGAGGAATATGAAAAACTGAAAGATTCTATACTCAAGGACAAAGAAGAAGGTGTTGAAGGATCCCTGATCAAAGGAAACTGCACCGATTACGTAGGGAAAAAGCTGCGTCTAATCGGAATTCAAGCCAAAACGACAATGTCTGCTCAAGAATTTCTGATGCGCTTGAGCCTGCAAGTTTTTCCTGAAAAAATTAGCCGGAAAGTGATTCAATGGGGAAAATCCCTGCCAAACTGGGTGAAAAAAGTTGCCCATTTCAACCCGATTTTTTATCCGATTGCGATTCTTTCCTCAGTCATCATCACAATGATGAGCGGAAAGCTTAACTCAGACCTTTCTGTTTTAAACGCAGTCATCCGTCCATGGAAAGTCCGAGTCAGCCAACCAATCGCCCTTGAAGAATCTCTGAAGCAACTGGAAGAAGAACAAAAAAAATACTCTATTTTACATTCCAAAGTGGCAGGCGAAGGAGAAGTTGGCAAAAAAACACAGAGTGCAACCGAAAAACTGGGATTTACCACAAAAAAAGAGGAAAAGCTCCTAGCTAGATCCAAGGCACACATCACACAGCACAAAGTCTTGCCCTTGCCGATTTTAGTCTGTAAGGCAATCTACGATGCCATTTCACATAAACTCAGCAACTGGTGGGGCAATAAAGATGAAATGGACAGAAACACCATGCTTCTTTACTTGCATACGATGATGAACCTTAAATTCATCACTCCTTATCAATTCTACAATTTCCGCGAATCGATTTACGATAAAAAAGAATTTAAAAACCAGGTAATGGATGTTTTAAAGAGTTTGCATGAAAGAAAAATGGTCGACAGAAGATCCTTTATCCATCTAAGGGACCAACTCAATAAAGGGAAAATCAATGAGACGATACAATATCTCATTGCTGTTGCTTCGCTTAACGGCATCAATAACAAAGAACACTACGCAACAATCCAAACGCTGACAACGCCTAAAGTTCAAATAGAAATTAATCACTATTTGCGCCAATACCAAAACCAATACAAATTCAGCGTCGCAGGCGTCAAAGCAATACAAGCTTTTGTTTCTCGCGTCAATTGCTACGAATGGGCTCAAAACATTAAAGATGCGGGATCTAGTAAAGAAATTTCCGAAGCAATTAAAACAAGAGATGAAGTGGCGTTTATCCGTGCTGTTCGGTTCTATTTTAAAAAGAGACTAAAAGATGAAACGCTGACCTTAACTGAAAGGCAGATCATCACAGAAATGATGCAGAGTATTGAATACCCAAAAGGAGAAAGCGCTTTTGTCAGCCTATCCCATGACCTGCAAACACAAGCGCGCATTCATGAAGTGGTGCAACAGCTTACCTCTTTACGAACAACGATTAATGATCATAAAGAGGACTTTTCTGATGAATCTCTCGAAGACTTAAAGAGAATGCACCAAAATCTGGGTGTGTTTCTTGACAGCCATATTGGATACACTGGATCGGCAACTTACATGAGCGTCATGATCGGCCAGCTGCGATCCGAGTGGGAAGCGATCGACGACATTCTCAACAACCAAGTGATACCGAAAAGCGGCTCTGTCGATTTTTGGCCCGACTTAGGGTTTCAAGAGATCAAACCTGCAGCAGCAGTTGAGGTTGGAAACTCTCCTTCTGATGGTTCAGAGAAAAGGAAAAAAGTGTTCTTCGCTTATTGCAGCTGGGGGAACGGACACAAAAGTGTGACCCATGCCCTGTCTAGTGCGATTGGAAAAAATTACCGCGTTTCCACATGCGATGTTCCCGACGAAATTCTCATTGAGCGGGATCCGCTTTTTCAAGCTCTTGGCCCTCAACACTCTATCACAACGCTTTACAACACTCTTGTCGCAGGCAATTACTGGGGAGCGATTAACCTCCTTAAACAGATGGGATCATCGCCCACACCTCAAGAAGAGATTGAAATGCAAAAGGCATTAATTAGACGGAAACTTCTGCAGGAAAATCCAGATGTTGTTGTCGTTACCTACGAAAGGCATTCCGATCTCTTATTAGAAGTCGCAAAAGAATTGGGCATCCCTTTTGTTCAAGTCTACACGGATATGATCAGCCACGTTGGCGAACATGTCAAAAAAGCACTGAATCAAGAAGATCACTACAAACATCAAAGAGTTTTATGCCCTTACCCAATCGAGGAAATGAAACAATGTGTCGAGGATGCCGGAATAGACAGCAGCCAGGTCAAATACATGGGCTTTCCTGTTCGAAAGGAATTTTTGAAAAAGCACGATATACCAACGCTTAAAGAAAAATATCAAGTCAAAGAAAACCAGAAAGTTGTCTTATGCATGAATGGCGGATGCGGCGGCAATACTCCCTGGCCTGCTTTAATTGCCAAAGCCAAAAAAGGAGCATTGGCAAATATCAAGCTGATTGTTGTCTGCGGCAACAATAAAGAATTTTATGACGAAGTCAGAAAGCTTAAAGCAATTGAGCCAACGATAGAAATTGAGGCTAGAGGATACACACAAGCAGAAGAGATGGCTGAAATTTCTGCGATCGCCGATGTCACGATCTCAAAGCCCGGCGGCGCAACACTGGCAGAGAATATCTTGATGAAAAACTATCTTCTGCTCGACACCCGATTCTCGCAATCTCTTCAATGGGAGATGGACGCCGCGGAAGCCCTTCAAAAACATGGCTTAGCAACAGCCCTAAATTCTGAGAAAAAATTTATTGAAGCCTTAAACACTGCTTTGAGCAGCTCCGTTCCAGATGTTGCAGACTTCCACGTATTCGACGGAAAGGTTGAAGAAACATTCATTGGCGAAATGCAAGAGATGATCAAAACCGCTTCGGAAGACTCTGACATGAAGAAAAAAAGGGGAAAAGCACAACAAGCGCCTGCAAGCTATCCTCTGATGAACCTGCAGAACGCTAACAGCAAAAATTTTGAACAAAATCTCGCCGCTCTTCTCCATCTCAACGAGATGATCAATCCTCGGGAAATCATCCCCTCATTGGAAAGCTCCGTCTCAGAAGCTGCGGAAAAAGGAAAATATCTGCGCTTCAATTTTTCGACATCAGCTTTCGAGGTGTACTCCGAACTCCAACTCAAAGACTTGGAATACGCTGTCGATGTAATTGTTAGAGAAATAAAAGCGGGCAACGAAGTCCGCCAAGAGACTCTCCGAGAGATTACCGAGCTTGTAAAAACTGCGCAAAAAGCTGATGAAAAAGCAACAGCTCCAATGCTTGCCCGCTTGAAAAATATCGATTTAAACCGCGTTTCAAAATTTTTGAGAGATCAAAATGAACAGGCCGATTCCTTTGAAGCCATTAAAGATCTGTTTCTTACTGAAGAGGCGAAAAAAGAGGTGCAATCTTGGATCAATCTTAAAACATCACGCAGCCGCAGAAGCCCAGATAAATACAACAACGAATGGATGATCAGCGAAAAAGATTTGCTGGATGTGTTCATGCATCATCCGGAAGAATTGGAATTTGTCAAAGCTCTTTCTCTTCACCGCAAAGCGTCAACGTTCAATCATCAATTTGAAGTCAAGGACCATCATTTAATGATTTTATTCGATGGAAAGATGAAATCTGTAAACAATCTAATAAACCACTTTAAGCAGGTCAACGGACGTATTGTTTCCACAAAAGACGGGCATGAATACACCTACACTTACGATCTTGGGTTTTCGAAAATCGGCGATGGGCAACACCCTATTAAATGGAGGGATGAGATTCCGCTGTTCAAGAGGAAAGAGAGAAGAACAGAAGATTACCGCTTGGAAATCATGAGTGTCACCGGGCAAGAAAATCACGGTTGGCTACGATTGAAAGACCCCGAAGGGAATGTCTACAGCGTGGGAACATTCTGGGATCCGGACTATCGCTTAAGAAGCATTCAACGTTTTGACTCCCTGCCAGGATATGTCAGAGGTGCCGGTGATCTCCAAGAATTTTTAGGTCAAGAAGAGCACTGGAAACGCACAAAAATTCAATTGGATAAAGAGAAGTTCGAAGCATTAAAGCAAAAAATCATCGAGCAGCAGAAAAAGGGAGTCAACTATAACTTGATCAACAGCAACTGTGTCTCGTTCGTCGGGAAAATGTTGCGTGAAGTTGGGATGAAATACCAAATTGCCCAACGACCGCTGTTTGTGTATTGTGCGCCGAGAGCTCTTCGCAAGTTCTTCATCCGCCATCAAGCAGCAATGGCAATCGCAGAAATTGTGACTTATCCTCTGGCATTGCTTCAAAACGCTTTGCTATCGCTTCTTGGCATGTGGAACAAGCGCGATCTCGATGGTACTGAAGAGGTTGGCTTCAGCAAAGCTTACGATTTCTTTAGTTGGAAAAAAGGGATTGTCGACCATCCCGAACAACTCAGACTTTTACAAGAAGTCATCGAAGAAGACAATCTTCTCAAAGATAAAAGCATCATCCCTTTCGCAAGATTCTTGGAAACGGAAAAAACAGGATCTGTTGGAAGGTGTGCACTTAGTGGGATTTCCTGATCTCAAGGGGTCAAACTTTCCCTGTGTTGTACGGATTTTATCGAGAATTTTATTAAACCTTAATGTCTTTATGCGAAAATAAACAAAAACAATTAATTATGCACGCACAACATCCTTATAACCAACATTCAAAGATATACAATTTCTTCTTCCACCCTTTGCATAGGAAAGATGAAGAAAAAGTCAAAACAATCTTAGCTGTCATTACAAACATTTTCGTAACAGTTATCTCAGCTGGATTATGGCAAATCCCCTTTTGGATCGTTAATGATCGAGACAGAAGAAAAGTGACAAAATGGACGCAAGACCAAACACCCAAAGTCGCCAAAGTGCAGTCGAATCACTTCAAGACTAAAAAAAGCGATCCAAAGACACCAACTGCTCCAATTCAAAGAAGTCAGCCAACTCCTCCTCCCAAGAAAAGCAAAAGAGAATTGGTAATTTCTCGTTTAAAAGCTGACATGGAAGCTAAAGGATATAACGATAAACAGATTCTGGAGGTGCTAAAACATGGAGAAAATTTGGTAAAATTTCTCTTAGAAACTCCTGATGATCAAAGAGATTTGCAAATTCACCCCAACTTTGGAGCAGAAGTCAAGAGAAGCAAGCTCGAAAATCCTCAAAGTCCAACAGAATTTGAAGAGGCGCGCCAAGCAAAAATGCTTAAGCTCGCCGTCAAAACAGAACTCCTTTTCAAAGAAACTGCTCTCTTCACTCTCCTGCCTAATTATGTGAACTCCAAAAAACACGGGCAAAAACTTGCACCGCACCACCGGCTTTTCGACAGCACAAAAGGTTTGCAAGCTTTCAATCTCAGCAGTATGAACCAACCTTTAAGAAAAGTTCATCTCATTGCCACTAAATCTCTTGGGAGCGGCAATTTCAATACCACAAGCTCTGCTTTCCACATGGGACTTGGTCGAGAAATTGCATTAAGAGAATTGTCGAAGAAGTCTTTGCTACAGCCAAACGACCTAAGCGATTGGGATCGGGAAGTGCGAATGTACAGAGCATTAGTCAATACTGTACCGGGATTGGTGAACTTACACGACGTCAGCGTCATCAACTCGACAAGCCCTCAAAATCCACAAATGTGGATTCCTACTGAACGAGGGCTGATTTTAGAGAAATGCGAAGGAGATCTCTCCCAATTTATTTACAAACGGGATCCTCAGCAACACAATTTCATCCTCAAAGAACGGCTGCCGGATCTTGAATCGAGAGGATTTATCATCGCGCAAATTGCACATAGCTTGGATGCATTACATACCCAAGGATACAGCCATGGTGATTTAAAAGCCGACAATGTTTTTTATGTTAAGGATAAGCAAGGAAGGGTACACACAAAGATAGGCGACTTGGGATGTGTGAAGCCTTTAGGCCAACGATATCGTTCCGATGGCCACCACGGCTATCAACCACCAGAATCTGCGCATTTATGGAGCCAATATGGCGCTGCTGCCGATTGCTGGGGTTTAGGACTTATTGCCTTCGAGTTGAAGTATAACAGCCTATTATCAGAAGATCTAAGCACGATTATTCCTGAACGGCAACTTCTCTATGCCCTTCTGGATTGCAACTTTGATCCCCATGTGATGGCATTCATCCGAACAAGAGATCAAAATCTGGGACAATGGATTCAACAGCAGAATCCTTGGATTTATCAATGTATCTGTAGCAGCAGCTTTCCTTTTCTTGCCAACTTAATGCAAAGTTACTCTAATTGCGCTGGGATGAACTCTCAAGGATTTTATACACATCTTGTCAATAGTTTAAACAATCGATATCGTGCTGTTTTGTTCCAGCATTTTCAACGGGTGGGTTTATGCAATAACCAAGGCACATATACTCCAAACGATGCGTTGGATCAGGCTATTTTATCCTTGCTTAATCTCGACCCTTCAAAAAGGATGAATGCAGGACAAGCAAAAGTCTTGCTCTCTCAAGCTTTTAAATTCGATCAACGAGACTTAGGCTCTTTGCCTGTTTCTTCTAAAGCTTCTTATAGCGGAAGCTTAGCTTCTATTGTTCCTGAAATGAATCAGTGGCTGCAGAACATGATGTCAAAATACCCTGATTCATATGCAGAAGGTGCTTTGGAAGAGATTTTGGATGCACTAGGAAATGCCGAGAATTTTAATGATTTCGAAGACAAACTCAACGAAATTCAAGAAGATGAATTTATCGATGATCAAAGTAAAAAATACATCTTAATGGCAGTCAAAAATCGACTGCCAAGAGATTTAGGCTCCAGCGGTGTTCCTTTTGGCCATGCTCCGCTTCAAACAAATGGGTTATCGACAGGATACACGTATCAAGGTTTTCCCGTCATCCACCAGGATCGACGCTACACTGTGCGAGATCAGACGAAAGAAAATCTAATGAGCTTGTTTGGGCGCATAGAACAATACGATAAAGGAGGCCAATCAAAAGAGAAGTACAAAAAGGATGCCAAATCTGTGGCAAAAACGTCCTTCGACAACCCTCCTGGAATAAGAGAACCAATAAAAGGTTTACTGAAGCATGTACGACTCTATCAGGATGACAGAGGAGCCTGCCAAAGCTCAAATCAAGAAGAGCTGCTAGGCCGCTTCGATGTCGTTTCTGTTCCTTGCCGCATTGATTACGATGCTTTTTGGAAGCCTGTAGATACAAAACACCAAAAAATTTTTTATATGCATCACGCAGCGGCACTCAACATTGGGGAAACCCAACACGCTAGCGACTTCAAAGCATATTCCAACAACGGAATGCTGGACGAAAGTAAGTACGTTAAAGATATGCAGTCCATTTTTGGGAATGTGTTGTCAGCTCAAAGCCTCAGTGGAGTCAAACATGCGGTTTGGTTCCCTTTTGGCATGGGAGCCTTCTTAAGAAATCTTCATAAATGCGACCCATCCTATAACGACTCGCAAAAATTGAGCGATTTGAGACAATCTCTGGCAAAAGCATTTGTTGAAGAGCTTAAAAAACATCCAGGCATGGATATCCATTTATGCCTGCCTGTTTCAGGTCCAGGGGATGAGTCAACAGAAAACTACAATGCCTTTATTAGCGCCCTACTCGCTGCTGATTCGCAAGTAAAAAGCCGAGTCACAGTTTATACTAATCAAGATGCTACAGCTTTAGCCCAGGAGCTTGCGAACAAACACGGAGGAGATCAAGTCAGCTTAGCTAACGGAGCGAATCGAAAATTAATTGGCAACCACTGGTTTGACGATCGGGCACTAAGGGCAATTGATGAAAACATCCATAGACGTTCTCCTATTTCCTCAGCAATTGCGCTGATGCTGGACCAAGATGTTGAGCCGAAAAAGCGAAAAAAGGATGAACTGAAAACCACCATCCAAAAATTTGGAGGACAGATTATTTCGTTATAGATCTGCCTGCGCGCATCGAATAATAGCAGATCACCGGCGTAAAGAAATAGGTGATCATTTGAGCAAACAACAACCCGCCCAAAATGATCAGCCCCATTGAACGACGGCTTGAGGCATCAGCGCCGATCCCAATAGCAATCGGCAAAGCGCCCATAGCCGCAGCAATTGTCGTCATGAGGATGGGACGGAAACGCACTTTGCACGCTTCGATAATCGCCTCTGAAACTTCCTTCCCTTCCAACACCTTTTCATTAGCAAATTCCACCAGCATGATCCCATTTTTCAAGACGATCCCGATCAAAACGATCATCCCGACAAAAGCATAAAGGGAAAGGGATGACTGAAAAACAAACAGTGTCAGCAACCCGCCAAAAATTGATCCCGGAAGAGTCGTTAAAATCGTTAAAGGATGGAAAAAGTTCTCATATAAGCTTCCGAGTAAAAGATAAATAATCAAAATGCTGATCAAAAGCAACGCAGCCATTTCCGGACCTGTGCCTTCGAAGATCGCCGCTTGTCCGGCAAAGGAGCCGAAAAACTGTTTAGGAATGATCTTGCTTGCCTCATCGGACACTTTCTGCAAAGCGGTGCTCAAAGCTGCTCCAGGAGCAATATTAAAATAAACTGTCGCAGACGGCAGCTGATTGATGTGATTGACTTGCAATGGCCCGTTAACAATTTCTCTTCGTACAACGGTTGACAGCGGAATCAACGTTTTCCGATCTTCAGGCAAAGAGGAGCTTACCCTGATCTTATCCAGCATATCGGGGGTTTGACGCGACTCGTCGTCAACCTGCAGGACAAGATCGTAGATATTGATTGGCGTCTGAAAAGTGGAGATGCGGGAACCGCTATAAGCAAGCTGAATCGCCTGCTCAATCGTCTTGACGGACACACCCAGCATGCTGGCGCGATCGCGCAAAATCTCAAGACTCACTTGAGGCGCTGAGATCTCCAAGTCAGAGCTGACATCGGTGATTTCGGAAACATTCTGCAAAGCCCGGGTCAGCTCCTGCACTTTAGCGTACAGCAAGTCTTGATCGCCAATGCCGGAAATTGCATAAGAGTAATCCGCCCTGTCAACGCTTGTACTGACATTGAGGTTAATCTGTGGAATCGGTTTAAGAAAAGGCTGAATACCCGAAAGTTTTTTAAACTCCCCATCGATCTGTTCCTTGATCTTGGCAATTGCAGGGCGTTTATTCAAATCGACCAGCCCGGCAAACACCACTCCTTCGTTCGGAGGAAGAAGCTCGGGAAAATTTGCCATAGAGATCACCTTGTCTACGTAAGGGTTGTTTTCAAGGACTTTATTCACCTTATCCTGGCGGTTAGCCATGGCATCGTAACTCACCTCCTCGGACGTAAGGGTAACACCGAGCATTGCTCCTGTATCTCCCGGAGGAAGAAAATCGGTCGGAACCGACTTGAAAAGCAGAGCTGCAAAAACAACCGAAGCGACCCCCAGAAGGATGGGTACCAATCGATGTCTCATCACCCATATGAGCGCAGGTTCGTAAATTGCCACCAAACGCTCCATCAAACGATCTGCTTTCTCTTCCAATCGACTTTTCTTATCGGTATGCACAAGAAACCTTGAGCAAAGCATGGGCGTTAAGATCAGTGAAATCGACCCTGAAATCAGAACCGAAGCAACGACAACGACAGCCATTTCATGGAACAAGCGTCCGATAATCCCCGGCATCAGCACAAGAGGCAAAAAGACTGCGCTTAAAGAAAGCGTCATCGAAAGTACTGTTGTACTGATCTCTTTACTCCCGTCCAGAGCTGCTTGAACAGGATTTTTGCCCATTTGTTGATGGCGTACAATATTTTCCAGCACAACAATCGCATCGTCAACCAGAAACCCGATTACAAGCGTCAGCCCCAGCATAGACAAAATATCGATGCTGAAGCCTCTGGCATACATGAAAGCAAACGTTCCAAAGATCGAAACCGGCAACGAGATTGAAGGGATAATGGTAGAGCTTGCTTTTCCAAGAAATAAAAAGATCACGGAGACCACGAGGATAAACGCAATTACCAAGGTTAACAAGACATCGTTAATCGACTCCTTAATCATGATCGAGCGGTCGAAGATGACATCTAGATGAATCGATGCGGGCAATTGTTTTTCCAGAACTGTCAGATAATCCCTGACATCATTGCACAGTTTGACAGTGTTAGCCCCGTCCTCCTTTGTGACAGCGACAATAACTGCCGGAATCTCCCCTTTATCTTTGTCCCAATAGCGCAAGTAAAATCCCTCGTCGTGGATACTATCCACTCCTTCCCCAATATCTTTGACATAGACAGGATTCCCCTGATTTTCTGCGACAATCAACTGATTGTACCCCGCACCTTCCGTTACTTGTCCCTTAGGAACAATCGTATAGGCGATGGATGCGTCGTATACAGTACCGCCAGGCAACGATTGATTGGAGTCGACTAAGGCCTCTGCAATTTCGTTGATTCCGATATTCATCGCCGCCAATTTATCCGGGCTAACCTTGACCCTCACATTGGATTTACTTCCCCAAATCGAGACTTCCGACACACCGCTTAGCATGGACAACCTTTGCGCAATGATCGTATAGCCGTAGTCGTACAGCTTTCCCATGGTCATCGCTTCGGAAGTGACTGCGACATAGATAACAGGCGTGTCGGCCGGATTGAATTTCTTATAGGAAGGAGGCGCAGGGAGCGGAGGCAAGTTGCCGCTGGCGTTATTGATCGCTGAGTTGACATCCGTTGAAGCCTGATCGATATCCTTGGACAAATCGAATTGCACCACAATCGTTGTATTCCCCTGCCTGCTTGATGAAATCACCGATTTGATACCGGGAATCGTCATCAACTGCTGCTCCAAGGGCACTGCCACATTGTTTGCCATTGTTTCCGGATCCATTCCCGGATTCGTCACAGTCACGGTAATCACAGGAAACGAAATATCAGGCAGATCGCTGATCGGCAGCTGGCGATAGGCCATGAGACCGAACAAAAGAAGCGCGGCAGTCACCATCGTCGTCATGACCGGGCGCCTGATGAAGGGTTCTGAAAGATTCATTGGATCACTTTTTCTCCCGGCTTCAACGCGCTCTGCCCTTCGACAATCACACGGTCTCCTTTTGCCAAACCTTTATTCACCACAAAATAGGAGCCATGCTGCTGCCCTAATTCAATCCGTTTCTGTTCAGCAGTGTTCTGTTCAGTCGTCGCCCAAACAAAAGTTCCTTTCGTATCTCTACCCACTGCAGCTTCAGGGACAAGCACCTTCTCGCCTAAGTCGTAGACTTCCAGACGAACAGTGAAATACTGTCCTGCCCATAAAGCTTGATTGCTGTTTTCACAGATTCCCCGCAGCTTCACAGTGCCGCTGTTTTGATCGACAGTATTGTCAATAAAATCCAGATAAGCAGCCTCGCTGAATCTCTTTCCATCAAGAGGGGTCATCAGAATTTTTAATCCCTTCTCTGATTTTTGCTGATACTCTCTGATTAGATGGAGATATTTTTCCGGCACAGTAAAAATCACATAAATGGGAGAGATTTGATTCAAAGTGACCAGAGCTTTTTCCTGATTGGCGTGCACAACGCTTCCCTGATCAAAGGCGTGCATTCCGCATCTGCCGCTGAAAGGAGCAGTGATCGTGGTATAATCCAGATCGATTTTTGCACTCTTCCATACCCCTTCCGCTCGATTTAACTGCCCCTTAGCCTCTTTGAGCTGCGAAACGTACTGCTGATAATCAAGTTCTGAGACATAATCTTCCGGAAGGAGTTCTTGATACCGCTCTACCTTCTGCACCAGGTATTCGTAGGACGCTTTTGCTTCCTCAAGCTGGCCGGCCGCCTCTTCCAAATTCGCCAAAAAAGGCGAGGGATCGATCCGATATAGCAGGTCGCCTTTTGAAACTTCACCTCCATCTATGAAATCATATCCTAAAATTTTTCCTCCAACTTGCGGGATGATCTCTACCGACTGAAACGCCTCTGCATTTCCTACAGAATCAATATAATAGGAGACTCTCTCCATCTTGACGGGAGCGGCTTTGACTTTAGGCAGAGCCTCTTTCTCTTCTGTTTTTTTCGATCCGCATCCGATCAGTATCAAAGCGCATAAGCCAACCGCAATTTTTTTCATCTTGTTCCCTTTCCCAAAATACCGATTGCATAAGCGAGGTTGGCAATTGAGGTGTACCACTCTTTTTGCGCTTCTACCAAAGAATAGCGCGCATCTGCCAGGCTTGTAAAAGCATTGACAACGGTAGTGATATCTACAACTCCCGCTTCGAATTGCATAAGCGTCGCGCGATACGATTCAGCGGCAGCATCCACATAGACACGATTCACCTTCAGGTTTTCTACCGCAATCTCCAAGTCTCGATGTGCAATCACAACTTCTTTGACCACTTCAATCTGCAGCTGCTCGAAATCCGCCTTCGCTTTGCAGTACCGCGAGGATGCCGAGCGGATGCGGTTTTCGTACCAATAGCCTTTGAAAATCGGGTAATCGAGGCTAATCATTGCCCCGTAATCGTTGCCATCGTTCTCACCGTCTTGGTAGTAAATGCGCGACCCAGCAGCTTGCAGGCTGACCTTGGGAAGCTTATCCCGCTTGGCTGCGCTGACCGCTGCCTCTGTCGACTGCATGCCGCTATAGGAAGCGAACAGATCCGGCCGGCTCATCAACGCCTCTTCCACGCACTGCTCTACCGTGCATTCAGCAGGAAAGATCACCTCGCCTGCTTCAAATTGTCCGAAAATATTTAATTCAATCGTCGATGGGATTCCCAGGTCAGCAACCAGCTGGGCGTAAGAAGTTTCCAATAGCTGCTGTGCTTGCAGAAACTGGATCTGTTGTTTGGACACTTGCGTAAGAGCGATCAGATCGGTGCTCTTGTCTACGATTCCTAATGAGTATTTTTTGTGCGTGGCATCATAAAGCGTTTGCGCGTCTTTCAGGTTTGCTTCGGCAGCTTCTTGCAGTCCTTTGTTTCCCACATAGCTATAATAATCGCCGGTGATTTGCCGGATGACAGTTTGGATTTCTCTGTTGAATTCCCAATTTGCACTGAGAACACGCTGCCTGAAAGTTTCGCTGCGTGCATTGCGTGTCCCCCAATCGAAGATAAGATAAGCCAGAGAAAAGCTGGGGGCATACTCTCTGAATTCATTCACGACGATATCTTGAATTCCGGGAAGTTCCGAAATCCGGCTGGAGCCAAAATAGGTCGTAGCTCTTACTGCTTCGATGTATCCGGAAAACGAGATTTCCGGATAGAAATCGGCCAAGCTAAGGCCATATTCTGAAGCGCGTATTCGAGTTTCTGCCCAAGAACGCTGAGTTTGGCGGCTATTCTTAAGCCCCAAGTCGACCAACTCGGGCAGATGCCAGACTCTTTCCTCATCGATTAATTGGTCATCATCGATAAGCTGACAATGAGGTATGGGAGTGCCTTCCAGGCAATAGACCCATTCCCTGCAAGGGGTTGAGGGAGTCAGGACAAAAGGGTCTCTTGCCGCGCATCCCGCGAGGCAGAAGCTAAGCATAGAAAAATATTTGGAAGTTAGCCGATTTAAGCGTAACATATGTCTCGTGTCGTTCAAAAAAACAACATACTTTGAGCTCCCAAGTGTTGCAAGAAATTTTTATAGTATATAGGCGATTTTATTCAGACAGGATTAGATAGTGCTGCCCTTAAAATTCAAGCTCTCGTTATACTGCGATGAATTCAAAAATTAGACAGTAAATCAAACCTAATAAAGCATGATTTATTTTCAAAAAACTTTAGGCAATTTACACCGAATAGGCTTTATTCAAAGTGTTTATACTTTGATGAGCGGCACTGTCCTTGCTCAAATCATCACCCTGGGTATAAGCCCAATCCTCGCACGCTTTTACTCTCCCGAAGACTTTGGTTATTTTGCTTTATTTTTCAGCATTTCAAGCCTTTTGGGGATGATTTCCACAGGAAGATACGAATTTTCTTTATTGCTTCCGAAAAAAATCGAAGATGCCTTTCATCTGCTTCTAGTCTGCCTAGGAATGACATTCTTAAGCAGCTTCTTGACTTTTCTATCCATCTATTTTTTCATCCAACCCTTTTTCCCGACAATCCATAACAGCTTCTTTTCTACTTTTTGGGGATGGATTCCTCTTATGGTCTTTCAAATAGGCCTTTCACAAACATTTACCTTTTGGTTCAATAGAACACATAATCTACACCTCATTTCAAAAGGGAAAATCATCCAATCCTTAACCTCAGCAACCCTCAATTTACTGCTGTTTTTTTACTGTTATCAGTGGTTAGGCGGGAAGATATTAATTCTTTCTGGACTAGTTTCATTCTTTGCTCTAAACACTTATTACATTTTTCATTTTTTTCGGAAAAATCACGGGATTTGGAAAAATTTTAACCATAAAAATTTATTGATTCAAAGCAAGAAATACATAGACTTTCCAAAATACAATTTATTCCATTCTCTCTTTGACAACTTTCAAATTTTTGGAATCAACTTCCTCTTCTCTTTATTTTACGGGCCGGCAGTTCTTGGTTATTACACCTTAACTCATCGAGTTTTAAAATATCCCCTCAGCCTTTTAAGCACATCTCTTTCGCAAGTATTCATGGAAAAATTCAGTTCAAAAACGAAACTAGATATAGAGAAACCAGAACTCTTAAAAAGTATTTGGAAACTTCTTTTTTTATGCGGCATTTTACCTTTTCTTGTTCTCATATTTTTCGGACAAGAGATCTTCGCCACAATTTTTGGGGAACAATGGCGCAATGCAGGACTCTTTTCCCAAATTTTGTCCCTTTGGTATTTTTTGAACTTTATCTATTCCCCTACTTCTCCATTGCCGCTCATAATAGGCAAACAAAAACAATTCATGTATCTTGGGCTAGCGTATAATAGCGCAATCATCTCTTCATTTGTTTTTTCTTATTTTGCTGGTTTAGAAACAATCACAATGTTAACTTTTCTCTCCATCAACATGTCAATTTTTACAATTTTCTTAATGAAATGGCTCTATCAATTATTATCGAAGGAAGAACTAGAATGAATTTGCAAAGCGATTACTCAGACTACTTAAGCGGCGCTAAATTCCACAACGGGTTGAACGTTCAAATCTCTAATCGCCATGAGTTGAAAGATCGTCTGTGTAAAATCGAGGAGCTTGTTCAAAACAAAAATGTTTTGCACGCCGGCTGCGTTGACCATCTTCCTCTTATCAAAGAGAAAATACACTCTAATCGTTGGCTTCATAAAAGGCTTTCCCTCTGTGCTTCCCGTTGTATGGGATTCGATATTGACCAGCCAGGCATTGAGTTTGTCAAAAAACTCGGTTATTCCAACGTGATTTATCACGATTTAATCAAAGATAAAATTCTTCCTAAAGAAATTTGTGAGTTTGAATAGGATTACATGGTTCTTGGCGAATTATTGGAGCATATCAACAATCCTGTCCTTTTCTTGGAAGAGTTAAAAAACAAATATCAAGCAAAAGTTTCAAAAGTTATCATCACAGTCCCCAACGCCTTCCGCATTAGCAATTTCAAATTTTCCCTTTTTAATAAGGAGCTGATCAATAGCGACCATAGATATTGGTTTACTCCATACACTCTAGCGAAAATCATCGTTGAATCTGGGCTAATTATGGAGGACATGCACTTCGTTGAAGGGTGCCTTTCCCGGAAATCTTTCTTTAAAAATTTTCTATTAAAAAGAAAACCGCTTTTCTGCGATACAATTGTAGCTATAGCATCTCTATGAAAAAATTGGTAATGCTCACATCCTTTTTCCCTTTTGCTCATGGAGAGGAGTTCTTAGAAACAGAGATCGAATATTTAACCAAATACTTCGATCAAATACATATCTTTCCAAAAAATTTCGACAAAAACAGACGTCCTTTACCTCCCAAAGTTCAAATTTCTCATTTATTTTTTTCTAATAAAATCTTAAAAAAATTCACAATTTTAAGAAAAAGTTTATTTTCTTCTATGTTTTGGATAGAGTTTTTCAACCATCCTTTCAACTACATTAAATGGAAGCCTCTAAAACATTTAATTTTCATGACCGGAGAATCGAAGAAAAATCTCAATAAATTTTCCTCTTATATTCAGAAAAACGGTCTCGAAGAGGCCCTTTTTTACAGCTATTGGTGCGATCACTCCCCTCTTATTCTCATGCTATTAAAAAAAAAACATCCTAAAATTACGATCATTTCAAGAGCGCACGGAGGAGATCTTTATCACGAACGCATGCCTGCCGGCACAAAGTTTTTAAGGCAACGTCTTCTTTCAAATCTTGATTATGTCTTCACAATTTCGAACCATGGGCGTGATTATCTGCTTTCAAATTACACATTAAAGAGCAGTAAAATCATCGTTTCCCGGCTTGGGGTAAACCCTTCAAAAAAGAAAACTTCTCCATCATCCACAGAAGAATTCTTTTCTGTCGTCAGCTGTTCTTTCCTAACTCCTGTTAAACGCATTAATCTCCTTATCAAAGCTCTTGCTATTGTTGCAAAACGACTGCCCGAAGTAAAATTTAACTGGTCTCATCTAGGCGACGGTCCCTTGAGAAATGAACTCGAACAACATGCGAAAGAATCTTTTCCCTCTAATGTCTCTTTCTGTTTTTACGGTTATATAAAAAACAAAAAAATTACCGAATTTTACTATAAAAATTCAATCGATTTATTTATTAATTTAAGTGTATCGGAAGGTCTGCCAGTTTCCATGATGGAAGCTCAAAGTTGCGGCCTCCCCATCTTAGCGACAAATGTTGGAGGCGTTAGTGAAATCGTCAATTCTTCAAACGGGTATTTACTGCCAAAAGAAATAACCCCTGAAGTCATTGCCGATAAAATGATTTCCATAAAAAGCAACACCAAGGAGCTTAATCAAAAAAAAATTAGCGCTTATCATCATTGGGAACAACATTTCAATGCCCTTAAAAACTATGAATCTTTTGCTCAGAAAATTTCAAGATTGAGAAGTCAATCTTGAAATCCATCCTTTCATTTGGTAAAATTTTTCCATCATGTCTCTTGCCATTGAACATCAACCGTTAACCGTTGAACGAATCAAGTCCAAACAGCTGACGCTGGGAGTGGTTGGTCTGGGATATGTCGGCTTGCCCCTGTGTTTAACTTTTGCCGAAACAGGTGTTCCTGTCATCGGATTTGATATCGACTTGCATAAAATAGAAACGATCAACAACGGTGAAAGCTACATTAAACACATCAGCAGCCAAAGACTTGACAAGCTGCTGCAGCAGCAACTTTTCTCAGCAACCTCCAATTTCGAACAAATCAGCAACTGTGACGCAGTTCTGATTTGCGTACCGACCCCTTTGAATGCACACTTAGAACCCGATCTTTGCTATATTAAAAATACAGTCCAAACACTTGCGCCATTTCTCAAACCCCAAACGATTATTTCCTTAGAAAGTACGACTTGGCCGGGGACAACGGAAGAATTCGTAAAGCCTATTATTGAAAAATACAGTCCGCATGAAATCGGAAAAGATTTATACATCTGCTTTAGTCCTGAGAGGGAAGATCCCGGAAATACATTTCACACCACTCGAACGATTCCCAAAATTGTTGGTGCTGTCGATCATAAAAGTCTTGCTTTAGCAACAGCGCTCTACGAACTTTCAATAGATCAAGTCATTCCTGTAAGCAGTACGCAAGTTGCTGAGCTTGCAAAGCTTCTTGAAAATATTTTTCGCAGTGTCAACATTGCTCTTGTCAATGAACTCAAAATAATCTGCGACAGCATGGGAATCAACGTATGGGAAGTGATCGAGGCAGCAGGAACTAAACCATTCGGATTCATGAAATTCCAACCAGGCCCAGGGTTAGGAGGACACTGCATCCCTGTTGATCCTTTCTATTTAAGCTGGAAAGCGAAACAGTATGGAGTTTCCACCCGTTTTATCGAGTTAGCAGGCCAAATCAATCGATCCATGCCGGACTTTGTCGTCGGCAAAGTGCAAGACTGCCTGAACCACTTTGGAAAAGCAGTAAATGGATCTAAAATCATGATACTTGGGCTAGCATACAAACCAGATATCGACGACATGCGGGAAAGTCCGAGCCTTGAGCTGATGGAAAAGCTAGAAAAAAAAGGAGCATGCGTGGACTACCACGACCCCTTGCTCCCAAGTATTGGAACAACTAGAAAATATGGCAATTTAACAAATAAGCAACACAAGGAACTCTCAAAAGGCTACGATTGTTTTCTGCTTGCAACCGCACACTCCTTCTTTTCTGCAGACAACATTTTATCCTACAACACACCGGTGGTCGATACGCGGAACTTTCTACCGCGGAGCTCGCCCCTTGTTTTTCCTTCGTGAAGCAAACGAGGTCACATGCAATTTATCGATTTAAAAAAACAATATCAGTTATATAAAAAAGCCATCTTCCAGGAAATCGAAAAAGTTTTGGAAAGCGGCCATTTCATTCTTGGCCCGCAAGTTAAGGAAATCGAACAAATACTTGCAGATTATGTCGGCATCAAACACTGTCTCGCTGTTTCCAGTGGAACGGATTCTCTTCAGATCGCTCTGATGGCATTGAATATCGGCCCCGGCGATGAAGTGATCACTGTTCCTTTTACATTCATCTCCAGTGCTGAAGTGATCTCTCTGGTCGGTGCGACCCCTGTCTTTGTCGACATCGAGCCGGATACTTACAATATCGATATCGAAAAATTGGAAGCGGCCATTACCCCTCGAACAAAAGCAATCATCCCCGTTTCCCTATTCGGACAAATGCCTGATTTTACTCGAATTAACGCAATTGGGGAAAAGCACGGTATTCCAGTGATCGAAGATGCCGCGCAAAGCTTTGGAGCCACTCAGAATGGGAAAAAAAGCTGCAGTCTGACAACCATTTCCTCAACTAGCTTCTTCCCTGCAAAGCCTCTGGGATGCTACGGGGATGGAGGAGCGCTTTTCACCAACGATGATGCTCTTGCAGAAACCATGCTTGCCATCCACACACATGGCAGTACAGTCAGAAACCACCACCCGCTGATCGGCATAAACGGCAGGTTTGACACACTTCAGGCGGCAGTCCTCTTAGCAAAATTTCCCCATTTTCCAGACGAAGTGAAAGCACGGGAGCAGATCGGAGCCCGCTACACCGAATTATTGGGAAAATGTTGTCAAACGCCTAAGATACAGCCAGGCAACACCCACGTGTATGCCCAATACACAATACGCGTTCCCAACCGGGAAAAGGTGCAAGAAAAGCTGCAGGAAAAAGGAATACCGACAGCTGTCTATTATCCTGTCTGTTTGCATGAACAGCCTGTTTACAAAATCCTTGGATACGAAAAAGGGAGCTTTCCTAATGCTGAAAAGGCAGCAAACGAGGTCTTAAGCTTACCAATGCACCCTTGGCTAACAGAAGAAGAGCAAAATCATATCGTTAACACTGTAAAACAAGTACTAATGGCGTGAGGTTTAGAAATGAATGGATTGAGAAACATTGCCGTGGTCGGCGGAGGCCGTTGGGGAAGAAATCTCATTAGAAATTTTTTCGAAATTGGAGCTCTCCATACAATATGCGACATGAATGAAGCGCTTCTGGATTCTTATCTGGAAAAATACCCGAACATTAATACCACAACGAATTTCAACTCCATACTGGAAAATCCCCTGCTATCGCGCATCGTCATCGCCGCACCAGCCATTCAGCACTATGCATTAGCCAAAAAAGCTCTTTTGGCCGGAAAAGACGTGTACGTTGAAAAACCTCTATGCTTGGACTGCGGAGAAGCAAGAGAGCTCATCGATCTTGCTCAAAAAAGCGGGCGGATCCTAATGATTGGGCACCTCTTGCAGTACCACCCCTACGTGCTCAAGCTGCAAGAGCTCGTTTCAACAGGGGAGCTGGGAAGACTCCAATATATCGTCTCAAACCGACTTAATTTAGGCGCTGTACGCACAGAAGAGAACTCTCTTTGGAATTTTGCGCCCCATGACGTTTCCGTCATCCTTTCCCTATGCGGAAATCAAATGCCTGAATCTGTCAGATGCCTTGGGGGGGATTTTGTCTCGCAAGGAGTAGCTGACAAAGCGCTTATGACATTGCGTTTTAACGGAGGAATCCGCTCACACATTTATGTCAGCTGGCTTAATCCCTATAAAGAACAAAAGTTAATCCTCACAGGATCGCATGGAATGGCAGTTTTCGATGACACAAAGCCATGGGAAAAGAAATTAGTCTTCTATCGCACTCAGATCAAGTGGAACAATGGAATCATTCCTCAAATAGAATCGGAAAGCTCTGAACCGATTATTGTTCCTCCAGCTGAACCTTTAAAAGAAGAGTGCCGCCACTTCATCAAATGCTGCGATGAACGGATTCGGCCTAAAACAGATGGCGAAGAGGCTCTCAGAGTATTGAAAGTGCTGCAAGCCGCTCAGAAAAGCATGGATGCGGAGGGAACTGAAAAAAAGCCTGAAGACTTCCAAAAAGCATACCATGCGCATTCAACAGCAGAAATCGATCCAAAATCTTCTATAGGGAAAGGAACAAAAATTTGGCACTTTTCCCACTTGATGGCCGATTCCATCGTAGGCGAAGGGTGCAATATCGGACAAAACGTCGTCATCTCTCCAAATGTCCGGCTCGGACGCAATGTCAAAGTGCAAAATAATGTCAGTATTTACAGCGGCGTGACTTGCGAGGATGATGTTTTCTTAGGCCCCAGCATGGTCTTTACTAATGTCCTCAATCCGCGAAGTGAAATCAGCCGTCGGGATCAGTACAGCAAAACTTTGGTGCGAAAAGGGACAACCATTGGCGCCAATGCCACCATTCTCTGCGGCATCGAACTTGGAGCCTACTCCTTTATCGGAGCTGGAGCTGTCGTGACTAAAAACGTCAAACCTTTTGCCCTCATCACAGGCAATCCAGGCAAGCAGACGGGATGGATGAGCCGACATGGGGAAAAACTCAATTTGCCTCTACAGGCACCAAAAGGAAAAACCTTAACAGCAACGTGTCCAGCTACCGGCGAAGTCTATCAGCTTAACGGAGATACCCTTGAACATGACCTATTATCTCGAATCGGAACAATCCTTACATCATGATGCTCTAGTCGTCCGTGTAGAAGGGAATCCCGATCCGGATCTGTTGAAATCGCTCAAAATAGAAGAGCGCCGCCATCAACTTAAAAACCCCGGGAATTCTGAGAAAAACCTTTTCCACATCTCTGCCAAAAGCGCAAACTCTCTCTTAAAGGCAATGGCAGCAAGCGGGCAGCTAAAACATGGCAATAAAAACATCGTCTGCGATTTCTACGGAAAAAACACGCTCACATTCCTTATCGATGACGGCCTGATCATCGGACAGGTGCAAACGCGCAACTCCCTCATTGACATCAGCGACTCTCCATTTATCGGACGCGGCTCTCCCCACTGTTTTTTAGACGGCATTACCCTCCGCTTTCTCACAACCGATCTCCCATGGAAAATTCTAAAGAAACTCTATACGCAAACCCCTCCCCCAACCCTTGAAGAGGTGGAAGCGTGTGTGATCGAAAACGACCCCGATACCCCAAATATCGAATACATTTCAAGAAACGCCTCAGAACCGCTTCCTCTGCTCAAACTTAAAGATGCATCAGGCGCCTTTGCAGAACTTTGGCTCGACGATGGAACCTGCGGCCGCGGTTCAGAGTGGGAAAAAGACCTGTTGGAAACAGGATTTACAAGGCGATTAGATGAGGGAGTTGCAAAAATCCACTCCAGTGGAAAATCGATGATTTTAGGTCCCATTACAAGGTCCGGTTGTTCCGAGCCGTTTTGCTCTGACGGAGGTCTGCCCAATAGGGCAGGCGAGGAGGAGCAAATGGAAGGGGGCATAAAAGGGCGATTTTACACAGCGAAGAATTTTGCAACTCCCTCATATCTCTATTTTTGCCCGCTTGACCAGGTGCAAAGCTCCCTTTCTTTTTTACTGGAGCTGGGATGGACCATTCAGGATTGCGAGGGAAGAAATATTAAGCTGGCCGGAAAACTGAATTTAGATGTTCAACAATCAACAGACAGCATCATTATTAAAGGATCCATTCCCTATGGAGATGAAGAGGCCAACATTGCAAGCATTGCGGGGCAAACAGCACTTTTTGTTCCTCTTTCGAAAAACACAGTCGGTTTGATTCCTCTGTCAAACGAAATTAAAAACCTTGCCCGGGAAGGAGAATTGGTCGCTGAAGGAATTAAGATAAGAAAGACGCAAGCCATGAGCTTTGAGCCCTTGCTAAAACCGTTTGGCCTAAATCTGTTTCAACCGCATCAACCGGTTAAAATCGGCGGCCGCTTTCATGGAACTTTGCGTCCCTATCAGCAGGCCGGAGTGGAGTGGCTCTCATTTCTCAAACAAAACGGCTTCCACGGCATCCTGGCAGATGATATGGGTCTGGGAAAAACCATCCAAATTCTCGCCTATTTGACCACAGAAACAGGAGGAAAACCCTCGCTTTGCGTCATGCCAACCTCGCTCCTATATAACTGGAAAAAAGAAGCTGAAACCTTTTTCCCTGAATTACTCGTGACTCTTCATCACGGCCCTGAACGCTCCAAAAAGACCTTGCCCAAAGAGGGATTGATCTTAACCTCTTACGGAACACTTCTTCGAGACAAAGACCTTTTCAAAGCCTCCGCTTTCCAGTGCATCTTCCTGGATGAAGCGCAAGTGATCAAAAACCGCCGCACACAGCAGTTTCAAACCGCATGCGAACTTGAAGCGGTTTTTCGCTGCTGCATCACAGGGACGCCTGTAGAAAACCGAACAGAAGAGCTATTCACCCACTTCCACTTTCTTATGCCCGATCTTTTGAAAGGCTGCGATCCCAAAGAAACCTCCCGGATTAAAAAGAAAACAGGCCCTTTCATCTTGCGCAGGCGAAAAGAGGAGGTTGCCTCAGACCTTCCGGAAAAGATCGAGCAAAATGTCTGGATCTCCATGCCTGAAAATCAACGGACAATGTACGACCAGTTTGCAGCAAGCGCACAGCAGAGTTTGATTCAAAAAATCAAGCTTGACGGAGCGGGCAAACACCGGATGGAGATTTTTGAAACACTGCTAAGGCTCAGACAAATTTGCTGCCATCCTTATTTGGTTAACGGCCAGGAAGGAACAAGCGGAAAATTGGAAGCATTGATCGCAGATATGGAAACAATCAAGGAAGAAGGGAAAAAAGCGCTTATTTTCAGCCAGTTCACTTCGATGTTATCGATCATCAAAAAATCGTGCAGCAAAGAGGGGTGGAAATTCTGCTATCTCGACGGTCAAACAAAAGAGCGCAAAGAGCAAGTCGACCATTTTCAAACCGATCCGGAAATCCCCTTTTTCCTAATCAGTTTAAAAGCGGGCGGCGTCGGACTCAACTTGACCGCTGCGGATTATGTCTTGCTTTTCGATCCTTGGTGGAATCCAGCTGTGGAAAGGCAAGCGATTGACCGCGCTCATAGAATTGGCCGCAAAGACACTGTGATCGCTAAACGCTACCTTTGCTTAGACAGCATCGAGGAGAAAATGCTGCATCTCAATACGGCAAAACAGCATTTGGCCGATCAATTATTGGATGAGACATCTGATCATCAAATCCTTACGGAAGATGATTTTCTATTTCTTCTGGAAAGCACTCAGTAAGAGGATCAGCAACATAGATCCATCCTCCGCCCAATGATCGATAAAGGGCCACTAACGCCTGAAATAGGTTTGCATACACTTCCGAATACTCCAGCTGCACGTTAAATAAGGAACGTTCAGCATCCAGTACCTCAAGATAGCTGGCATATCCCTCGTCATAGCGAAGCCGAGCCAGACGGGCATACACCTGCAGCGACTCGACCTGTTTGCGCTGCTCTTCCTCTTGCTCCCGCCTTTTTTGAAAGACAATCAGAGAATCGTTGACGTCTTGAAAAGCTTCCAAAATCCTTTGCCGATAGGTAGCCAACAACTGATTTCTGAAAGCCTCCGCTGCCTTTACCTCTCCGGAAATCCTTCCGGCTGTAAAAATCGGCATCGTGATCGGAACGCCATAATTCCAAAGACTCGTCCCAGCTGTAAAAAGAGAGCTTAGTTCATTGCTCGATGTTCCATAGGCCCCCGTCAAAGAGATTGAAGGAAAATATGCCGCTCTCGCAACAGCAATTCTAGCTGTCGCAGCTGCCAATTCCTGTTCCGCAGCTCTGAGATCCGGACGCTGCAAAAGCAGATGGGAGGGAATTTCAGAAGGGATTTCAGGCAAGGTTAATGTATGCAGTGTTTTACCCCTTGGAATCGGCCCAGGATTTCTCCCAAGGAGCACAGAAATCGCGTTTTCCTGCCTTTCAATCCTCTGCTCAAAATCGGGAATGGTCGCCAATGCTTCCCTGTATTGCGACTCGATCTGACTAAGGTCAATTTCAGAAATCACTCCGGCAGCAAACCGCTTTTGAAACAATTCTAAGGTTTTCCCCCGACTTTTTGCCGTCTCAATCGCAATCTCTAGCTGTCTGTCCAAGCGGAGCAGATTGATATACGCTAAAGCAACTGAAGAAACTAGCGTTTGCACAACAACCAAGCGATTTTCTTCAGCTGCGAGGAGATCGCGGCAAGCAGCCTCCGTTGCGCGGCGCAATTTACCCCAAACATCGATCTCCCACGACCCGTTCAACATCAGCTGATAAAGGTCGTTAGGATTCTTCATTCCAGGAAGCAGAGGAGCCGGGCCTAAACTGAGCTTTTGCCGGCTATACTCAGCGCTTCCACCTATTTGAGGGTATAAGTTCGATCTTGTCACGCGATAAAGCCCTAGAAACTCTTCAACGCGGTACTTAGCTGCAATCAGATCTTGATTTCCTTCCAAAGAGTTGCCGATTAGCTGCACAAGCACATCATCATCAAATTGGTACCACCAATCGGCGTTAATGGAGCCGCGAACATCCTCAAGCGAGACCCTCCAATACTCCGGATTATCCACATAAGGCGGAGTATAGTGGGGACCCAACGTGCAGCCTGCCATAGAGAGTAGTAAGACCAGCCATCCTTTACTCCTCATCCGACTTCTCCTTATGATCACCGCTGATCTTCTGCAATAACAAATAGAACAACGGAATAAAGAAAATCGCGATGACGGTTGCTCCCAGCATTCCTCCAATCACCCCGGTTCCGATGCTGTGGCGGCTGTTGGCAGAGGCGCCTGTTGCCATTGCCAAAGGAACGCAGCCTAGGATAAAAGAAAACGCCGTCATGCAAATAGGCCTCAATCGAAGTTTGGCAGCAATCAACGCTGACTCATAGGCGGAAAACCCCTCCTCATATTTCTGCATGGCAAACTCAACAATTAAAATCGCATTTTTGGCTGCCAACGCAATCAACGCAACCATTCCAATCTGAAAATACACATCATTACTGATTCCCCTCAGCCAAATGGCCAAAAGCGCTCCGAATAAAGCGAAAGGAAGAGCCAGAATCACAGCAAATGGCATCGACCACCTTTCATATTGAGCTGCCAAAATCAAAAAGACCATTACCATGCCGAAAATAAATGCAACAGCTGAAGTCCCACCCGATTTTTTCTCTTCAAATGCCTGGCCGGACCATGCAAATCCGTAGCCGGGAGGAAAAACTTCTCTGGCTACTTCTTCCATCGCATTTAAAGCCTGCCCTGAACTGTAGCCGGGAGCTGGATTCCCATTAATTTTTGCTGCAGGAAAATTATTAAAGCGCGTCACAATGTCCGGGCCTGCGACATACTCCATTGAGACAAGAGAGGAGAGCGGCACCATGTCGTTGTTTTTGTTGCGGACATAGACTTGATTAATATCTTCCGGCACTGTTCGATATGATGACTCCGCCTGCACGATCACCTGCCACAAACGGCTGAATTTACTGAATTGACTCACATAAATGGAACCGAACAGAGTTTGCAAAGTATCATAGACCTCCTGCACCGGAACTCCATAAACCTCAGCCCTCTCCCTGTCTAGATTGACAAACAGCTGCTGTGAATCAGTATTAATCGTCGCGGTCAAATTCCCAAGCTCAGGTCGTTCACCAGCCTTTTCGACCACCTTATTGATCACTTCACCTAGCTGTTGATAGGTTCCCGTTCCTTGACTCTGCACCCAAAACTCGAAACCACCCACGCTGCCTAGGCCTGGAATAGGAGGAGGATTGATCGGAAAAGCCACCCCCTCTCTGATCTGCATCATTTTCGCTCCTGTTGCCCGCATGATATGCTCTGCCTGCAGATCCGGACTTTTCCTTTTTTCGTAATCATCCAACGCGACAAAGGCAACCCCAGTATTTGTTTTTAATTGACCATCCAACAAACTATAGCCATTACCCGTTGCCACATCACTAACCCCAGGCTGATCCAAAAAGATTTTTTCCACCTGTCTTCCCACTTCTGCCGTTCGATCAAGGCTGGATGCATCGGGGAGCATGTACACGCTAAGCAAATATCCCTGGTCTTCTTCAGGCACAAAACTTGTGGATATCGTCGCGAACATCCACCATGAACTGATGATCGCTACAATGAAAACCCCGGCTGAAATCAATTTATTGTTAAGAAAAAATTCCACAAGGGATGCATATTTTTCATTAATCCAATCAAATTTCCTATCGAACCACTGGAAAAATCCTTTTTTCTTCATGTCAGGGGTTAACAAAATGACGGTCAGAGCCGGAGACAAAGTCAAAGCAACAATCGATGAAAATCCAACAGAAATTGCAATTGTAATCGCAAACTGCTTATAAAGCTCTCCTGTCACTCCTCCCATAAATCCGACAGGAATGAACACTGCAAGGACAACAAGAGTGGTTGCGATTACAGGTCCAGTCACCTCCACCATGGCGCGCCTCGCCGCTTCTCGCGGAGAGAGTTTGAACGCCGCCATATTTCTTTCCACGTTTTCCATCACGACGATGGCATCGTCAACAACCACTCCGATAGCCAGGATCAGGCCAAAAAGCGTCAGCATATTAATGGAAAATCCCATGAGGATCATTCCAATGAACGCACCTAATATAGAAATAGGAACAGCGACTAGAGGAATCAGGGTCGCACGGATCGTTCCCAAAAAGATCAAAACAACCAATGTCACTAAAACAGCAGCTTCAAAAAATGTCCTGACCACTTCGTGAATAGACGCTCTCACAAATTGCGTCGTGTCCATGGAAATTTTATAATCAATGCCATCGGGAAAATCTTTTTTCATCTCTTTGAGAAGCGAAGTCACAGCTTCAGAAACTTCCAAGGCATTCGATCCAGGCTGCTGATAGACAGCAATCAGTGTTGCTGGCATTTTGTTGAGATGCGTTGTCACATTGTAGTCTTTTGACCCCAATTCCGCTCTACCGATATCTTTGAGCTTGACAATGGCAGCCCCTTCCGATCCGGCACGAAGAATGATCTCTTCAAACTCCTGAGGTGTTGTCAACCTTCCTTGAGTTGTTACAGGGAAAGTCATCACAACCTCATCCATATTAGGAGGCTGCCCGACTCTTCCCGCGGCAAACTGTTCATTCTGCGCCTGAACAGCTCTGATAATGTCCTGCGAAGTGATTCCCAGCTGTGCCATCCGATCCGGTTTGACCCACAGTCTCATAGCATAATCGGGCACTCCGATGACAGAAGCTTGGTTTGCCCCAGGAATTCGTTTGATCGCATCAAGAATATATAAATTGGCATAGTTGCCGACATACGTGTTGTCATACCGCCCATCGGGAGAGAACACCGCAATGATCATCATAAAACTCGTCGAAACCTTTTTGACCGAGACCCCCTGCCGTGTGACAATTTCAGGAAGCTGCGGCAAAGCAAGGTTTACTCGATTTTGCACATCGACTTGTGCAAGGTCTGGATCCCGCGACAGATCGAAAAACACATTAAGCGTCATATTTCCGGTAGAAGAGCAGGAGGAATACATATAAAGCATATCATCGGCGCCGTTCACCTGCTGCTCTATCGGGGCTGCGACGTTATTAGAGACCACTTCTGCGCTTGCACCGGGATAAGCTGTCGTCACCTGAACCTGGCGCGGCGTGATCTCCGGATATTGCGCAATCGGCAAGTTCACCATTGCCATGAAACCTGCAAGCACAATCACAATGGAGATCACGGAAGATAGAATGGGCCTGTCGATAAAAAAATGAGAAAACATCTATGAACCCATATTTACTTTAATCGGCTTTTCCGGATTCAATTTCATGAGATTGTCAATAATCACAAGATCGCCGGGCTGAAGGCCCTGTTCGATAAACCAGTTATTTCCTTGCCAAGGCCCCACTTCAACGCTTCTGACTTGTGGATGATTGTCTTTACCCACCACCCAAACAAAGTGCCCTTTGGAGCCTTGCACAACAGCTTTCTGAGGAACTAAAATGGCATTCGGCCTTTTTGCGCCATGCAGGTTGACTCTGACAAATTGTCCCGGCCTCATATTCCCTTCAGGGTTCTTTAACTCCGCACGGATGAGAAATGTTCCGGTATTCGGATCAATATTCGGTTCTGAAAACGTAATGGTTCCCCAATAGGGATGGGAGGTGCCATTTGCCAAGATGACCTCCACTTCAAACTTCATCTCTTCCGGAGGGATAATCGTTCCGGAAGCTACGTCCTGATTGAATTGCAGTGCCTGATTTTCAGAGATGCTGAAGTTAATCCAAATCGGATCCAGTTGTGCAACATACGTTAACAGGCTGTCCTGTCCTGTAGGAATGTAGCTTCCCACCTGTTTATCCGTCTTACTGGCCAACCCTTTCAATGGCGAATAGATGGTGGCGTAGCCTAGATTAAGCTGTGCTTCATCCACTGTCCCTGCAGCTGCTAATACAGCCGCTTGGGCAGCTTTTTCCGATCCGATCGCATCGTCTAAATCCTTTTTACTCACAGCATCTTGTTCCGCCAAGGGGCGTATCCTTTTCAAATTGGCGCTTGCAGTGTCTAACCGCGCTTGCTGCAGTGCAAGCTCCCCTTTTGCCTTCTGCAGGGCAGCTTCGTAGGGTTTTTTATCCAATTCAAATAGGATCTGCCCTTTTTCCACCATTTCTCCTTCTTCGTAGGCAAGTTTATCTAAAAAACCATCTACGCGTGCGCGAATCTCTACCTGCAAAGAACTTTTCGCTTGTCCCACGAATTGGTAGACAACAGGAGCATCGACCGTTTCGATCGTCATGACATTGACATCCACTGGCGGGGGGTGCCGAGGCTGAACATTGCCGCTTCCGCAGGAAGAAAGGAGGGCAAAAACGGGGAGAATCCACTTATTCATCACAATAAACCTAAAAATGACCTAAAGTTAGCAGCTTAATTGATTATTTTTTTGAATGCACGTACGAGCTGCAAGATCAGTGATTTAAATAAATTATTTTACAAAAAAATCGAAATCGCTGTAAATGGAGAAACGAAGAAATTATTAAGGAGGAGAAGAGATGGTGCGGACACTATTGCTTGCTGCGCTCTGCGCATTTTCGCTGCCCTTGGCTGCTGAGTCTTTGGCTGGAACTTATGGAATTACGGGTTTTGATCCGAGTTCGGGAGAGCCTTACCAAGGGAAGGCGAAAATCACAGGGGAAGGGGATGTTTATCAGATGACCAGGAACATTCCTTCGGAGAAGAAAGTGTATATTGGAACAGGAATTCGGCAGGGAGACATTGTTTCATTTGTGCTGATTGACCAGAGAGCGCCTAATTCTCCAAGCGTTCAGATATACAAGATTGAGGATGACACTTTGTCAGGAAAGTGGGTTCATTTAGGACGGACGAAGAAAGGTTCGGAAACGCTTAAAAAGATCAATTAGAGTAATTTGCTGCCCTCCTCGGCGGAGGGCAGATTTTTATTTCATACGATTCTGAGGCAGCAGTGTTTAAATTTTTTCCCGCTGCAGCATGGGCAAAGGTCGTTGCGTTTTACTTTTTCAGCGGATTCGCTTTTAAAGTTTCGCAGCCAAGACATCGATTGCTCGGCAGTAGAAACCAGTTGCTCGAAATGTTGCTTGCCATATTCTTCTGTCTGAAAGTTTTCTTCAAAAAATTCTCTATCAAGAATAGAAGTATCTATTAACTGACGATCGAATGCGATCCTGACTTCATTACCAAGCCTTTCTAATTTTAAATCGCTTGCAGTACTGGCGAAAGCTGTAGTTATGATAACATCCTGATTTTCAATTGCTTGGTGCAATATAGGCAATAAGTGATTTTCCAGCGTCAAACTGTCGATCAACCCTGCATGCGTTTGTATTTCAATTGCAGACATCGCTGCCAGGCGGGCAAATTCATAAAGCTCCCTATCTTTGAAAATTGCGAGCAGCTCCTCATATCTTCCCATAGCAACGCTGGCGATGGCAGAGGCGAACCCTTCGGTGAGATGATCGCCTAGTAAAAATTCAAGAGTATCTTCTTTTAGGAAAAGCAGTCGAAGCATTGGTTCGTAGGCTTCTTCGGCCCTAAATTCAGCCAATAGATAGAGGGCATAAATATGTCCCATATAAGGGTCAGGAAGCTCAACTCCGCAATCTACAGCGTATTCTATCCGCTTGATAAGCTCTGGGATCATTTCTTTGCGCACTTCTTTTGCTAAGCGAAGAGGTTTAATCGGGAAAAAATTATTAAAATTTTCCGTAGCTCGCAAAACATATTGTACTAGTTCTGCTTTATCCTGTGTCATGCCTATCATATTTTTTATCCATTATTTATTTTGTGATTCTGGCTCTCGACAATGCGTCTCGCCTCTTCTATGGTTTCCATCTCTCGCTGCTTGTCTTTTACAGCATTGCCAAGCTCTTTCAGGTAAAAATCGTAATAAATTTTTTCATTATAAATTGATACAGAGTCAATATCAGGAAAAAAGATCCTTTCCCCTCTTTTCTTTTCATTCACAAAAATATTGATCACGATGTGGTTACTGTCAAAGGGATGGACCGTTAAATATTTCCGAAACGCTTGCGTGTTGTTAATTTTATCTAAAAATTCATCCATAATTTTTAAGATCAGCCTCCGTCCCTCATCTTTGGAAAGTCTCCTGTAAGTATGAAAGTCCATTCCTAAGTTATCATACTTACCATCGGGTGCTGCTTCCGAAATCCCACTAAGCCGCAGCCCATACAGCTCCTCGTAGGGATCGGTCAATTCATCCACCATTTCGTACGCCATTTTCCGTTTTTCCGACATCTTTCCTCCATAAGCTGAGCAGGAAGCGAGAAACATGAGCGCTACTAACAACACAACAGTCATTTTATCCATTGTCTATGTAATCTCAACTGTGATTTTGGCTCTCGACAATGCGCCTTGCCTCTTCTATGGTTTCCACCTCTCGCTGCTTGCCTTTTACAGCATTACCAAACTCTTCCAAGTAATATCCGTAATAAATGTTTTCATTAAAAATAGAAAAAGATTGGTAATTTGGGAAAAAAATTTCTTCTCCTTTTTCCTTCTCATTCACAAAAATATTGATCACAATATGGTTGCTGTCAAAGGGATGGACCGTTAAATATTTCCGAAACGCTTGCGTGTTGTTAATCTTATCTAAAAATTCATCCATGATTGTTAAGATCAGCCGCCTCCCTTCATCTTTGGAAAGTCTCCTGTAAGTATGAAAGTCCATTCCTAAGTTATCATACTTACCATCGGGTGCTGCTTCCGAAATCCCACTAAGCCGCAGCCCATACAACTCCTCGTAAGGATCGGTCAGTTCATCCACCATTTCGTACGCCATTCTACTGCTTTCAGATATCTTCCATCCATAAGCTGAGCAGGAAGCGAGAAACACAAGCGCTACTAACAACACAACAGTCATTTTATCCATCATCTATAATCTCCATGATTTTTACGTATCCAATACATTCTTTCCTCTATTTCTTTTTGATAAGTCGGACTCGACACGGCGTGGTCGAAAAAGGGAGCATCGGGATGCGGATCCAGCTCCACAGTCGTATGCCTGTTTCTCATCCTCCCCACAACGTCAATCCACGGCACAAAATCCCGCTTGCTCACGTAGTGCATCACCGACCCGCAGAATTTTTTATCAATATACGCAGCCGGAGCAACGGCTACGACGTGAATCCGCTTCCTTAGCTCTTCATCATAAGTGCTAAGCGCATTCCGTGTCAAAATCGCCCCCTGGCTATGGCAAACCATAATGATGATCCCATCCTCGGGGCAGTTCGCAAAAAAATGATCCCATTCCTTGTGCAAAAGCTGCGCCGGGCGGGTCACAATCCCCAAAAGATTGAGAAAACTCTCAATTAGGTCAAACACGCCATGGGAAGCATTATAGACAAATGAGGACGTGCAGCCGCCTGCCAGCTCCGACATCCGGCCGCAAAGATCTTCCGATTCCTCATAAGAATTGAAGATCCCATTCACTGTCATCACATGCACAGAGCCATACACATCATTTTTGGCAGATGTTGATTTTGATTGGTGGTCAAGCGAGGGGTGCGTGTTAAAATTAACCTGAATATTTCCCCGCTCATCCGCAGAAACATCGACATTCTCAACTAGAGCTTTAAAGATTGCTCTAAATGTATCCTTCAAGAATTTGACGATCTCATTAAAAAATAACCCCTCCGAGTCGATGTACATGGTCGGATTGTTGCGCACATAGCAGTAGAGGTTCGTTCCATTGACAAACCACATGGGATCAGGCGTTGTCCAACGCCCCATCTCTGCATCGTAGTAGCGCGCTCCAAAATAGACCCAGCCTGTCTCGGCATCCACACGCTTGCTGCTAAACCGCCAAGGATTGAGCGGAACTTTAGACTGGCTCGATACGGTCTCCACGCCAAAGGCGTCAAAACGGTAGCTTTCAACCACTTCTGCAGTGACTGCATCGACAAGCATGGAAACGTTGCCGCGATAATCGTGCAAAGGCAGATACGCTCTTCCTAAAAACTCCATCAGGACTGCAGCGCCAACATCTCCCTTAACTCCGACTCCCATGACGCGCAAGCTCTCGAGTTCTCCATGCTCGCCAATTGTGCCGATCTCCTTATCCCCCTGATAGAGATATTTCTCAGAAGAGATCTCTACCCACTGCTCTTCCTGAAGGGTAAAGCGGGTTTTTGACAATCTGCGGTGAAAGGGATCATAGGTGTAGGTTGTGCGGAAACTTTCTGTTAATGCCTCTGTTAATCTCCCAAAAGCATCATAGACATACGATTCTTCGTTTTTCGCAATCAGGTTGCCGTCGGCATCATAGCGATAGGTGTTTTCCCCCTGTTTAAGAAGCTGATTGAGTGCGTTATGCGTATTGTCCACTCCATCGCAGGCGACGCGGTTGCCCAGGGAATCGAAGGTGTACTGATGGCTGTTGTCGGAAATGAGCTGATTCATGGCATCGTATTGATAGCTGTAGCTTTCGCTTCCTAAATCATCGGTATAATCGACTGCTTCGACATTGCCGATTGCGTCATAGGCCATTTCCATTTTGAGATATTGTGATTCGATGAGGCTGGGGCGCAGCGACTGATCATAGGCATAATGGATCTCTCCTAAACGTTGCACCATTTGAGAGGATAAGCGCTTGCCGTGGCTGCCGTAATTATCCTTGTGCACATATCTTCCCCTGCGAATCTCTCTGAGATACCCGGCATCATAGGAGTAGCTGATCGAAGAGCTGTCCGGCAAAGTCACTTCTGTGAGCCGGCTTAATGGATCGTAGGCATATTCCAATGTGCTTCCATGAGCGAGCGTTTCCGAGACGATATTGCCGAATATGTCGTAGATGCGCGTTGTTCGGGACTGCGAGATGAGGTCTTCCACCTCAAGGATATTGTTGTTCCTGTCATAGGTGTAAGCATAAGAGATGGCGCCGTCGCTTGTCTTAAGCGATGACAGGCGCCCCAAGGGGTCATAAGCGTGATTCACGATCACTTGGCTTGGTTTGATGATCTCTTCCACTTCTCCAAAGGCTGTGTAAGTACGGCGGGTAATTTTTTGCTCGGGCTCCCCTTTTGCTTCGATGACTGTCATTTCTCTGTCTCTTGAATCGTATTCAAATGCTGTGGTGTGAATGCGCAAAATCTCCCCTGAGACAATCACGCTTTCTTTTTGCAAGAGGGGCTTGCCTATCTGATTGTAGAGATACTCGGTTTTCTGCACGGTTTCCGCATAGGTATTCTTTCTCTCCTGAACGGCGGGCCTGCCTCGTGCATCGAAGACTGTGAATGTGACATTTCCCCTGGGGTCGATCTCGGTGACTGCGGCAACTGTCTGCCCAAAGGTGTTGAGATAATTGTTGTCGTAGTGAAAAAGTGTTTCAAAGCCCTCCGCGGTCACTGTTCTTACTGGCTGAGAAGAGGAGTTGTAATCGGTAGACAAGGGGCAATGGCCGCCGATGATTTCACGCGTGCGGTTTCCCCAGGCATCGTAGGCATACTGCTTCAATAAAAAGAGGTTTCCGCTTTCATCGATGATCTTCTCTTCGACTACTTGATCTAAGAGGTTGTATTCCAAAACGGTGATCCGATAGGTGTGATCGCTGCACTTCTCCCACTTTTCTTTCTCTCGGCCAAGGGTGTCGTAGAAGATCAGGGTTTCGGCATCGCCTTTTCTTTTGGCTGTGAGCTGCCCTGCTCCATTATAGGTGTAGGTGGTCGCATTTCCTTCGGGATCGATCTCTTCAAGGAGATCAAAGGCGCTGTATTTCCACTCTCTTATCGACAGCAGTTCCCCTTCCCGGGAGATTTTTTCCTCTTTGATTTTCCTGGACTTGTAATCGTAGGCAAATTGTGTTTTGGTCCCTTGCGCATCGGTTGTCATCTTAAGAGAGCCGTCTTTGTTGTAAAGAACATGCTCGACTGTTTTGTCGGGATATTCGATCCGATAAGGCTTTCCATAAGCGGTGGTAAGGATACGGGTGATTTTCCCGTCGGGGTCTTCTCTGGAAGAGAGGTGGTTTAAGACGTTGTAGGTGTAGCGCTCAACTCCTGTAGAAAGCTTTCCGGAGCCGTCTTCGACAGGGGGAAGGGTTTTGGCAATTAATCGGTCGTAAGGGTCGTAGGTGTAGAGGGTCTCGTGTCCGCAGGGGTCGACCTCCTTGATTTTGTTTCCTTTTAAATCGTAAGCATACGATTTGACAAATGACCTGCCGTCATCATGCAGCTCTTCTTCTTTGATGAGGCGGTTGGAAAAGTCATAGGTGTAAAGGATTTGATACTCAAAATGGGGAAAACTTTTGCGGATGCAGTTGCCGTTTGCATCGTAGCTGCATGTTGTCACTCTTCCTGCGCGGTCGATCTCCTCTGTGATTAATTCGTAATCGTTGTATTTCCACGATTCGGAATAGAGATAGGTATTCTCGGTATCGTAGTAATCCTTTTTTACGATGAGTCTTCGGGAAGAGTAGTGGTTAACGACACGGCTGAGCTGTTTTTCGGCGCCTGTTTGAAGATCGAGATAGGAGTATGCCTCCTCGATCGGAACCCCTTTGGAAGAGAGTTTGATCCGCTTAAAGGTGCGCCTGGTAACGCCTGCAAGATCGTTGATGGAAGAAGAGGAGCCGTCATCAACGATTTCAAATGCTACCTCTCCGCAAGGATCATAAGCATAGTAATAACGCTCTTTGATTCCACCGGGATCGGAGACCATCTTCGTTTTAACCAGAGAGCTGTCGCCATAGTAGGTGTAGGTAATTCTTTGCTTAAAGTCTTCTCCTTCTCCCTGAAACGTCTCCGATTCGATGAGATTATTGGGATAATACGTATAGGTTTTGATGTACTTTTCACCCGATTCATCATCGATGTCTCTACACAATTTCCCCTGGCCTGATAAATTCCCATAGAACACTTCTTTAGAGACATTTCTTTTATTGTCGTCACAGAACTGTTTGCCGGCCCAGACATAACCTTTATCATCGACGATATAGTGGGATCGAAAATAGGTGGGATCCCAATGTTTATAACTGCCCCAGCGCAGCTCTTCTGAACGGTAAGGGGTTGTGTTGTCTGAACGGTAGTGGCAGATCGTGGTCAATCGATCTTCCTCGTTCCAGTGATAGGTGCTGCGATTCCCCCTTGCATCGATAACGTAGGTTTTTCGGTCGTCGTACACGAATGTGTACAAACGCTTCGGCTGCTCATCTGTGCCAATAGGAGCTTCTAAAGCCGAAACTTTTTTAGGCTTTTTCTTTTCCCCTCGATATGAAATGTTCAGATAGCGGTGATCGGGAAAGGATTTGGAGATTAATAAAGGACTCCAAGGGTCGCCTTCATGATCATATTGATAACTGACAGGGGGAGAAAAATTCGTCTCGACGCGATCAAGGCGGAAAAAATCTGATCGATGATACTCCACTGTTTTCCCTTCATCGCAAACGAGCTTGATGTTTCTTTCTTTGGAATTCTTGGCGATCACAACTTCTGTGATCAAAGCCCTCTTGGTGTCGTAAGACTGTATCCTATCGACATTGAACGAAGAATCGCCGTTATAAGCATAATAGTGGTGGCAGCCATTTCCGAAAGTGACATTGGTCAAAGAATAGTTGCTATCACCCTGTTTACGGCCGAAAAAAAGTATCTCAGCACCATGTTTCATCAGGGGACAGTTGTTTGAGATAATCATCCAGCTATTTCCTAAATTGACACGGCCGGAAAGCTTGGGAGGCGCTGTATTGGAAACTCCCCGTTTTAAAAAATCATAACGGACATGGTGCAACGCGTATTTTGAAGGATTGCTAAAAAAAACAGAGCTGTTCCGATAGTTAACATCAGCTATCCAAACTCTTTCCCTGCGATTCCAATGAAGAACAGATCCCCATACAGTCAGATCCCAACGCCCCCCTAAAAAGACTTTTCGATCAGATCCGCTGTTATAGTTTCTTTGGATGTGAATCGGACTGGCAGATCTGCTGAGGTAATCGGTTTCTGTTTCCACATAGTGGCCGGTGATCACGTTGACATTGCTGACAATTGCGCTGGGAGCTGTCTCAAAATCAATCAGGGAAGCGTACTTCTCCGGATCCATCTCTTGTAAGTCATCGGCATGCAAAGCAAACAGGGAAGCAATTAAAAGAAACAGAAAAAAGCGCATTTATCAACCTTTCAGGATTTAAAAGCGCTTGAGAGTACCTTATCAGGGATTTTTTGGAAACCAGCAAAAATAGGGATGATCAGCCGCTTTCATCATTTCCTTGTCTCCAATGGTATCTCCATAGGCATAGATCTCGTAATTTTCAAGCGGCCCCAAAACCTCCTCCAGCCGGTGCACTTTCTCCTCCCGCCTGCAATTTTTTCCGGCCAATTTTCCTGTTACGCACCCTTTGTGATCTACTTCCAGACGGGAAGAAAGCACCCGCTCGATCCCATTTTCCTTCGCCCACGGCTCCAGCCAAACATCAACCGAAGCGCTGACAATAAAGCAGCGATGCCCCTGCCTCTGATGCCAGCGCAAGCGGGCAAGCGCTTCCGGCCTAAATTTAACGAACTGACTCTTAACAAAGCTTTCGCCCATTTTCCTTACCTCATCCATCGGCCTGCCCTTAAAAAACTGCGTCAAGAGGGACTCTTTTGCTTCAGTGCGGGAAACCTTTCCCAAAAGATACCAAACCAACTTGGGAAGAATCGGAAGCGTCTTTCGGATAAAATCCCACCACCCGAACGTGTAGATGAGAAACTGAAAAAATGAATCGCGATAGGTGAGCGTCCCATCGAAATCAAAGGCGGCAACGCCTTTCTTAAGCTTTTGTTTTGACTCCAAGACAGAGATATCCTATTCTGAATTCACTTCACTATATGGAAAAATCTCTTTTAATCACAGGAGCCGCAGGATTTATCGGGTTCCATCTGGCAAGAGCCGCAAAAATGCGCGGCGACCGTGTTGTTGGCCTGGATAACTTCAACTCCTACTACGATCCAAAGCTCAAAGAGATGCGGGCACTTCTGCTCAAGCAGGAAGGGATTGAAGTCATCCACGGAGACATTTGCGATGAGGCGCTTCTTGAAAAGACCGCGAAAAGCCATGCAGTGACTCACATCGCCCACCTTGCCGCTCAAGCCGGCGTGCGCTATTCATTAGAAAACCCCAAAGCATACGTCAAATCGAATATTGAAGGCTTCCTTAACGTTTTGGAAGTGTGCCGCCGCCAAAATCTCAAACTTGTTTACGCTTCCTCCTCGTCCGTCTATGGCATGAATGAGAAAGTTCCCTTCTCTGAGATCGACAGGGTCGATCTGCAGGCAAGTCTATACGGTGCAACCAAGAAGTCCAACGAACTGTTTGCCGCCACCTACCACCATCTTTTCAACATTTCTGCCACAGGCCTCCGTTATTTTACCGTCTATGGTCCTTGGGGCAGACCCGATATGGCCTATTATTCCTTTACGCAAAAAATCCTAAACGGAGATCCGATTAAGGTTTTCAACCATGGCAAGATGCTGCGAGACTTCACTTACATCGACGATATTGTCCGTGGCACTCTCGCTGCCATCGACAAAGAGTGCGCCTGCGAAGTGTTTAACCTTGGCAACCACAGGCCGACAGAACTTAGAAAATTTATTGAAATCATTGAAAAAGCCGTAGGGAAAAAAGCGAAAATGGAATTTCTTCCCATGCAGCCCGGTGATGTACCAGCCACTTTCGCCGATATCTCCCATAGCCAAAAAAGCCTGGGTTTTGAACCGAAAACTTCTCTTGAAACAGGCATTCCTCTATTTGTAGAATGGTTCAATTTCTTTAAGAAAAATTAATAGTTTTATGTAATAATTTTCTCTAACAAACAAAAACATTTTTGATATGAAATCTACTTTTTCAATTTTATTTGATTCTGATCACATTTTCCACCCTTGGCAAAAGAAAAAAATAGACAGCCGCGATGAGCCGACAATATGTAGACGCATCCTTGGCATTATGCTGCTTGCCTTGAGCATTCCCTTTACATTAGGAATTGCGACAGGGCTTTACACCTACTGGGCCTATCGCAAAGTCACGCAGATCAAACAACAAAACCTCAATGATTTGCAAAAAAAGACGGAAGAACAAAAAGATGCCTCCATTGGATCTCAGAAAAATACAAACGAACCTTTGAAAATTTCTATAGATTTTGATGCAATAGAAACTGAAACAAATACACTTACATTCCAATATACCGATAAACCTTCAGGAAGATTCTCCAATATTCGATGTCCAGAACACACTGCATTGCAAATCAACGGCAAAGCCATCCACGCTAACTGGATTCAGATGCCTGACGGCAATACGTATCTATCAGCTCAAGCCCCCGTTCTTGAAGACTTTGAGAGTTTTTGGCAGGCCGCCTTTGAAAACAACTGTTTAATCGTCGATCTCACAACTTCTGAAGACAACCTCATGACCCGCTCAGATTTCACTATCGTCTATTACCACTCTGACAAAGGAAGAGAATCTCTTGAAGATTGCTCTGTGGAGCTCACAAAAACAGAACAGATCAAAGAGCATTTCACACTTTACACATACAAAGTGACAATTAAGGGAACGGGAAAGGAAGTTCAAAGGCTCCATTTCGATTCTTGGAAAGACTTCGACGGCGCCAGCATAGATACATTAAACCTGCTGGTCGACACCATTGATGAAAAGATGACGGACGGTAAAATCCCTTTAGTCCATTGCCGAGCAGGAGTTGGCCGCACAGGAACGCTTATCTCTGTCCTCACTCTCAGAAATCTGCAAAAGCAGGAGAAGATCACCCAGGGTAACGTCGATGAAACAGTCAAAGAAGTTGTGTTAACCGGACGGAAGTGCCGCGGACCCGGCTTTGTCCAAAGTGAAGAACAATTTAATGTCATTAAAGCTTCGTTGACAGTTTAACGACAGTCTCTACATGCGCCGTTTGAGGAAACATGTCAAAAGGGCAAGCGCCATCGATTTTATAACCCGATTCCTGAAGCATTGCAAGGTCACGCGCCAATGTCGCAGGGTCGCAGGAAACATAGATCAACCGAGTCGGGCGCATCTTGCCTATCGCTTTGATCATCTCAGGATGGCACCCTTTTCGAGGAGGATTTAAGACAACAAGGTCCATTCTCTCTGCGGATTGAATCCATTTTTCTGCCTCGGCACAGACAAACGAAACATTAGCAAGGCAATTGAGACTAGCGTTTCTTTCCGCGTCTGCAATCGCCTGCGGAACACATTCAACACCAACGACTCTGCCGGCTTTCCGCGCTAACAAAAGAGACAGCGTTCCCACTCCGCAATAAGCATCCAGAACCCTCTCCCCTCCTTTAAGCTCTGCCCAATCGATCACCTGACGATACAATTGCTCAGCTTGCGCCGGATTGACTTGGAAAAAAGAAGCAGGAGACACATAAAAACGGAGATCTAAAATCTCTTCTTCCATCCATCCTTGTCCGGATAACACTTCAAACGTTTTTCCCAAGACAACATTATGCAAATGGGGATTCACATTCTGGATCACACCCTTGACCTCAGGACATTGGCGCTGGATCTCTTCCGCCAAACGAGCTAAAGATTTTTTTTGATCTGTTCCGGTGACGATCACAACAAGAGCTTGCTCTGTTTTCACAGCTGTTTTAATGATTAAATGGCGCAGCTTTTCTTTGGAAATGCCAGAACTTTTGAGCAAAGCGACGCTTCTCTCATACACACGCTGTCCTAATGCGCAATGAATGTAGCACAGGTCGACATCGACTAAATGGTGGGAGTTGCGGGCATAAAAACCAATGCTTAATCCCTCTTTTTTCTGACGAATGGGCGCTTGCACCTTATTGCGATATTTCAAAGGCAAAGGCGAAGGGACGCAAGGGAGGACCTCCACATCCATTAACTTGCCGATCCGTTCAAAGGCATCGACCACCCTCTGCCTTTTCCTCTCTAGTTGAGACGAATAGTTCAAATGCATCACCTGGCAACCGCCGCAGCGCCCAAACAGAGGACAGACCGGATCAACCCTATCGGGAGACCGTTCAAGGATGCGAAGAAGTTTACCGACACCGTAAGTTTTCTTCACTGCAGTCAGCTCAACGAAAACTCTTTCCCCGGGAAGTGCACCATCGACAAAAAGGGTAAAGCCGTCGAGGTCTCCAACGCCCTCGCCATGAGTTCCTAGTGATCTAATTGAAATGTCAAATTTATCGCCAACGATTTTCATAAGGAAGAGATCATACAACTTCGGAATTTTGCTTTGCAAATATCTCCCGAAAAAATAGTATGGAAAGTTCACTATATCAGAACGAGGCGTTTGGAATGACTCGATATTTAGGGCTGCTGCTGATCATCGCCGCCTTTTGCGGTTGCGGCACTTCCCAACCACCTAAAATGGAAAAAGCCATTGACGCAACGGAAGTTTCCCGTCAAATTCTAACCTACAGCGAAAAACTCAGATTTCAAAAACATCTGCAATTAGAAGACTCTGTCGTTTACTACAACAACAAAATTAACCGCATCCGCCTCGACTTCTCATCAATGGATGTCCTCGATATTTGGGAAGCACGAGCGCTGCTGGTCGATCTCGTCGATGAGTTTCTCGAACGGATCAACGGAAACGCTATTATCTATCGCGATTTGGGAACCTTCCCTTTTACCGCGTCAGACCTTGAGGTCTACATTTATTTTAAGAGTTTTTACAACCATTACGTCAAGCTCGACTCCGTCGGAATGATCTCCCTAAAGCAGGGAATTGCCAGCTACATAGCCTCCGATGGCTTTGATTGCGAAGGCCCTTGTTGGCGCAAACGGAACGAATACTATTTTCAAAGCCGAAATTTCATTACGTTCAAACGGCAAGGAGAGGCCTTGTATAAGCCTGATACCGAGTCTGACTTCAATATCTTTGGAGACGAGCGCTATATTGATCCGGAAACGCGAAAATACTTAAACCGTATATCACCTAGAATCAAAACGAACCGGCCACGTTGACCGCTTGCAATCTTCAGGAAATCTACTCTGCCTGCCAATCTAAAAAATCGGGAGAGCCGGCGCTTGTTCCCAGCCTGATCTCCCAACGTGTCTATCACTCCAGCTACGGATGGGGACGTTTGTGGAAATGGTTTTATCTGGCAGTCCAATTCCTCACTGGAAAAGATCTTAAAACCAAACGTTTGATCAAAATCATGCAAAAAATGGAAAAAATCTTTTCCAAAAAGCTGCCGCAAGTGATCGAAAACGCCGCTGCCTATCAAGATTACCTAGAAAAAAGGATTCGAGAAGAAGAAGTGGATGAGAATGAAGTGCATGCCCTTCGCAAAAACGTCAGGCGGTGGACCCGTGCAACGGCTCCTCTTTCATCTATTGCGGGAAAAAAACAGAACGAGAAAATCACCTCCTTATTCCAAACTTACTATCCGGATTCAATCGAACGGGGAGAACTCCCCTTCTCCTATGGCCAAGGGGAAGTTCTCTTGCGGGAAACGCAATTACTGATCGATTTGGAAGGGTATCTGCACAGCCCGCTTCCTCTCGCTCTTTTCAAAAAACTTGCGAGGAAAGAAGATCTTTCGTCAAATGAACAGCACGAGCTGGAAAAATGGATTAAGATCCTAAATAAAAAGAAAGAAAACATTCCTGTCGATCTGTTTATCGACTGTCTAAGAGTGTTGACAAATAAGCCTTCATTTGGAGGCAGCTTGATCGAGCTAAAAGTCCGCTTGCTGCAAAACAATCTGGAACTTCTACGGATGAAGGAAGAGAAACATCTCTCTTGGAGAGCTGCTCTGCAACCGGGAGATGAGCTGAAAAGCGGCAGCCATACTTATCGACTGGGAGAAGCGATCGGCGTCAAGAGCGAAGGGTTTGATTCAACGCTAATTTTCGAGATTGAAGGAAACGAGGATCATGTCATCGCCGTTGGAATGAACCGGGCCTACTGGTCAATCAAACAGAAGGTGGCAAATGAATTTCAATGGGGAATAAAAATGCCTGAGATCAAGGAGATTTCTCCAGACGGGCGCTTTGCCATCATTGAAAGGCTGACACCGGCCATTTCCGAAAATCAATGGGAAAGTCCCGAAAATCAGCCTTTGGTTGAAAGCGACCTTTCGATCCTGGACCCAATCTCCAACCTCTTTAAATGGTGGGGCAAGGAATCCGTTTGCCCTGCAAATTTTTCCCTTAATCGCCTGATGTTCAACATGGACGGCGAGCTCAAGTACACACACTCACTGCAACCAACAGCCTTCGATTTCCGCCTACTGGAAGACCTTGCGTATGAGGTTGCGCAAGGGCATCTAAATGTTTACCTGCACATCATGCAACAATCGAAATTGAGCTCCCATCTAACGATGAATTTCTATCGGCGTGTCGTTGAGGCTTCTCTGAAAAATGAATCCGTCAAAATTAGAGATTTAGCTGCATATAGGAAGATCTCCGACCCTCTAGTGATCCAAAGAGGACGGAAACTCTACAAAAAAATTCAAAAATTAAGAGCCAAAATCATCAAGACATTGAATAAAGAATTTGATCATATTGATCAACACAGTCTCCTTGCCAACACCAATAAAGAGTTGAAAGAGTGGTATGAAGGCACCTGTTCAGCATCGCGCCTTTGGCCATCGATAGAAGAGGCGGTCACCGGAAACTTAAGGCGGCCCCTTCAACTAGGAAGGAATTTATGAACATTGCTCAATTTTTAGACCAGCCTGCAATCGGCTTTTTTGTGGGAGGAAGCTTTTCTCCCTGCCGCCATGCCTTAACTGAAGATCTCATCAGTCCTTATACAAAAGAAAAATGGAAAAGCTACATCCCTGCTAATGAACAGGATGTCAAACATGCAATAACCACGGCTAAAAAAGCTTTTCCCATGTGGAAAAACACTCCCGCACCGGAAAGAGGGCGTCTTTTGCGCAAAATCGGAGACTTGCTCTTAGAAAACAGCAGCACTTTCGCCAATCTAATGGCGCATGAGATGGGCAAGCCGATCACTCAAGGCAAAGGGGAAGTGAGCTACACAGCAGGCTATTTTCATTGGTTTGCCAGCGAAGCGGAAAGAATATACGGCATGACGATCCCGTCCCAATTTCCTGCCAAAGAGCTGACAATTCAGTACGAGCCTGTAGGGATCTGCGCTGCGATTACCCCATGGAATTTCCCGATTGCAATGGCAGGAAGAAAAATTGCCGCAGCACTTGCTGCCGGCTGCACAATCATCAACAAACCCAGCAGAGAAAGCCCTATTTCCATGCTGCTATTTGCTTACCTATGCCAAGCAGCTAACCTTCCGGAAGGGGTTGTCAATATCATTCCTGGTCCGGAAGAGATCATCGGCAAGGTCTTGCTCGCCTCATCCGATATACGCAAGCTTTCATTCACCGGAAGCACTGAGACGGGGAAATATCTTTACCGCAAATCAGCAGACACATTGAAAAAGCTGACAATGGAATTGGGAGGGCACGCTCCTCTTCTGGTCTTCGACGATGCAAACATCGACATTGCCGTCGCAGGAACAATTGCTTCAAAATTCCGCAACAACGGCCAAACCTGCGTTTGCCCTAATCGCATTTTTGTGCAAAAAAGCATTTACAACGCTTTTCTCGATAAATTTGCCGAAGAGACGGCAAAATTGAAAGTCGGCGATCCCCTGGATCCTCAGTCCGATTTGTCACCCATTCTACATCCAACAGCTGAATCAAAGGTCAAAAAGCACATTGCCGACGCACAAGAAAAGGGAGCTGAAATTATTTTGCAAGGAAGCTTCCCTTACGAGCCTTGCATCCTCAGCCAGGTGACGAGCGACATGCTGATTTACAAAGAAGAGACATTCGGCCCAGTAGCGGCTGTCATCCCTTTTTCAACCGAACGAGAAGGAGTAGAAATGGCAAACGATACCCCATTTGGCTTAGCCTCCTACTTTTTTTCACAAGATTTATCGCGCTGCAAACGAGTAGCCTCGGCTCTTCAATATGGCATTGTCGGGGTCAACGACCCTCTTCCCAGCACTTATCAAGCCTCATTTGGGGGAATCAAATCCTCCGGTTTCGGCCGTGAAGGGGGGCCGACAGCGATCAAAGAGTATCTGGTGGAGAAGTACATCTCAACATCAATAAATGCCGGGAATTAAGCGGTAAGGAACGCGGCGGCAATACTTTCTCCAAGCGTCTCCATATTTATTTTCACAACGGTGCTCATCACGGTAGCAGCGGTTAACCAATAGAATTGTCATGTACACAAAGTAAAAATAGGGCAAAAGATGGGAAAAACCGCAAGCCAAACAATAGGCAAGCGACAGCATCAAATCTCCGGTATAGTTCATATGGCGCGCCCTGCCCCACCAACCTGAAAGCAAGAGCTTCGTGTGGTGAAGAGAACCGTCTGCTGCTGTATACTGACAAGAGATAAACTCCGGCATTTTCCCCCAAATCGGCTCTTTTCCCTGGACTCTGCGAAAATGGTCTTTTTGATGATTTGCAGAACGAAAAATCGCATATCCGACAACTCCCAGCGTCAAAACAAAAAGAGCAAACCCTGTTGATAAGTCGACGGGATGATACAGAAGATACAACCCTTGCAAAGTATACATATACGGCAGCCAAACGAGATCACCCCAGGAAAGCATCCAGCCAAAATGATCGTGGCAAATGTCGATGGTTTTCAAATACCAAGTCTCGTGCCAGAAAAAATCCAACACATAGATGGCTTGAAGCACATTGACAAGGAGCATTGAATTAGGTAAATATCCCAAATCCGCATATTGCTTTGCAGCAAATGACCAGTTGATTAACGTCCAAGCAATGATCCCGGGACGTCCATTGAAAAAGAGTTTGAAGTCAAATTTTCCGATGCGGGGATTGAACTCGATTCCCATGAAAAAATCGTACAAAGGATTTCCACTGAATTTCCGATCTTCTGCATTGGAAGGAAAACGGTAAGCCTTCACATAGACGAAAATCGCTGTTAAATACCCCATCACGTTGGTTACGATCAAAAACCCTCCCCAGTTCTCCGCAATGATACTTGGAGAAAACCATCCCAAAACATAAGCGCCAATCCCGAAAAAGAGATGTGAGATTAACCACGCTTGCAAGCCATTGATTTGATAAACAAGCTGTTTGCCTGCCGGAGTGACCGCCCCCTCTTGGCGCCCTCCGCGATAGCGGGGAAGAATGCGATGGAGAAGATCCGGCAACCCGAGATAGAGGAGCAATTGAAACGCAAACCACCCTAAATACAACGCAAAAATGCCCACTTCGAAAGAGGGAAACAGTGAATCAAGAGAAACAGCCCCGGATGCTAACGCATAAGCGGGCCCGATCAAAGAACCTCTGAAGCGGACGCAAGCAATGTAGCAATAAAGCACCATCATTGGCGCTGTGGCAAGCAAAGCGATCGTTGAAAATAAACTGAGCCAGGTTGTTTCCCAAGCACGTCCCCAGTTTCTTGTTTGGACATTGGTAGTTGTTGCCGCCATTACAATTTGATACGTCTATATTTGTTTAGATATTTTTTATAAGTGATTAAGATTTTTTTTTATAGAAAAAGGAGCGGTCAGAAACTGACCGCATGAAAAAAATTTAGAAATTTGCGCCTAAACGAAGAACAAGGCCTCCAACACCTAAATATGCATGGCTCAATGCATCTTCAGCAATCCCTTTCCATCCCCAGTACTGAGCTTCGTAACCAATCTGGAAAAACGCATCGGCATCGCAAAGAACACACATTCTAAATTCCAGCCCGGCATAGACTTCATGGACTGGAATAAACCGAAATGCCTTGGATTCACGTCTCTCCTTTTCAGTAGGAGCTGGAGGTTCTGTCCGTGTAAAATCACTATCTAAAATACCTGTACTCATACGACAAACAAAAGCAACAGGAATGCAGCAACCGCACGCATTAAAGCTGCACAACTTCCAATGGCTGCTGGCACCAATATAAAGCCCGCTGCCATCAAGTCCTTGAGTAAAATCCCTTTCAAGTTCGCTAACATGGTCATCTGTCACGTCAATGTTGGCGAATTTCACCCCTAAGAAGGGCCGAAATAAAAGGCCATCGCAAATACAGCAAGAAGCCCCTAACTCAGCATCAAATACGCGATAATCAAATGCATATTTCGCCACTATCGGCACCTGATCAAAATGTGCCTCTTTATCTGCTTTAGAACGAAAAGAGGTGTAGCGCAGACTAAGATCCCATACATTCCAGCGTGCTGAACCGCCAACTCTCCATCCCCAATCATTCCCTGGAGTTAATTTATCGAAACTTCCATCTCCAAGAACAAGATCCGTACTGTGAAGATGCCAAAACAAGGCGTCGGCATACACAGAAAATTCCATGTTGCAAAAATCAACGCAGAGAAAATCGCATGTATTCTGATCATAGCAAGGATCACAATGATCATAGCCATCAAAAGCATGCGTAAAGTGGGCAGATGTTAAAAGGATGCCAAAAACAAGATTCTTTAGAATTTTCATCATCAGTCCAATCAAAAATTAAATGCTTTTTAATGATAAAGGCGATCTCTTCCGGATCGCCTTTAATGAAAGAAAGATTTAGAAATTCGCGCCTAGACGGAGAACAAGACCTCCAATACCTAGGTGAGCAAGGCTATCGATTGCCCGTACTAGTTCTCCTCTCCAACCCCAGTACTGAACTTCATAACCGACTTGGACAAACGCATCGGCATTGCAAAGGCCGCACATTCTAAACTCAAGACCTGCATACAATTCGTGCACAGGAATAAATTGGCAATCTTTAGCAGAACCCTCTTCTCCTACCTCTTCTCCTACACTGTATTTAAAGTCTCCATCAAGAACACCTGTGCTGAAACGGGAAACTAATGCAACTGGAATGCTGCGATCGCAAACATTGAAGCTGCAGATCTGCCAGCGGTTGTCGAAACCAACGTAAAGACCGCATCCATCCAATTTTAGCTTACGGTCTAACCCTTTGTCGAAAATAAACTCAATGTTTCTAATGTCTACTTTGATTCGTGCAAATTTTCCACCGAAGAAAGGCCTGAAGAGAATGCCTTCACAGATGCAGCACGCACGGCCAAGCTCAACATCGAACACATCGTAATCGAATTCACTTGCCGCCACGACAGAGCTTTCTCCAAATTGAACATCTCTCTTCGCTGTTGAAGAAAAAGAAGTGTAGCGGAAACCGATATCCCAAGAATTCCAGTAGGCGGAAGCTCCGATTCTCCAACCCCAATTGTAATCGTGATCGGTTTTTCCATCGTTTAATCCATCTTTTCTTCCATCATTTGTAATTAGAGAAAGATCGTTATGCCAGTAAAGCGCATCAGCATACAACTCAAATTCCATATCGCATAAGCTGATGTTGCACAGATCACATTCCGTACCCATGTAGCATGGATCGCATGCATCGCATGCTTCATCGGAATAAGCAAACTGAGCGGAGGCCAACAGTACAAAAAGTACTAAATTTTTCAAATGTTTCATTGTGAACTCCATTTTTGTTACCAAATAGAAAAAACCATCTTAGACTACAGCCTTGAGAGGATTTTTTCCAAATTTTATTTTCGTCACTGAAAGATCAATAAAGAATCTTAGACTGTGTAAAATGTAATACATCCATCGATTTTTTGAACAGTAGAAATCATCACAATCTCGTTAAATGTGAATAACGCGCTGCAAGATCTTTAACCTGGCAATCACTAGAGAACAGCACTTTGTAGATCATCCCGACCGAACTATCATACACTTGCTGAACAACACCAACACCAAATTCCTGATGAAACACGGCATCCCCGGACTCAAATTCTGTTTCCATTTCAGATGTTTGCATCATTGAAGAGCCCCCAATCGTTATCCCATCACGCACCCTTTGCAGATGTTCGATAGGAATTTCTTTGAGAAAACGGCTAGGCCTCTGCGTACGCGCCTGCCCCCACAAATAACGGAAACGGGCATCTGTAATATAAAGATACTCTTTGGCTCGTGTCATGCCGACATAGCACAAACGCCTCTCCTCTTCAAGCGCTTCTTGACTGCCCCTGGAGTTAGCATGAGGAAAAAGGTCCTCTTCCATGCCGACCAGGAACACAAGCGTATATTCCAGCCCTTTTCCATTATGGATCGTCATTAAATTCACTCTATCAACAAGGCCGGCGTCAGCTTCATCAAGACTCGATTTCAAGGACAATTCTTCAAGAAAGTCGGCAAGTTCGGCGCTGTCCCTCTCCTGTTCCCACTCCATTGCCTTTGTCCTCAATTCATCCAGGTTTGCTTTGCGGTCGTCAACGGTTTCCGGATCTTCAGATAAGTGGTTCAGATAACCTGTTTCTTCAACAGCTGCGATGACAAGCTCTTTGAGAGAACATTCAGCATAGATCCGCTTCAATTTTCGAATCATGGAAAGGTATCCCTCAAGCCCCTCTTTCTGCTTAGTGGTCATCCGCAAAGAAACACCGCCATCAACCAATGCCTGGCAATATTCCAAAATCGTCATCCCTTCCTGAGTTGCTCCCAGACGAATCTTTTCAATCGTCGCATTCCCAAGTCCACGGCGGGGAAGATTAATCGTCCGTTGAAAAGAAATGAAGTCTGAATCCGAATAAGTCATTCGTAAAAAGGCGAGCACGTCTTTGATTTCCTTCCGCTGGTAAAAAGAAATTCCTCCAACAATGACGTAAGGAATACGAGAAGATAATAAACGGTCCTCAAATGCACGCGATTGGAAATTGGTCCTGTAAAAAATGACCATTTCCTGATAGGGGATCCCTTTTTCCTCGTGGAAATAACGGATCGTATCTGCAACAAACTGCGATTCATTGCGATCGGAATCACCGGTGTAATGTTTAATCTTTTCTCCCGGCCCTAGCGCACTCCATAAATTTTTTTCGAAACGCTGCTGGTTGAATCCGATCAAGTGATTTGCCGCATCTAAGATATTGGCACGGCTGCGATAATTTTGTTCAAGTCTCACCACTTTAGCGCCTGCAAAATCGTTCTCAAAATTGAGAATATTCTGGATATTTGCTCCTCTCCAAGAGTAGATCGATTGGTCAGGATCTCCGACAACGCAAAGATTTTTCGTACGTTCAACAAGCTTGCACACAATTTCATACTGCGCATGGTTCGTGTCCTGATACTCGTCGATCAATAAATGAGACCATCTGTCTTGATACCCTTTCAGCACTTCCGGACACTCTCTAAACAGTTTCACGACAAGAAAAAGAAGATCGTCAAAATCAAGGGCATTATACTCTTTCAGCCTCTCTTGGTATTTCCTATAAACCATTGGCAAAGCCATGTCGGCAGGATCTTTCGACTGCGAGCTTTGCACTTGATCCGGCCCCAGCAACTGATTTTTCGCTTTGGAGATCAACGATCGGAACACTTTGGGCTCCATTTTTTTATCCCGAATTTTCAGCTCTTCCAAACAGGCTTTCAGCAATTTCAACACATCGTCTTCGTCATAAATGGTAAAATCACTGCGATATCCCAGCTCATGAATCGACTCCCTCAAAATCCTTGCCCCTAAACTATGGAAAGTGCTGATGAGAACGTGGCTGTTTGCGATCTTTCTGATCCTCTCCTGCATTTCCCCCGCAGCTTTGTTTGTGAATGTGAGTCCAAGGATTTGAGAAGCAGGCACTCCACTTTCGATAAGAGCAGCAATTCGGTAAGTCACTACGCGCGTCTTTCCGGAACCTGCGCCGGCCAAGACAAGTAAAGGCCCGTTAAATGTATTGACAGCATCTTGTTGCGGTTCATTCAATCCAGCGGCATACATCATTGTTTTCATCCTTATAAAATGGGTGCGCGCTCTTCATGTTCACGCATTCCTAAGTTTCCATAGCGATGGTAATCACAGCTATAGCTGACTTCTCTCAAATAGTGAAGAAGCTCTAAACGGCCATTAGCGACTACCTGGGAGAGGTGCACATGGCAACAAGCTTCCGAAAGCGCCTGACTTAAGCTTGAAGATGGAGCAGAAATCAGCCGTATCCGCTCAACTTCTCCTTTAAGCACGCGGTCGATAAAATTGGATTCCGACTCCGAAATGACATGCACTTTTGATGAGAGATTCACCCAATCTCCCTTAGAAATCTGCAGGACAGTTTTGCTGTCTCCGCTGACTTCTAAGTGTGTGCGGCAAATCGCAGCGGCAGCAATAATCCGCATCGTATCGATGAGTTCATCTTGAGGCTGTACGCGCAGCACAACTTTCTCGTGAGGAACATACTGAAACAGATTATCCTCTCCAACAATTTTACTAGGATCGGCCGCTGTAGAAAAATCGTGCTTATAATGATAAGCGTAACTTTGCACACTAGCTTCCCAAATCTCCATTTTTTCAGAAGACAACTCAAATTTCTGAATGAAAAGCCCAAGAACATTGATCGAGCTATCAAGCGCAGTGCGATGAGAGGGCAGTGCTTTTTGTTCCGCTCTCATCAATTGCGAAACGTAGTTTGGCCCTCCAGCTTTAGCCCCTTTGCCAAAACCGCTCTTCTTACAGCCGCCGAACGGCTGCCTTTGCACAATAGCTCCTGTGATCGTGCGGTTGACATACAAGTTGCCCGCAATCACCTTTTCCCGCCACAACTTCTCTTCCCGTTCATCGAGTGAATGCAAACCTGACGTCAAACCATATCCGGTTCCATTCACTAAACGAATCGCATGCTCCAGATCATCGGCGCACATTACACTCAAAACGGGGCCGAAATATTCCGTCCGATACGCTTTGCCGCCCTGTTTAACCCCCAGCTTAATTCCCGGAGACCACAGGCGTGGATTCTTAGGATCCTGCCTCGGCTTAAGCAGCCAGGATTCTCCCTCTTCCAAAGTGGTCAACCCTTCCAAAAGTTTATCTGACGGTTCGTTAATCAGGGGATTAATCTTTGTTGACAAGTCCCATGCAGATCCCGTTTGCAAACTTTGCGCCGCATCCTTTAATGTCTGCAAAAACTTGCGGTCCTCGTACACTTCTTTCTCCAGGATCAACAGACTGCACGCACTGCATTTTTGACCGGCGTGGCCGAAAGCCGAACGTACAGTATCTTTGATCGCAAGGTCGCGATCAGACATCCCTGTGACAATCATCGCATTTTTGCCGCCAGTCTCTGCCATTAAATCCAGTCCGGGACGCATCCTCAGCATCAGCTCAGCTGTAGATGTGGCTCCTGTAAGAATCACGGTATCGACGCGAGAGTCTTGAACCAACCGGCTTCCGACAGGCTCATCTTCGCATAAAATAAACTGCAACGTTTCCTTGCTGATTCCTGCATCCCAACATAAGTTGGCAAGCAGCCAGGCAACAAGCACCGTCTCTCTGGCAGGTTTAAAAATCACGCTGTTGCCAGTAACAAGCGCAGCCACAACGCCGCCGAGAGGAATTGCGCAAGGGAAGTTCCACGGCGGAGCCACAAGCACTGTTCCTTTAGGCGCCCATTGCAGATCGGACATCTCATGCCAAAATTTAGCTTGCCGCATGTAATATTCAACAAAATCAATTGCCTCAGACACCTCAACATCGGCCTCTTCAACAATTTTTCCAGCATCTGCGACCATGGCGCAAATCAGTTCTCCCCGATTCTGCCTTAACAAAGAGGCTAGTTCGGAAAGAATGCTGCATCTTTCCTCAAGAGAAACTTCATCCCATTTCGCTCCGGCGACCGAAGCGCACTGCAAAGCCTTTTCCGCCTGTTCCTGATCAGCAAGAGCGTAGTGGTAGAGCACCTTCCCAGGTACGGAAGGATCTACCCCTTCTCCGAAACAGTGGTCGTCAGGAGGAATTTCCCTACCGGCAACCACAAGCGGAATCGGAGCAATCTCCTTTTTTTTCCACCCCTGAAGAATTTGCTGGATCCATTTCCTGTTCTGTGGCAGCGTCCAATCTGTGTCGGGTTCATTCTGAAAGGGCAGCTCTATCGATACCGAAGCCGCTTCATGAAAGCGGTTCTGCGTTCTCCTCGGACTTTTACTGACAGCATTTGCAGCATGGCACGCAAGAGAAAAATGGTTTGCCTGGGATTGCCACTCCTCGGTATCGGGATAAAGGCCGAAAATATGGCGCAGGAAATTCTCCGGAGCTGTGTTTTCATCCAGCCGGCGCACCAAATAGGCTACAGCATGGACAAACTCTTTTTCCGTGGCTGCAGGGCAATATAAAAGGATGTCTCCGCTCAGCGTCTGCACAACGCGCCGCATATGATCTGCCATCCCTTCGAGCATCTCAAATTCGACAAATCCCTCCATCCCCGTCTCCGATCGAAGCAGCATCGCATAAGCAATATCAAATAGATTATGACTGCCCACGCCGACACGCGCCGCTTTCGCATGATCAGGCTGGCACGCATAAGCGAGCATCCGCTTAAAATTGGCATCCACATCAACTTTGTTCGTATAAGGAGCCTGCGCCCACCCCTTGAGCGACGCCTCCACTTGCTCCATCGCCAAATTCGCTCCCTTGACAAGGCGGATCTTAATCGGCGCCCCTCCATTTGCAACCCTCTTCATTGCCCAAACAGTGAGTTCCTGTTGAAGGAGATAAGAATCAGGCAGGTAACTTTGCAGAACAATTCCTGCAGAGTGTTGATAAAATTCCGGATCGTCCAGCACGCGTCTAAAAAGTTCCACTGTCAAGTGCAGATCCCGATACTCTTCCATATCGAGATTAACAAACTTCGGCACCCGCTTGCCGTTTGCCCGCACATAAAAATGGGTCATCGCCTGACGATAGAGTTTTTTCAATCTCGGCTCTAAAACTTCTAAAGTCTCCTCCCAGGAAAGCAAATTAATTTGGCTGCAAATGGTTGAAATCTTGATCGAAATATACTCCACTTCAGGACGCGCTAAATCTTCCAGGTAGATTTCCAACCTGCGCTTTGCTTCCTCTTCGCCAAGGATTGCCTCGCCCAAATGGTTGAGGTTCACTCTAACTCCTGCCTTCTTCCGTTTTTCCATATAGCGGGACAAAGGACGCTTTTCTCCCGGAAGGATGACACGGGACGTCTCTTTTCGCAGCATGCGGCGCGCCAACGGTACAAAAACCTGAGGAATCGACTGCCCCAAACACTTGAACACAAATAACTGCAGCTGCCTAAAGTAGGAAAGATACTTTGGAATCCCGAATTTATTGATCAGATGGATCATTTGATCTGCAACACGGGCAGGAAGTTTACTGCGAAAGCATTCATCTGTCATGCTTGTTGTAAACACTTTCCCTACAGGATCTTCCATCATATGATCGAGCTGGGCAAGAATGCGGTGCTCAGAAGTGGTTTGCACCCGTCTGGCTTCGTTAAGCATCAATGCAGCTAACTCGATCGCAAGCTCCCTGCGTTCCTCAACAGAAATCATACGTCCTTTAACATGATCGATCAGCCGTCTGGCATTTTCCAAATAGGGAGACTCTTCCATAACTTCCTTAACCAAAATCGCAAGTTTTTAAGATTGGATTCAGCATATCAGAATCGCTCCTTTACAAAAAGCGGATTCCAAGGTCAAAATAGACGTCAACCATGGATTCTAAATTGAAACAGTTGCTCTTTGTTTTTTTCACCTGCTTTCTGCTTCCTTTGTCTGCCAAAGTTTCCCTTGGAATCGATCAATTAGTCAGTGGAAAGTACGATTCTTTATTGAAAGGGAAGCGGGTTGGGTTGATCACAAACCACACAGCAGTCAACAAACAAATGGACAGCACCATCGACCTGCTGAAAAAACACGCTAAAAAGGGAGGCTTTTCCCTTGTTGCGTTCTTTGCTCCTGAGCACGGACTGACCGGTGCATCGCACGCCAATACCTTGATTCAAGACAGCCGCAGCCCTGAAGGAATCCCTATCTTCAGTTTACATGGCAAAACCAAGCGTCCGACAAAAGAGATGCTTTCCCACATCGACCTTCTCATCTTCGATATCCAGGATATCGGATCGCGCTCCTATACCTATATCTCCACACTTTTTTACGCCATGGAAGAGGCAGCAAAACACAACATCCGCGTGATTGTCCTGGACCGTCCCAATCCCATTAACGGCATCACCATCGACGGGCCGATGATGAAAGAACAGTGGCGTTCGTTTGTCGGCTATATCGATGTTCCTTACTGCCATGGAATGACAGTTGGAGAATTGGCACGCTATTTTAACGAAGAGTACAAGGTCGGATGCCGCCTTGAAGTGATTCCAATGCAGGGATGGACAAGGGAAATGACTTTTCGCGATACCGAGCTGCCATGGGTACCCACCAGTCCGCACATTCCCGAAGCCAACTCAGTCTGGTACTATCCGACAACAGGAATTCTTGGAGAGATCTCGATGGTCAGCATTGGAATCGGCTATCCTCTTCCCTTTAAAATGATAGGAGCTCCCTGGATCGACGCCGACGCTTTCGCCTCGCAATTAAATGCTCAACATTTTTCCGGAGTGCGCTTTCATCCTTTCCACTTCAAACCTTTTTACGGATTGTATGCCGATCAAGATTGCCACGGAGTCTTGATCGTGATTACCGATGACCGTCAGTTTCTTCCGGTAACCACGCAATATCTGATTATTGGAATGCTTAAAAGCTTGTATCCTAAAAAATTCAAGGAATCGATGCAGAAAACGGCTCACAGAAAAGAAATGTTCAGCAAAGTCAACGGCACAGACGAGGTGTGGCGCTTAATGCAGGAAGAACCCTATATCGTATGGCGGCTAAAAGAGCTTGACCGGGCGAAAAGGGAGCAATTTAAGCAAAAGCGGGAACGGTATTTATTGTACCGCTAAAAACTGGCACTTAAATTCATCAACTGCTAATATGTTGACGTAAATCCATTGAACTCTTAAAATTTTGGCTAACATCAACGAGGAGAAGCCACTATGAGTACCAAAATGAAAATCAAGCCGTTAGGCAACCGTGTTCTTATCAAAAGATCTAAAGCAGAAACGTCAAAAGGGGGAATCCTTCTGCCCGATTCTGCGCAGGAAAAGCCGAAGCAGGGCACTGTTCTCGCTGTAGGACCGGGGAAACTGGATGAAAACGGCACGATGGAAGCGATGCATGTTGCTGAAGGCGATTGCGTTCTGTTCAGCTCTTATGCGGGAACCGAAGTTAAAGACGTGGACGAAAACAGCGAGGATGAATATCTTATTCTTTCTCAAGAAGACATTTTAGGAATCCTCTCATCATAAGGAGCAAAAGACACATGGCTAAATTACTCAAATTTAAAGAAGACGCACTCAAAGCGATCCTTAAGGGAGTCCACACGCTTAGCAAAGCAGTTAAAGTCACACTTGGCCCTAAAGGGCGCAACGTCGTCATCAACAAAAGCTTTGGCGCTCCCACTTCAACCAAAGATGGAGTAACCGTTGCAAAAGAGATTGCCCTCAAGGATAAATTTGAAAACATGGGCGCCCAGCTTGTCAAAGAGGTGGCTTCTAAAACATCTGATACGGCAGGAGATGGAACGACAACAGCAATCGTCTTAGCAGAAGAGATCGTGAGAAAAGGCGCAAAAAATGTGGCTGCCGGATCTAACCCGATGAGTTTGAAGCGCGGGATCGACCTCGCAGTGCAAACATTGACTGAAGCTTTGCAAAATCTTGCAACACCTGTCAAAACATCGGATGAAGTGAAGCAAATTGCGACCATCTCCGCTAACAACGACCCGGAAATCGGCACGATCATTGCCGAAGCGATGGAAAAAGTGGGCAAAGACGGCATCATCACAGTTGCTGAAGCCAAAGGGATCGATACCACTTTAGACGTTGTCGAAGGAATGCAGTTCGACAAAGGGTTTGTTTCTCCTTATTTCATTACAAATGGGGAAAACATGACTGTGGAACTGGAAAACGCTTCTATCCTCATCACAGACAAAAAATTGTCCGCAGTTAAAGAACTCGTCGCATTTTTAGAAAAAGCGATGGAAAAAGGCCCTAAACCGCTTTTGATCATTGCAGAGGATATCGAAGGGGAAGCATTGGCAACATTGGTTGTCAACAAGCTTAAAGGGGGACTGCCTGTCTGCGCAGTGAAAGCTCCTGGCTTTGGCGATAGACGCAAAGCGATGCTCCAAGATATTGCGACCCTCACAGGAGCGACTGTTGTCAGCGAAGAGGTTGGCCTGCAATTGGAAGATGTAGGACCTGAAGTGCTTGGACAAGCAAAAACGATTAAAGTTTCCAAAGAAGAGACAACAATCGTCGACGGCATGGGCGACCATGGCAAAGTTCAAGAGCGCGTCGCTCAAGTTAAAGGAGAACTCTCCAAGCCGAATATCTCTAACTACGATAAAGAGAAGCTTGAAGAGCGCCTGGCTAAATTAGTCGGAGGTGTTGCAGTAGTCAACGTCGGCGCAGCAACTGAAACAGAGCTCAAGGAGAAGAAAGCACGTGTCGAAGATGCATTGCACGCAACGCGAGCGGCTGTCGCCGAAGGGATCGTTCCAGGAGGAGGCGTTGCTCTCTTACGCTGTGTGGATGCATTGAACACTCTGAAGTTGACTGACGAGGAAGCAATCGGCGTACAGATCATCCGCGATGCGGCGTTTGCCCCAGCAACCGCGATTGCCAACAACTGCGGAAAGCAAGGCAACCTGATCGCAGAGAAGATCTATGAATCTAAAGGCGCTATGGGCTACAACGGACTGACTGACACATTTGAAGATCTGCTTCAAGCAGGTGTTGTCGATCCGGTACTCGTAACTAAGCAGGCGCTGACCAACGCAGCTTCCGTAGCATCCTTGCTGCTCACAACTGCATGCATGGTCACCGACAAACCTGAGCCTAAGTCTCAGGAGCCTGCCATGGGCGGCGGCATGCCGGGCATGGGAGGTATGGGTGGCATGGGCGGAATGCCTGGAATGGGTGGCATGGGCGGTTTCTAACCCCAACCCTATCATTATTATTTGGAGGAAGGAAAATTCCTTCCTCCTTTTCTAAAATAAGGAATACTTTCATGCCAACATATGCCTACATTTGCGAAACATGCAAACATCAAATGGATGCGTTTCAAAAGATTACCGATTTCCCTTTGAAAGAGTGCCCGAAGTGCGCGGCGCCAACTCTTAGACGAGGACCTGGCGGCGGCATTGGTCTATCATTTAAAGGATCCGGATTTTATATCACGGATTATTCCCAAAAGCAAGAATGCCCCTCTTCATGCGGCAAAGAGGGTGCCTGCAAGCAGGTTTAAGAGAGGTCTCAAGAACTCTTAAAATAGTCTCTCATCGCAAAGATAGTGAGAAAATGATAATCAAAAGGGGATTTCACATCACCCATGACTTTTTGATCTTCATGAGCTATCTTTGATAATGTTTGCCCCCCTAAACTGGGACTTACCGCAAGCAAAGCTTGTATGAAAGGAAGAAGATCATCTCCACCCGGAACCGCAGCTTCTTCAGAAAGCATGACAGGGAGATATTTTTCCGTAATAGGGATCAATTTTTCTATAAACCTTCTGCGATTATTTTCAGTAGAAGAGAGCTGATCGTTCTCAAGATATTCATTCAGCAACGCTTCGACATCACTTTTAAATTCAGAGTGGTTAAATAGTTTTTGCAGTTTCTTCGCATCCTCGATATCCACCTTTTCGACTCCCTCCTGAGGCGATTGAGGATCCATTTTCGCAAGCCTCCCATTTTTCTCTTTAAACAATGAAAAATTTTCTTCAAAAATCTCGGCATCAGGATCTCTTGAAATTCCTTCTCTTTTATTGTTTAAAATTAAGATTTCATCGATTGTAGACACATTTCGAAGATCCACTCCCCCAACAAATCCGATCCCTTGATACAAAGAATCAAGGAATGGATGCGACAATCCGGGGTTTTGCTCTCTAATCAACATCATATTTAAGACAAATTGCGAGAACCGATGCTGATCATCATTACATAATTGATAAAGCAATGCCGATATAAGAGTGCTGTCATCAGTATCAGGTGCTTTGTCATCAATGTATTCTGCAATAAGAGCTCTGATGGCATTCCCTCCTTTTTTTGATGCTTCAAGCAGTCTATCGGAAAAATCAGAGAAATCTTCTCTGGACTTCCAATAATCAACAGTTTCCAAAAATTCTTCCCTGAAATTTTTCTTGATTCCTTTCGTTTCATTGCAAGCTCTGGAAAAGCCTATTTTAATTCTCGCTTGAATCATTTCCAACGCCTGGGAACGTCTGGTGTTTTTCACTTGAGAAAGATCGATCTTTCCATATTTTTGCATCGCCCTGATAAGAGATTCTACAACTTGCTGAGATTGAGAATTGAGATCATCCAGTTCAGACTCCCTTAAAGACTTTTCCAACAACATAGCAAACGCAGAAAAGAAATCCCCTTCATCCTTGGCAAGGGCTCTTACAAAGATTTCAGCCAATCGCTCAATATTATTTTCATTTGCAAGCTCCGGCAACGGCACCTTTTTTTCTTTGAAAAGGGCAAGCAACTCTATTGTCAAATTATTTAAGGCAATTTGTGAAGATTGATGCCGATGATCTTTCCACATCTGCTGTACCATCTTTTTTGCCCGACTTCCTTCCAAGTTGATATGCCCTGATAGCACATCGACCTCTTCTGCAACATCCACAGGCTTGCTGTAAATAGGCTTGGAAAGATCTATCTTATCCTCTGCCAAGTCTGCGACTGCTTTTGCTAAATGCTGGAAAAACTCTGATTGCTTGTTTAAAACACCGCGACTGATATCGGGAAAAAGAAATCCTGGCTCCTCCCGCCGAATGCGATCCATTTGCCTAATTAACCGAGGCACATGCTCCTTTCCTACCAATAGCACCGCTTTATAAAGATCGTCTTGATCGACTTCTTTGCTTCCAAATTTCTTAACTAGAGCATTCAACTCTTTTTTCCATAGCATGATATGTTCATCTGGAGGAAGCTTTCCCGTTTCGGCCATTCGCTTGACGGCTGCCGATGCAGCCTCTGTAAATCCTTTGCGAAAAACAACATTGCCGAAATGATTTCCTTCTAATTTTGCTTCTAACCCTGAATTTTCCGCATCTTCTCCTTTTAAATCTTCCAAAGCTCGAATTTTTCGTTCGTATGCCTGGATTGTCCCATCTAACGATATCAAAGCTTTTTCACGGCTGACTCTGTATCGACGATTAAACAATACCATCACCTTTTTCAAAAAACTGCATTCGGGATATTCCTGCTTGATCATGCGCAAACCACCAAGAACCCGTTGTAAATCTTCGACATCCCTTTCTTTAGACAAATATTGATGGGAAACCTTGACAACCTGCTGCAGACTCCGGCAATGGCACCTTTTCTTAAAACGGCTATAACGCTTTGAAAATTTAGATTTATCACTCTGATTTTCTAAAGAATGGATAAATCCCGAATAAATTAAAGGTTTTGATCGAATAGACATTATGACATCTAGCCCCTGTCTTTATTATAAAATAATTTTTATTTTATATCTTTAAAAAAGCTAATTATTCAGCACCCTTGTAAAAAGAATAAAAAATTTTTTGGAGTTACAAAATGGATAATATATAAAAATGGGTTTACCCCATTTTGTAATATTTCCTACTGTGATATAATGAAGAAAAAGGAAATACCCATGGAAGCACAAAGATCAATTAAAGCAGATGCTACAGGGCGCATTAACTTAGGCAAGGAGTGTGCTGGCCGCTTATTTACTATCTCTAAAGAACAGGATAAAATTGTTCTCGAACCAGCTCGAATTGTTCCTGAAAAAGAATTAAAATCCCATGAAACAATTGAAAATATAATTCTCGATGAGAATGAGTGGTTCAGATTTCAAGAAATCATGGAGTCAGATGACGAACCAACTGGCAATTTGCGACGACTCATGAAAGACTCTGATTAATGGCTGAGAACATGCAACTAAAGTTCAAACGATTAGACAATTCAATTGAATGCATTGGATTTGATTGTGGAGAGGAAGCCCTCAATAAATTTTTATCTTTAAGAGCACTCACCGAAATGTCTCAGCGTCTTTCTGTCACGACTGTAGCTTTAGATCAAAGGACTGCATCTATTATAGGTTTTTACTCAATTTCCCCAACTCAAATAGCCAAGGAGTCTTTATCCAAGCGCGAAGGGCGCGGAGTCCCATATGATTTAGTACCAGGCATACGAATAGGACGTTTAGCCATTAGTAAAAAATATCAAGGTAAAGGGTTTGGTGCAAAGTTACTAAGGCATGCTCTGCAGAAGTGTTTGAAAATATCAGAGGAATTTGGCGGAAGAGTAGTTGTGGTTGATGCAAAAAATGAAATGGTTGCGGCCTTCTATGAACGCTACGGGTTCAAATCAATCAAAGATGATCCCTTAGTATTCGTCCTCAAGGTTTCGACGCTGGTTAAAATTGAAAACAAGGGCGACACTATCTAGTACCCAACCATGAGAATTTGTTTCAAAAATTTTCATGGTTGGGTACTAGTCGGCCTTGAAAAGATGTTATACCGAACCAACTTCAAAAAAATGATTTTTGAAGTTGGTTCGGTATATTATTTACTCTTTTGCCAAAAAGCCGGAACCATCACAGCAAGAACGGCTAAGAACTCCAAACGGCCAAAAATCATAAGAAGAGAGGAAAATAACAAAGCAAAGTCCGATAAAAAGGCGCACGATTCCATGGGGGAGGCCATACGGAAGCCCATTCCTATATTATTGATCATCATCGTAGACAAAGACAAAGAGGTTTGAGGATCGATGCCATCCCAAACGTAAAAGATCGTCGAAAATGCCATCATTGCTATCACAATCACAAAATAACAAAGAACCATGATCGACGCTCCTGATCCTACTTCCTTCTCCCCTAATTTGAAGAAACGCAAAGTTTCAGGACGAAAAAGTGATTCGCACTTGTATTGAACGATACGAAACACCATCAGCTGACGGATCACTTTCATCCCTCCGGCTGTTGAACCGGACATTCCACCGATAAACATCACAATCAGCATCAACACTTGGACAAAATAAGGCCAGTGATCGTAATCGACTGTGGCAAATCCCGCTGTCGTCATGGCTGAGATAAATTGAAACGATCCATACCTGATCGCATCATGAATCGACATAAGACCCAACTTTTCCCCAGACAAAAGAACTAGAGGATTTCCAACCAGCTGCCAAGACACAACCCCGCAGCCAAGAATAAGAATCGCAATAAACAAAAAAAATTCCGGCTCATAGATCCGATAGAACTTTCCCTTCAATAAAAAAAAATAGAGGGAAAAATTAATTGAACCAAGTACCATAAAAATCATCACAATCCAATCGGTGAACGGATTGTCGAAAGCTCCAATACTCGCATTTCGAGTCGTAAATCCTCCTGTAGAAATTGTCGAAAGTGTCACAGTGGCAACTTCCAGCCAACTCATTTCATGATTTGTTACTAAGAGCAAACCTGCGAGGATAGCAGTGAGACCGAGATAAATTTTCCATAATTGCAAAGCTGTCTCTTTGATACGAGGTGTCAAAGAGTCTTTAATCGGACCGGGAATTTCTGCTTGAAACAACCTCTTTCCGCCTATGCCAAGAGCTGGCAAGATGGCGACAAACAAAACGACAATTCCCATGCCGCCAAGCCATTGAGTAAAGCTTCTCCAAAAAAGCAGCGCCTTCCCAACCGCTTCGATCCCTTCATAAAGTACTTTCCCTGTTACAGGATCTACTACAGGCTTGATCGTCCCGTAATAACTGTAGATGGTTTTCTGCTGTCCGCCAAAAACGCGCTCGATCGGAATTTCCTGACCCGTGCGCGGATCATACTTCTTTGCCTGCATAGTCGTAGCTCCAGCAGTTGAAAACCCCGAAGCAGCTTCAAAAAATGCGTGGCAAGGATTTTCAAGCGTTCCGCTCAAGTAAAAAGGAAGGCCTGCGAAAACCGGAGTCAAAAACCAAATTAAGACGACCGCAACAAGCCCCTCTCTGCGGTAAAGATGCCCGATGGAATGTTTTCCATATTGATAGCAGCAAAAAGAAATCGCAAGACATGAGGCAGCCGACCAAAAAAATGCATGCGTTACATGTGGCTGAGGATGCATCATCGGATCTGCAATCCACTGATAATAAGCAGCAAGAAGCAAAGGAACAACAAGAACTACTGCCAGGCCTAAAAGATAGTATCCTAAAATCTTACAGATATCGCGGTATAGCATAGAAAGTTAAAAAATTTTTTCCAATTCAGGAATATGTTTCGGGCTTGTGATGACAATCACCGTATCTCCAGGAGAAATAATTCTGTTTCCGTTCGCTACCATAATTCTCCCGCGGTTTTGAATCATTGCAATCAAAAAATCTTTGGGCAGCAACGATCCAAGCTCGGACAAGGGAATGCCGACAAGCTTGGATTCCATGGAAACGTTAATTTCTAAAATTTCCGCCTGATTGTCGTAAAATGAGACAAGTGAAGTAACCGTTCCCCCAAGAATGTGGGAAAGAATATGGTCTGCAGTGCTGATTCTCGGAGACAATGCATGATTGATTCCAAGCTGATTGGCAATAGGGGCGTAGTTTGTGTTAGACAGAGTAACCACCACATCATCGCAACCAACCTCTTTCCCCAAAAGAGCAGCAATCATGTTCATCTCATCGCTTTCAGTGCAGGCGACAAAGACTTCGGCCGTTCCGATCTTTTCGGATTTAAAATAATCGATATCATTCAACTGATGGTTCATGATTGTTGTATTGGGAAGCTTCTCGGCAAGATAGCGGCAGCGGTCATAATCTTTTTCGATTAAGCGTACATCAACTTCGCGTCCCTCAAGAAGACGTGCAAGGTTCAACCCTGTCAGCGATCCTCCTATGATCACAACGGAAGAAATTCTTTGCTGTTTAATGCCAAGGAACCGATGTAACTCAGAAATGGCCTCCGTTTCTCCAATGAACGTCACTTCATCGCCTGGTTTAATCACATCCTGGCCATGAGGAAAGATCACTTCCTTGGCCCCTTTCTCTTCTGCATCCGGAATATCACGTCGAATGAGACCAATAATCACCCCTTTCGGCAACGTCAAATGCTGCAATGGCACATCGCTTTTGCGCCATTTTTCCGGAATTGCCAAGGTTCTCAATTGAACAGCGCCGTGCGCAAAGTTCTCCACAGCCAAAGAACCCGGACTGACCATGTACTTCAGGATATCATTTGCCACAAGGAGTTCGGGGCCGATAAAATAATCCACTTCAAATATGTGGGAAAAATCCAAACGTGTCCGATTGAGGTAGCGATTGTCACGCACCCTAGCAATCGTACGGGGATATCCTAAATGCTTAGCAATGGCGCAAGCTGTAAGATTGACCTCGTCTTGACTTGTCAACGCAATCAAAAAATCGGGAGAGAGATCTAAGAGATCATCAAGAAGCTGCCAATCCGTTCCGGAGCCTTGGCGGATCGCAACATCCATCTCCCAAGAAGCTTTTTCCAATTTTTTTTCGTTAGGATCGATTAAAATCACATTATGCTCTTCTTTTGAAAGCACTTGCGCAATGTAGCGGCCGACGCCTCCGGCACCTAAAATCACAATATTCATTGACTAAACCTTAAGAGACATTCTCCGAATCCTTTGATTATCCAACAACATATGTTTTTTTTCACCCACCTTTTTTACATTGATTTATTATCCATTTTTGGTTATCAACTAACAATACAGACGTTAATTATTTTAAAGGTTAAATTAACGATTTACTTAACTAATGAATAATAAATTTATTACTTTATTGATTGTCAATCTGATCTTCCTCTTTTCTGCCGAGGCAGAAAACACTTTCCAAATCGAATCGATTTCAGAAGCTTTGCAAGGACCGTATCAATACCAAACTGTCAACGTGATTACTGGCGAGTACTGCGAAAGCTGTATTGATCTATCATTAAAAGATCCCTGCCCGCTTGAGCTGCGCAGATACTACACTTCTCACGATCCGATAGCTCAAGGATGGCATTTCAACCATCCGAATATCCTCCATGCTGAAAACGCCGTTCCCCCCGATTGGATTCCAGAGTCTCTCCATTACACATTCGATCAGCAAAACCGCCTGACAGCAATCTCTGCAGGCCCCGGCTCTCCTGAGAGAATTCGGCTTCGCTACCAAAGCGAAGGTACTGTCTCAATGGATGTCGAGGATGAAGATGGCAGACTGCTGCAATACACATTTGAAACCTATCAGACATCCCGCGCTATCCATCCTTACGTTCTTACCCAGTTAAAAGATCAGAAAGGCAGAGAGATCAATTATCAATATGCCGACCATCCCACCGAAAGAAAACTGCTGCTGAAAAAAAGAGAAGAGCCTGAGGGACGATATTTAATTACTGAATACTACGATGCCTCCGCAAATAATGTCGGAGGAAAAATCGTCATCATCGACGATCTCATACGGGATCCCCGCATTGGAAGGGTGAAGCTGCAAAAAGCTCCTGTCGGACCCGATCATTCTCCCGTTATTACCAACCGCTTTTTTTATCAACCGGGACAGACTGAGGTGTATGACGCACTGGGAAATAAAACCGTCTACCAATACGGAAATTTCCAAAAATTGATCAGTGTCGATCATTATTTAGATGAGCATACCCTGTACCGCAAAGAGAGAATGTTCTGGGATGGAGAGGGAAAAATGACCAGCCGCGCAATCGAAGACAAAGACGGCAGTGTCAGCCTCCTGCACACCTACGATTACGATTCTTTCGGCAATGTAGTGAAAACCACTGTTTGGGGAAATTTATCGGGAACCTCTTCCCATCCAGTAGAGATCTATTTGAACGGACAGCCCATCGACCAAAAGCTCGAACATTACTCCACAACCTACGACTATTCCGAAGATGGGAAATTTCTCCTCCAAGAAAAAGAAGACAACGGACTCATCAAGCGCTACTGCTATCAAAATGGTAAATTGACGGCCAAACTTATCGGTGAAGAGGAGCGCATCCACTGCCGTAACTTCTATCATTACAATGAAGACGGTATGATTATTCAAGAGATCGAGGACGACGGCTCCTCTTTTCAAGAATCGGACCTTTCGAACGTAACAGAAAGACGATATACGCGTATCTCTCCAATGAAAGAGGGACCGGGAAAAGGAAAACCTGAAATCATTGAACAGGGATTTTTGGATCTTGGCACAATGCAGGAAATCCTTTTGAATAAAATATTGCTGGCATACGCCGCCAACGGCGAAATTGCCGTCAAAACGGCTTTAGATGCCAACCTCAATCTATTTGAAGAGACAACTTATGCATACGACTCCTTTGGAAGGCTGATCTATACCGCAAACCATAAGGGTGAAGAGCAACAGTTCGAATACGATCTTCAAGGCAACCTGACCAAACAGGTCGTCGATGGCTTGGAAATGCACTGCACCTACGACTTCGCAAATCGCCTGATCAAAAAAGAGCACTGGAAAGATGAAGAGCTCCAGCAATGCATCTCCTATCGATATGACTACGCAGGCAACATGACCGCATCGACTGACGCCAACGGGAATGAAACACACTACATCTATGACCCGATGGGCCGCTTAATTAAGACAATCCTGCCAGCAATGCTCAATAGCAACGACATTCCCGTCTATCCGACGACTAAAGAGAGCTACGACATTTTCGACAGAGTTGTCGAATCCACTGATCCAAAAGGATACTGCACCAAGACTTCTTATAATGCCCGAGGGAATCCTATTGCCGTGATCCACCCCGACGGCACTCAAGAATTTTTCAATTACAATCTCGATGGATCGTTAAGAAAGAAAATTTCCAGGCAAGGGTTGGCGACCCATTTTCAACGCGACCTTTTTTCCCGTGTCACCAAAGAGACCTGCTTTGACTTAGAGGGTAGATTGGTTGGAGAGAAAATTTTTACCTATTCCCCTTTCAGACTGATTTCCGAAACCTCAATGGATGGATGCCTGACCACTTATACTTACGATGGGGCTGGCAGGCAGATCAAAATTGCCAAAGAGGACCGCTACAAGCTCGAAATCACCTATGACGCGGCTGGGCAAATAGAAAGCAAAAAAGAGTGGTATGGAGATGATCAAGATGAATGTGTCATCGGAATGATTGAGAGAGGCAGTCAAAACGAAGTGATTGCCATGGCTATTCAAGACTCCAAAGGACAAATTCTGCGCCACCGCGAAGTTCCTTCTGAAAAAAAAGAGGAAAACGCAGCATTTCAAGAAGCGTATGATTACAATAGCCTTGGTCAGCTCGTTCTGAAAAGAATAGAGGTCGATTCCAGAGGCGATTCAACATCGATCACTTTTGACGCATTGAACAGGCCTGTCTCAATCGAAAAAAGAAACTCTCTGGGCACTCTATTGACAAAGAAAGAGATCCGATATGATCTCTCGGGAAACAAAGAGAAAGAGATCCACGACATTGTCAAAAACGGAGAAAAAAAAGGTGTTTATGCCATTCATTGGGCATGGGGACCAAACAACCGTCTGGAAAGCGTCACGGAAGGGCTAGGTTCTCCGCTTGCTCGCACAACAACTTACCACTACAACAACGACGGCTTTCTGAACCTGGCTGTCAAGCCTGATAATGTCTCCATCTCTTTCGAATACGACAGTAAAGGGGCGATCGCACGGCTCGTCAGCTCCGATGGAACAGTCGATTACTCCTATAAGTATAATGATGCGGGGCGGGTCGCCGAAATTGCAGACAATCTCTCAGGAACTCTCACAAAAAGAAGCTACGACCCGTATGGAAAAATGATTCAGGAAACCCTTGCTAACGGAATGGATTTTCGCTATGACTACGATCTTCTGGGACGCTTGAGGCAATTGACCCTTCCTGACAAATCAAAGATCAGCTGGGAATACAATGCGGCTTACCTGACAGCGGTTACCCGCTTGTCAAAAAGCTGCGACGCGCTCTATTCCCATCAATATACAGCATACGACCTCGATGGGCGTTTGCTGGAATCGCACATGATCGGAGAGCTGGGGCCGATCCACTACGAATATCAGGGTAGCGAGATCTCTTCAATCCATTCTCTCTACTGGAGTCAAGGGATTGAATACGACAGCCTCGGCAGGATTGCATCGCTAAACACAGACGACCCCATCGGAACACTCACGAATTCCTACGAATACGATGATCTCGATCAGATTGTTTCGGAAGCAGGCCTGGACCAACATGGCTTCAGCTATGACTCGATCGGCAACCTTGCATCGATCGATGGGTTCGAATGCTCCGTGGACGGGCTCAACCAACTATTGGGAACCGGATCCCATGCAATGACTTACGATAAAAATGGCCAAATCATCGAATGCTGGGACAACGGGCAGCACTTCTTCTTCACTTATGATGCCTTAGGCCGTCTTTTGACCGTCAAAAAAGAAAAAGAGCTTCTTGTTTCATTTACCTACGACCCTTTTGGACGCAGGATGACCAAATCCGTCTCCCGCTATTTTTCAAAGGATCACACCTATCGTCCGGAAACGTTTGAATCTTATCTTTGGGAAGGGGAAAACGAAATCGGAGCGGTAAGCAGCGGTGGGGAGATTGTCCAGCTGCGCGTCCTTGGCTTTGGGTTAGGGGCTGAAGTGGGCGCGGCGGTCGCGTTCGAAATCAATCAGAAACTTTACGCTCCCATTCACGACCACAGGGGAAATGTCGGCTGTCTGATCGATGCGGACAGCGGAGCTCCCGTTCAATGGTACCACTACAGCGCTTTCGGCAAATGCACTCCTTTTTCACAGCAGTACAAACCAGTCGACAACCCTTGGAAATTTTCCAGCAAACGGGTGGATCAAGAGACCAATCTTATCTACTTCGGCAAACGCTACTACATGCCCGGAGTCGCACGCTGGATTTCAAAAGATCCTTTAGGCACTCCGGATTCAGTCAACCGTTACGCCTACTCCTTGAACCAGCCAATGACAAGAATCGATCCGTTCGGGCTGTTTTCTTTCGGAGACTTATGGAACAGCGTATCAACATTTATCGGAAACGCCTGCCACTATGCGCACCTCTCTCTCCAATCATTGAAAAACTCTCTCAGCTTTGAAAACTCTCTCCATCAGACGATCGCTAAAATCGGAGAATTAACCATTGGAAAAACCCTTCTTCTGCTAGGAGGATACTACAAGCATCAATCCGAATCCGGCATCTATGGAAAAGGGGAACTCAACGATAAAGTTCGAATCACTTTAATCAATGGCATCCTAAACGCCCGCTGCAATTACAAAGAGTCTCTAGATTTCATTTCCAATGCCCACGGCGGCGTCAACATTCACTACCTTTTTGATGCCACTAATGGGTGGACGAACGATATGCTGCGTGCTTTTTTATCCCGAATGGGATACACCTCTTCCACTTCGTACAAACTTGCCGAAATGTGGAAACAGCTGATTGATGAAATGGGGGGCATCGGCGAAGGAGGCCTGATCATCCACTACGCCCATAGCATCGGCGCCACCCACACAAAAAACGCTCTAAATTTGCTTTCTCCGGAAGAGAGGGCGATGATCCGCATTTATACCTTCGGTTCGCCGACAATGATTTCCGATCCATGCCTGGAAAACGTGAAAAATTTCATCAGCTATCGGGATGGAGTTCCGCTGCTTGATCCCATTGGATTTTTCTCAGGGCTTTTCGGTTTGTCGGAGACAATTTCCATGGTAGGCTCTCCCTGGGGAATTCCTTTCATCGAACACACCTTAAATGGAGGCGTCTATCTCGACATCATTAATATCCTCGGCATTCATTTCCTCAAACATTACGTTGGCAAGGAATAGCTGCCTTTACTTAAAGAGCTGGAAACCCGTATAATGTTCCGCATGAAATACACCCCCATCGTCGGAACCTTAGGCTACGTGCTACATCCCAATAGCAAAGAAGTTCTTCTTATGCACCGCAATGCACGAGAAGACGACGACCATATCGGAAAATACAATGGGCTAGGGGGTAAAATGGAACCGACAGAAGATATCGCTACTTGCATGAAAAGGGAAATTCTGGAAGAAGCCGGCATCGAAGTGGAAGAGATGCAGCTAAGAGGGACCCTCAACTGGACAGGTTTTGGCCCGAAGGGAGAGGATTGGATGGGGTTTATTTTTTTGATCACCCGATTTTCCGGCACTCCACTCAATCGTTGCCCTGAAGGGGAATTGGAATGGGTACAGATAGACAACATCAATACTCTACCCATGTGGGCCGGAGACCGCTATTTTCTTCCGCTTATCTTTGATCAAGATCCACGTCCTTTCCACGGCTACATGCCCTATGAAGGAGATCAACCGTTAAGCTGGTCTTATCTTCGTTATTAAATAATTTTTACTCACTTGCTTTAAACCTCAAAATTTTATACAATTTCCCCTTACTTCATGCACTGGTAGCTCAATTGGATAGAGTACCCGGCTACGAACCGGGCGGTTAGAGGTTCGAATCCTCTCCAGTGCGCATCACTTCGACGGCGAGACATCCGGTATATTATGATCGTGCAAGCTTTTCCCTCAGGCCCGTTCGAGACCAACGCCTATATCATTGCCTGCAAAAAAACATCGGAAGCTGCAATCATTGATCCCGCGCCCAATTCCGCCGATGCAATCATTTCCTACTTGAATGAACACGAATTCAAGCCTCAAATGATTCTCATCACCCATTCCCACTGGGATCACATTGGGGATACAGCAATGCTAAAATCAACATTTCATGCGCCGGTTTACGTTCACCAACTCGATATGCCCAATTTGAACCGGCCAGGATCGGATGGGCTGCCTCTGTTAACAGAGATCGAAGGGGTCCATCCGGACAAATACTTGAATGACGGTGATCTGATTGAAGTGGGTGAGTTAAAGCTAAGAGTGATCCATACTCCGGGACATACGCCCGGAGGCGTCTGTCTTTACTGCCCCGAGCATCATACACTGATTTCCGGAGATACTCTTTTTGCTGGCAGCATCGGAAATCTTTCCTTCCCCACAGCAAGCCCAAAAGATATGTGGGAATCACTGGAGAAGCTTTCCAAGCTTCCTTCGGAAACCAAAGTTTATCCAGGCCACGGGCCTGCAACGACCATCGGCCATGAAACTTGGCTATCAAGAGCTAAAGAAATTTTTGGAGGTTAACCCCATGAACACATTAATAGGTAAAAAAGCGCCGGCGATCAATGCCTCGGCAGCTGCAGGAAAAAAAACAATCAACAATTTTTCCCTTGAGCAATACAAAGGAAAATATGTTGTTCTCTTTTTCTATCCACTCGATTTTACATTTGTCTGCCCAACCGAACTGCACGCATTCCAGTCTAAGCTGGAGGAGTTTCAAAAACGCGGATGCGAAGTGATCGGCTGTTCGATCGACAGCGTATTCTCCCACCATGCATGGCTGAAAACCCCTGTCAGCAAAGGGGGAATCGAAGGAGTTTCCTATCCAATCATTTCAGACATTCACAAAACAATCGCAAAAGATTACGGCGTGCTATGCGAAGAAGAAGGAGTTGCCTACCGCGGCCTATTCCTCATCGACAAGGAAGGATGCATCAGGCATCAGCTCGTTAACGACCTGCCGCTTGGCCGCTCCGTTGATGAAGCACTACGCATGCTCGACGCTTTGATTTTCTTTGAAAATCACGGAGAGGTCTGTCCAGCCAACTGGAATGAAGGAAGCAAAGCGATGAAGCCTACCCAAGAAGGCTTGGAAAAATTTTTCGCCGCTGAAGTTAACTAACAGTTCCGACCATCAGGGAGAAGCGATTCTCCCTGATGCGATGTCAGGTAATCGTATAAATCTGATTCGGAAGTGATAAAAATACTTTGATAATATTGACAAAGCGGAATGACTGTATCAATAATTTCAGAATCGCCAACACCTGGAAGGCAGACAGCCAAAACATCATCAAATAAATCTTCTTTTTCTAAAATCTTCAGCCCGGAAAAATAGTCCTGATAGCTAAACCCCTCCTCTTCAACACGGAAGAAGATCAGGTCGTAATCATATAGGAGAGCTTGAACTGCACAGAAAAGTCCTCGGCTATCGGGAGGCGGATTTCCTAGAGACTCCATCACCTGTGGCAAAGAGCTTAGGAGATGAGGCTTACGGAAAGTCCCTTTTTCTGCTTCCCCAAATAAAGCAAGTGTATGTAAAGGGGTCATCTTTTCACCTCTAAACGGCTAGTCCTTCTAACCAGCATTATATCAAATATTTTATTAAATTTAAAATTTGAGAAATTATTTTATCTTTGATTGCTATCGTAATAGCGGGCGACGTTTCCCAAACCAGCCTCTATATTCAAAAGGCGGTTGTACTTGCAGATTCTGTCTGTTCGGGAAAGAGAGCCGGTTTTAATCTGTCCGGAGTTCACCGCAACGCTGATATCGGCAATCATCGTATCCTCTGTTTCTCCGGAACGATGGGAGATCACAGACGTGTATCCATGAGTATGGGCAATTTTGACCGTCTCCAACGTCTCTGTCAACGTGCCGATCTGGTTTACTTTAATCAGAATCGAATTGGCAACTTTTTCTCTGATCCCTTTGCTCAAATAGTCAGGATTCGTCACAAACAGATCATCGCCGACAATCTGCACTTTGGCCCCTATCTGCTCGGTCAAAAGCTTCCATCCACTCCAATCAGCTTCATCAAGTCCATCTTCTATGGAATCTATCGGATAGCGAGCGCATAGCTCTTTTAAATAACCGATTTGCTCCTCTGATGTGCGCTCCGCATAACTTTGATTGCGCTCCTGCTTTTTTTTCTCGATATATTTTTTCGCCATTTTGTCGTAAAATTCCGATGCTGCACAATCAAGAGCTAAAGCGATCTGCTCGCCAGGCTTATACCCTGCCTTTTCAACCGCTTCAAGAATCAGATCAAGAGCTTCTTCATTGGAGTTTAGATTAGGGGCAAATCCTCCCTCATCTCCAACGGCTGTGACATGTCCTTTCTTTTTCAGCAATGCTTTAAGCGTATGAAAAATTTCCGATCCCCAACGCACAGCTTCCTTGAATGTAGGCGCACCGACGGGACGTATCATAAACTCTTGAAAATCAAGAGAATTATCTGCATGAGCTCCTCCATTGATGATGTTCATCATCGGGCAAGGAAGAACATACGTATGGCAGCCTCCGATGTAGCGATAAAGGGGAAGGCCGGCAGTTAACGCGCCGACTCTTGCCAGAGCCAGAGAGGCCCCAAGAATTGCATTGGCCCCCCAGTGTTCCTTATTTTTCGAACCATCCGCAGCGATCATCAGCATATCAAGACGGGTCTGATCAAAAACATGCTCACCGATTAACAATTGAGCAATCGGTCCATTGACGTGCTGAACAGCCAACTCGACCCCTTTTCCAAAATAGCGGGATTTGTCTCCGTCGCGCAGCTCAAGCGCCTCATGCGTTCCAGTAGAGGCTCCTGAAGGAACAACTGCTTTTGCCATCATATTCTGATCGGTTGTAATCATCACTTCAACTGTCGGGAATCCGCGAGAATCGAGAACTTCAATTGCTTTTACAGAACGAATACGGGACATGATTAATCGCCTCACTTATGGTAGGTTTAAGATAACGATTTTCCCATTTGATCTCAACGCCTGTGATGTTTTTGAACAACGCTTTCAATTAAAGAGAGATAAGACTCGAAACGCAAGGGGGAAATATTTCCATCCTCCACATCTTTGCGTACCTGGCATTTTTCCTCATGTGTGTGTGTACAATTAGGGAAACGGCAAAAAGAGCTGATCTTTTCGATTTCAGGAAAATACTGCTGAATCTCCTCTTGTGCCAAATCCCACAAGCCAAAACTTTTAATACCCGGAGTATCAACGCAAAACCCTCCACAATCGAGAGGGACGAGCCTGGCCTGCGTCGTTGTGTGTGCCCCTTTGCGCGTCTGTTTGACCGTATCCCCAACTGGGAGATTCAAACCTGTCAGTTCATTGATTAAAGAAGATTTCCCCGTTCCCGATTGACCTGAGAAAACCGAGGTTTGATCGCGCATTGCTTCCTTCAACTCATCAAGCCCGCAGCGGCTTTCAACACTCACCTCGAAAAAAGAAATACCAACCTCTTTGTATGCCTGTCTGCATTTTTCCAACAGATCCCTTTGCTCTTTACGGGCTTCATCATCAAAATCATGAGAGTCCAAAAGATCTACTTTATTGACAATGATCACAGGCCTCATCCCGCCTTTGCAAGCTGCTATGATATAGCGGTCGATCAAAGCCGGCTTCAACGGAGGGATGACAACAGAACTTGTGATCAACACTTGATCGATGTTAACAGCAATCAGATGCTCTTTTTTCCTTGATAGATTATCTGCGCGGGAAAGGATCGATTTCCTTGGCTCGACATCAACAATCATCCCTTCGTTATCAGGCATTTTAGCAAATCGGACGATATCGCCGACGGCCACAAGCGTCTTAGTTTGAGTTTTTTCCCTCTTTAACAACCCGCGGATCATGCAGGTGTAAATCTCCCGATCGCAATCGACTACAATTCCTTGCGAAGTCACGGACAAGACCCGGCCAAAGAAAAGCTCCTGGTCAACGACACGCTCTTTGATCTCTTTTTGCAGGCTGTCTGTGTATTTGCTCTTATCGGTTTTTTTGAATTTAGAACGGTCTCTCGAAGATTTTTCTTTTCTTTCCTTCCGTTTTTGCTTGCGGTCGCTGCCGAGGTATTCCTCTTCGATCGGGCAAGCGATCCATCGCTTTGAAACTGTCGGATTTTCTTGATCTTCCATGTTTAAATGATAGCACATCTATTTAACTAAGCACAAATATTTAAAAAATATATTTATAAAAATAAACATTTCATTTTAATAAAAAAACTGATAAAATTATTAAAAGATCGTAAAGTGAGGATCTCGAAATGTCAGCTGAACTTTCAAATAATCCTTATTATGCAAAAGTGTATATTTGGGATACCAAGGTTGGAAATGAGGACGGCGAAGGAACAACGGTGGGACATGCTTCCATCGATCTTCAAGGGAAAAATCGAGGCCGCTATTTCAGTTTCCGCCCACGCAATTCCCTCTTAGTCAATCCCCTCTTTTTATTTTTTCCTGTTCTCGGGAAAAGCGAACCAAATCTTATATCTGACATTGAAAAGGAGGATAAAGCTCCAGACCACACTTACAAATTGCAGCTTAACCAAAGCCAATATGACAAAATGGCTAAAGAAATAGACCGCCTGACAAAGCAGACTAAGAAAGGAAAATTGCTTTACCATCTTTTTCCAAATATCACTGTTCTCAAACCGATACAGATGCTGGCAACAGAAATTGCCCAGAAAGAGATAACCAGATGCCCATTTTCCGGGCACCTTATGGGAGACGAACGCTATAAAGATTTTTCTGAGTTGCTTAAAATTAAAGAAGGCCACTGCGCATCGACAGTTCATCAGATCGTTAGCAGCGCCTTCCAGTTGCCTCCTACCGGCCCAACTCCATGGAAAATCCACCCAACTCAACTTGGTTCATATATAGAACATCTAACTAAAGAATAAGACTCGGAATTTTGACAAAAATTTTCCTTGAATTTGAACTTAGAGAAGCCGACGCGTCAAGCCCCGCGAGCCTGAATAGGCCCCCGCGATGCAAGCGGGGGGTTCAAGTTAGTTCAGTATAAAGATATTCTATAGATCATCACTATAACGATCTCGGAATTTCGGAGTCCGACTATAATGCTCGGCTTGGATTTCAGCATGCTCCTCACTCAACTTAGCCAATTGAGAATTCAACCCCAGCGGAGAAATTCCCCATGGACTAAATGATTCTCTAACTTTAAAACCTGCCGTTTCTACATATGACTTTGCAAATGAAGTGCAATGCTCACTTCTCAAATTTCTTATAGAAGCTGCATTTTCCAAGACTTCAGGGTACTCTTCAAGAAAATCACCATCCATGACATTTCTCATAAAGCTTTCATTAGCGCATAATTTTACAACTGAAAGCAAATTAACTTTTTGGAAAAGACTGTAAAGAACCATGCCTTTATCAACATCACCTTTATCTTTCGACATTTTTTCCTTTAATTCCCTATATTTACTCTCAGTCACATCTATCGTGTAAACGGAATCCGGCCTCATCGCTTCGTCATCTCCCTCCCTTTCCTCACAGTGGCTGCGCTTAGGATGAATCTCTCCTTTTACAGATGCAAGCAAGTAAGCAAACGGATGCGAAAGAAGGATAATATTTTTCTTATCCGGCCACATTCCTCCATATTCTTCTTCAGAGTGCCCATCTTTCTCTTCATGAAGAGAAACACTTGTATGGCCACACCTTCCTTCCTCTGCATCAGTTTGCCAAATATGAATTTTCATGGAATATTTGCTGGCTTTATTATCCTGCTCTGATAATTCCCTCTCCGAATCGGCTGGTTTTTTAGAATTTCCTGTTATTCCTTTCCAAAACGAAAAATAACTTGTATTAATCATTTTCAACTCCTCCTATTAATAATAAATAAAATATAATATAAATATAACTTAATTATGTTTGTTTTATATTAAATTAAATTTAATAAATAATTAATTTAAAATATTAATTAATAAATATTAGAGGTTTCGGAAAAGAAATAATTTATTGAAAATGATGCAGCAAAATCCCTCCGGCAACAGCGACATTGAGAGAGTCTAAGCCGCTGCTGATGGGGATTGTCAACCTCTCGCCTATAGAAATGACCTCTTTTGAAGGACCGTGCGCTTCACTGCCAAGAACAAGTGCCATTTTTGAAACTTTAGGGATAGCACCTATCTTTTTTCCTTCCAAATCGGCAATAAAAACGCTCATTTGATGATCGATAAGCAATGTTTTCAAAGATTCAAGATCTCCAACAACTATCGGAAGCTTAAAGATCGCTCCCTTGGATGCGCGAATTGCTTTGTCATTGAAGGGGTCGCAACAATTTCCCAATAAAAACACTCCGTCCCAGCCAAACGCTAAAGAGGTGCGTATCAAAGTCCCTAAATTCCCGGGATCATTGAGATTTTCCAAAACTAATAAGCGTTGCAGCCGAGCAGGAAGTTTAAAGCTTGGCATCTTCACCTCCGCTAAAACCCCTTCCGGAGATTTCACCCCGGAAATCTTTTGAATCATTTCTGGAGAAACTGCATACACCTCCGCACTTTCAGGCAAAGAAAATTCTGTGCTGGGCGATGTTGTTAAAAGAGTGCGGACCAATCTTACATTTTCTCTGACCAGCTTTTTGCCTTCGATCACAACGCTTCCTTCTTGCTGCCGCATTTTGCGCTCTTTTCGCAATGCCGTTAAACGTTTAATCAATGGATGCTGCAAGCTAGAAAGCGTTCTCATTCTTTACTCCATACGGTTTGCTTTTTCAGCAATAACAGAACCTCCTCAGGAAGATGTAAGTCATGAGAAATCGCAAGCCTCTCCGCTTCCCGAAGCAACTCCCCCATCTGTCTTCCTGGAACAATCCCCTCTTCTAACAACATCGATGCGGAGACAACTGGAGATTGATTAACAATTCTGTTAATGTGGACGCGCAAACGATCCATTCTTTCACGATGAACCTGAAATTGCCCGCCGTTTTTCCTTGCGCATACGACCTGTAAAACGGTTTCCGCTTGAGGATGAGCATACAACGGAACCCAATCCGCATCCTGGTCGCTGACCTGAGTGCGCACTTGATGGGTATATTCAACGAGTTTAATTTCTTTGTTGCTTACCTTAAGATAATAGCAAAAAGCAACCTGCTCTTCCAAAGGACTGTTAGGAAAAAGCTCCATGACCTGCAGAACAGCCGGACATTCCAAAGGAAAGCGGTTGATCGCTTCCACCCGTTTCAGCAGCTCTATTTCAGGCACTTTTTTCAAAGGGGGAAAGACCTCTGCCAATAAACCGACAGCATGCATTTTGAGGAGAGCTTCGCCAAAAGAGGGATAACGAGCCATCTTCTGCAGTTCATGCCACACTCTCTCCATAGCTACAGCGGGAAATAAACAATGCGCATGATCCTTAATTGCCTGTTCTGTATCAGGATCAAGTGCATAACCGAACCGGTACGTAAAACGGATTGCACGAATCATCCGCAGCCGATCTTCCTTAAATCGTTCATACGGATCGCCAATTGCGCGGATCACACCTTTTTCAAGATCCTTGCGGCCATCTACAAAATCGATCACGTTCTTCTCCAAAGGATCGTAAAACATGCCGTTGATGGTAAAATCGCGCCGCTTAGCGTCCCCTTCCGCGTTCGTATAGGCACATTGTGTCGGACGCCTTCCATCTTCATAACCTAGGTCTTCCCGAAAAGTAGCCACCTCGTATTGATGGCCATCCATCAAGACCACCACGACCCCGAAACTGATTCCAACTTCTATCGTCTTCTGAAACAGCTCAACGATTTTCTCCGGTTTGGCGTCGGTGGCAATGTCGATATCGTCCGATGGGTGGTCGAGCAAAAAATCGCGCACCCAACCCCCTGCATAATAGGCGGCATAGCCTGCATTCCTAAGAGTTTGAATAATTTTCAAAGCGCCGGATTCAACATTCGTCATGTTTTCATTTTACGATATTTCCTATTTAAACTAACCCGTTTTCGTGTAAACTATTGATACTATGGATAAAAAGATTCAAGTTTTAGACGAACAAACAATCAATCAGATCGCAGCCGGAGAGGTGGTCGAAAACCCAGCCTCGGTTGTCAAAGAACTGGCAGAAAACTCTCTGGATGCGGGGGCGACAGAAATTACGGCAGAAATCCGTGCTGGCGGCAGGCAACTGATCCGCATTACCGACAATGGAGCAGGGATGTCCGGTGAAGACGCTCTGCTCTCCCTCGAACGGCATGCGACCTCCAAAATCCGAGGGATCGAAGATCTCTACGACGTCTACACCATGGGGTTTCGCGGCGAAGCCGTGCCGTCGATTGCCAGCATCTCCAAGCTGACCATCCTCACCCGCTCAGTTGAAGAGAAAAAAGGAACCCTTATTTATGTAGAAGGAGGAAAACTCCTCAAAAACTGCCCCGTTGAAAGAGATCCAGGCACAACAATGGAGGTGGACAGCCTTTTTTTCAACGTCCCGGTGAGAAAAAAATTTCAACGATCTCCGACATACGATTCTAACGAAGTGCTCAAAGTTCTCTCAATGCTTGCATTGACCCGCCCGGATGTCAAATTCACCTTGATCAGCCAGGGAAAAACGCTCTTGAAAGCAACTCAAGGAGATTTCAAGAGACGAATCGAAGAGGTTCTGGGCAAAGAATTTTCCTGCGGCCTATGTCCCCTTTCTTTCGAAAAAGAGGGAATTAAATTGGAAGGCTTCGTCGGGCTTCCTTACTACAATCGACATAACCGCACAGGACAGTATCTGTTTATCAATGGACGCGCCGTCTTCAGCCCTTTAATCTCCTTTGCTGTGAAAGAAGGGTATGGAACGGCAATGGGAACGCACCGATATCCCGTTTTTGTGCTGCGCTTATCTATTCCTGGAAGCCTCGTCGATGTCAATGTCCACCCCCAGAAAAAAGAAGTGAGGCTAAGGCAAGAGCAGCAATTTAAACAATTGATCGCCGAAGCAGTCGAGAAAGCTTTGTCCCACGAAATTCTCCCGGAAACAACTGTCGAAACACCGCTTCCTTTCACCTACTCTCCATCTCTTGCAAGTCTTCCAGACAAAGTAAGCATAGAAGAACGATTTTATACAACGGAAGATTCTGCTATTGACTTCAAGGAGTGGATGATAAGAGAAGCTGAAAGCGAACCTGTGGAAACATCAAAGACCGCCCCGCTCTTTCCACAAGAGTCAGCAGACGCCCCTCCTTCTGTCCTGGCAACCGTCCCCGGATTTATCTTAGTCCAAACCTCCAAAGAAAAACTTTATTGGGTGAGTGCAAGAAACGCTCACGCTCGTGTCCTCTATGAAGCATTAGACAAAAATTATCTGCCGGCAACGCAGATCCAACAACTGCTTATCCCTCTGAATTTCGATTTTTCCCCTATTGAAGCTGCAGCGATCAGAGAACACCTTGAAATTTTGGAAAAATGGGGATTAGGAATCAAGGAATTCGGACGAAATAGCTTTGCAATAGACGCCATTCCCAGGTTATGGGACGAAACAAAACTTGAAGACCTCTTGCACTCCATTGCAAAAGAGGCTGCAGAAACCTCGAAGCCTGAAAGGAAGCTGTTTGTGCAAACTGTTGTGAATTCTGCTTTTGCAAAAGATCAAATGCTTTCACAAGCTCAAGCGCAAGCTCTGATCAATCAGTTGCATCAATCAAAAAACCATCGTTTCTGTCCCTTAGGGAAGCCGACGGCGGCTGAAATTTTGGAAGAGGAGATTGCAAAACTATTTCAGACATGAGAAAAGCAAAAGTATGAACATCTTTAATCAACGAATCGAAAAACTTAAACAACTGCTCGAACATGAGGAGTGCGACGGACTGATTGTCGACGACACCATCAATCTCTATTACCTCACCGGGCTCTATCTCTCTGCCGGAAAATTATTGATCTCTCCAAAGGAAACGACTCTCCTGGTCGACTCCAGATATTACGAACTTTGCAAATCAGATAGCCCGTTCCCGGTTGTCTTATCGACAAAAACATCCACGATCAACGATCTTCTCAGTGGCTCCGGGATCAAGCAGCTGGCCTTCAATAGCGATAATACGACATATGGAGAATTTAAGAAGCTCGAAAAAGAAGCTGAACTCCTCAATTTGAAACCGATCTCAAATCCCATCTTAAAGCTTCGCGCAATCAAAGACAGCCAAGAAATCGAAACGCTTAAAGAGGCCGCAGCTCTGGGATCTGCGGGATATGATTATCTTGTAGAGCTTCTGAAAGAGGGAATTTCGGAAACAGAGCTTGCCATTGAACTGGAAATTTTTTGGAAAAGACGCGGCTCTAAAGCGATCGCCTTCGATCCTATTATAGCGTTCGGCTCTAACAGTTCTATGCCTCACTACAGGGTAGGGCAGCGCAGGCTGAACAAAGGGGAATCGGTACTCATCGATATCGGCGTCAATCTCGATCACTACCACTCAGACATGACCCGTGTCGTCTTTTTTGGCGAACCGGACCCTAAAATCACCAACATTTACCGCATCGTTTTAGAAGCGCAAGAAAAAGCGCTTGCACTCTGCCGTCCAGGCACTTTGATTGCAGACCTGGATGCAGCAGCGCGCTCCCATATCGAAGAGCAAGGCTATGGAGAAAATTTCACTCACAGCCTCGGCCACGGAGTCGGACTTGAGATCCATGAGCTTCCCATAATAAGAAGTCAAAATAGCAACGCAGAATCCAGGCTGGAAGAAGGGATGGTGATCACAATCGAACCCGGAATTTATCTGCCAGGGATTGGCGGGGTGCGGATCGAAGACACAGTGGCCATTACAAAAGGGGCTTGCGAAAATCTCACCAACCGATCGAAACAATTAATCACTATCTGATGTTTAGCTTTAGACAAAAGATTTTTATCACTTACGTCTTCGTCTTTCTGGTTTTGATTGCGATGATGTTTCCTTTTGCTCAAAGGGCCGTCAAAGACATCGTCAAAAAATCGATGGAGGACAGAGCTTTAGAATTGATCTCAAAGATCAAAAGCGCGCCCAACGACGAAGCGCTGATCCGCAACTTGAAAGAGCAAAAAGCACTGATTTTTTTCCGCGTCAGCGTGATCACCAATGAGCGGAAAGTGCTGTACGACTCCCATACAAAAGGGATATTGGGCCCCCGTTTCAGCCGTGAATACATCGTCAGCCACCCTGAAGTGCTGCAAGCGTTCCGGGAAGGGAGCGGATACGCTCAGGAATATTCCCAAATCTTAAACCAGGAGTTCGCCTATTTTGCAAAATCTTTTCCCTTCCATGAAAAAACCTATGTTTTGCGCACCGCCTTCCCTCTGCAATACGTCGAGGAGATCACAAAAGACTTTGAATTCGGATTCCTCGGCTCTGCCATCGCAATTCTGCTTCTTTTCAGCGTCATGACCTGGTTTATCATTAACTATCTGACTCGTCCAATCCAACAAATCATCACTGCGGTAAAACCTTATCAAGAAGGCGCTTCCCCTACGATCCCGCAAATTTTTCTAAAGCCGAAAAATCGTTCGGATGAATTTGGCAAACTAGCGAGCACTCTGAATTCACTCTCCATCAAGATACGGAGCCATATCGATTCGCTTACAAAAGAAAGGAATGAGAAAGAAGCTGTCTTAGAATCTTTAGTAGAAGGAGTCATTGCTGTCGACAATCAAAACAGGATCATTTTTGCCAATACCATGGCGTGCAAACTTCTAGGAACTGAGCTCCCCTCCATTTTAAACAAGCCGGTGGAAGCCATTCAACAGCCTAAGTGCTCTGAGCTCGTGCGCTTGTGCCAACAAGAAGAGAAAGTTTTAACTGATACACTTGAAATCAAGTTGCACAGCAAGCGGAGACACTTTGATCTTGTTGCCGCTCCAAAAAAAGATGCCACAGGAGCGATCCTCGTCCTTCAAGATAAAACAGAGCATTACAAGCTCATCGAAATGCGCAAAGATTTTGTCGCCAACGCCTCGCACGAGCTAAAAACTCCAATTACCATCATTCAAGGATTCGCTGAAGCGCTCCACGACAACCCTGGTTTGCCGATAGAAACCTCATCAGAGATTACTAGCAAGATCGTCAGAAATTGCATCAAAATGACGATGCTTATCAAAGATCTTCTCACATTAACCGATATTGAACACATCCCAGAGTCGCGGCTATTGGAAACCGATCTTCTCGAATTGATTCAGACGGTCGAATCCACCGTTCAGGACGCTTATCCGGACGCAGTGATCACAGTTCACTCCAATCCCGATGAACAGTATTTTTTATTGGCTGATCCTTATTTGCTTGAGCTTGCATTTAATAACCTGATCGAAAACGCCGCCAAATACTCCCCGCCTCCGGCAAAAGTGAATGTCACGTTGAAACAGATCAAAAACGGTGTGCGCATTGATATCTCAGACCAAGGATATGGGATTCCCAAGAAAGAGCTGGAAAATATTTTCCAACGCTTTTACCGAGTGGATACGACAAGAGCAAGAAAAGTGGGCGGCTCCGGTCTCGGTTTGTCGATTGTGGAAACCATTATCGCCAAGCACTTTGGAGAAATCAGCGTCACTTCCGAAGAAGGCAAAGGGTCTACATTCACCATTTTTCTTCCCTCTCAGCGAGAAAGGTAGCAAAAAACGGGAAATAGATTTATAAGAGTGAGACGAGGAGACTTTGACCGTGGATGTTGACGAACTGACAGACGTCATTAAGACCTGCAACCAGAAATTCCGTAAAGCACGTGAAGAGATCAGCCGAGTCATCGTCGGCCAAAAGGAGATGATCGACCGCCTGTTTGTTGCTCTTCTTTCCGATGGCCACGTCCTTCTGGAGGGGCTGCCCGGACTTGCAAAAACGTTGGCAGTGAACTCATTGGCAAAGGTGATTCAATGCGATTTCAAAAGGATCCAGTTCACTCCGGATCTGCTGCCGGCAGACCTGATCGGCACCAACATCTACAATCCCAAAGAAGCGGCCTTTACCGTTAATAAAGGGCCCATTTTTACCAATATCCTTCTTGCAGATGAGATCAACCGCGCTCCAGCCAAGGTCCAATCGGCTCTTCTTGAGGTGATGCAAGAAAAACAGGTGACTATCTCAGGAAACACTTATCCTGTCGGCAAGCCCTTTCTCGTTTTAGCTACGCAAAACCCGATTGAGCAGGAGGGGACCTATCCTCTTCCCGAAGCGCAGACCGACCGCTTCATGATGAAGGTGCGGGTCGGATACCCTAGCTTAGAGGAAGAAAAAGAGATTTTGTCCAGAATGGCGACGCTGGAAAAACCTCCTGAACCGGCAGCCGTTATGACAGGAGATGAGATCATTGAAGCAAGAAAAATCGTCAATCAGGTCTACATCGATGAAAAAGTGGTCGACTACCTTCTGCAAATCGTTTTTGCAACAAGGGATCCAGGAGTTTTCGGTATTGATGCCGAAAACCTGGTCATGTATGGCGCCTCTCCTCGGGCGAGCATCGGATTGACAATGGCGGCAAAAGCGCTCGCTTTTCTTTCCGGGCGCGCTTTTGTCACACCGCACGACATCAAGCAGCTAGGGCACGATCTGCTTAGGCACCGGATCCGGCGCACCTATGAGGCAGAAGCTGAAGAGATCTCTTCTGATGAAATCATTAACCGTGTGTTCGAAAAAATTCCGGTGCCATGAGCGAAACATCGCTTGAAGTTGTCAAGAAAATCCGCCACATCCAGATGACGACGACCCATTTGGCAAACGACATCATGGCAGGCGCCTGGCACTCTGCTTTCAAAGGGCAGGGGATGGAATTTGAAGAGGTGAGGGAATACCAAGTTGGAGACGACACCCGCAGCATCGACTGGAATGTCTCTGCCCGCATGGACCACCCTTATGTCAAAGTCTTTGGAGAAGAGCGGGAACTAACGGTCTTCCTCGTTGTAGATGTTTCCGCCTCATCCAGGTTTGGAGGAAAGCATCAGTTAAAGCAGGATCTGATCGCGGAAGTGGGAGCTGTCCTTGCGTTTTCCGCAATCAAGAACAACGACAAGATCGGACTTGTCCTGTTTTCAAGTGAAATTGAAAAATACATCCCTCCCAAAAAAGGAACAAGGCATGTCCTGCGCTGCATCAGGGAGCTATTAGCATTCAAACCGAAGCATAAGGGAACCGATCTGGAAAAAGCGCTCGAATTCCTGGGCACGGCTCAAAGCAAAAAAGCGATCTGCTTTCTCCTTTCAGATTTTCTTTGCTCAATTCCGGAAGATTCCCTAAGCGTGATTGCCAAGCACCACGATTTGATCGCCATTTCCTTTCGCGACCCTTATGAAATGGAGCTTCCCAATCTCTCGTTGGTCACTTTAGAAGACCTGGAGACAGGCAAACAAGCAACCATCGATACGGGCAACGCAAAAATGGTTCAACAATTCAATCAACACTCTCAAATGGATCTTGAGCGGTTGGATAAAATCATGAAAAAAATCCATGCTGGTACGATTCATCTAAAAACAGATAGTTCCTATCTCAAGCCCATGCGTAAATTTTTCAAGCAGAGAGGGGTTCGTCATTGAGAATTCTCTATCTACTCATTCTCACAGCACCTTTTTTATTATTTGCAGAAGACAGTTGGACTCAAGAACTTCCCGGAGGTTTCCGCGCCTCGGTGCATGTTCCCAAAACCCGCATCAGTATCGATGAAGAACTGATCCTGCATCTCGCATTAGAATATCCTTCAACTCATTTGCCTGATCTAGATACGATCCGCATGAATCTTCTCAAGTACGTTGGAGTGACAGAGCCTCCGTTTGCCCTAATAGGAGAGAAGGTTGAAGAGGCGGGAAAAGGAGCGATGAAAATCACTTTCCGCATGGAACCGCAGCTTGCAAAAATCCACTTTGTCAGCTTTTACGACATTCCGTTTGTCCCTTTAGAAAAGGGGCCGACAAAAAAAATCATTTCGGAAATTTTTGAAATCGATGTTTTCCTTCCTAAAATCGATCCTGCATACCACGGACACGCCATCGGCCTGCTTTCATTGACCGAACCGCTGCCGATCGGCATGGATATCAAAAATACACAGCGAATTGAGCACCCTGACCGCATTCAAGAGGAGGCTAAAAGAAGCGTTTCCATCGTTTCTTCCCGCTCCATTCCCTGGACTCAAATGATGGGCGTTTTGTTGTTTTGCATCATTGTGTTTATTGCCAGAATGCAGCCCAAGAAAATTCCAGATCCGAAAAAAACGATTCAAAAACAAGCTGCCAGCGCTAAGCTCAAAGCTCTTGACACAATTCGCACACTGGATTCAGCGGAAAAAGAAAGATTTTACATCGATCTAACGAATACAGTGCGAACATTTATCGAGGAAAAATATCAAATCAAGGCAACCTCGCAAACAACACAGGAATTTCTGCATGCGATGGCCAATCATCCCTCCTTCGACAATGAGACTCAAGCAATGCTATCCGATTTTTTAATCAGCTCTGACCGCGTTAAGTTTGCCGATCAAAAACCGTCAGAAGATGATTGCAACAAAGCACTGCAGACAGCTGAACAATTTATATCGAAATAGCTTGGAAGATCATTCTTCAAGATCCGGAGAAGGTTCATATCTAAGATATACGCAAATACCTTTTTGTGGTATTTTTTGCGGATAAGAAATGGCTCGAATTTCAAATTCAGTATCGTCATCTGGAAAATCCGAAATAAATTCCGTATCTGCCAAGCTTGCAAGCTCTTGCTCGTCTACGAAAATCACAAAAATTTTAGAGCAAAGATCTTTTCCGAAAAAGAGTATCACGGATTTACCGCGTCAAAGAACCAATATTTTTTTGGTATTAAAGTTCATATGATTGTGGATACCGAAGGAGTTCCCATTGAATTTTCATTTACTCCTGGGACGCAGATTGCTACCTAAACTTGCCTTAGAGGTCATTAGTTTGGTTCAGATGCGTAGAAGGGATTTGAAGAGTAAGGGTAATCCCTTACCGAAAATCAATTCTTAGCAGATGAATCGAAATAATGACCTCTAAGGCAAGGAAGCGTAATATTTTCCATTTCGTTAAAGGAGAATATTCATGGAAATGTATGCAACCACCGTTTACGTAATTGCCGATGAAGTGCTTCGAATTCTAAATTTAAAAGATGACAGTCAATCAAGAATGTCCAATGCAGAAATCATCACCTTTGCCATATGTACGGCAAAGTTCTTTTCAGGAAACTTCAGAATGGGAAGATATATGTTCAAGAAACTTGGATTATTTCCAAATATATTGAGCAATAGCAGGTTAGATCGCAGAATTCACAAAATACCCAGTAATTGCTGGGATGCTATTTTCAGGTTTTTGTCCTTCCTTGCAATCAAGTCATCCGATACCTGTTACTTTGCAGTCGATAGCTTTCCGGTCACTTACTGTCAAAAAAACCGCATTGATAAAAGAAAGCGGTTTTTAGATCGGAAATATATTGGCTTTGCAGCCTCAAAGAAACGATATTTCTGCGGCATCAAAGTTCATATGGTTGTTACGAATCAGGGACGTCCGGTTGAAATGCATTTTAAACCAGGTGCAGAAAGTGATCTCAATGCCCTATGGCAGATGGAGCTGGATATTCCAGAACATTCGATTCTTTATGCTGATGGGGCATATAACTGTTTCGACTTGGAAGACATACCCTTTGAACAAAACATCATATTATTAGCAAAACGTGGAAATAAAGCAAAAAATAGGGTGCGCTCAATTAGCGAAGAACGTTCGATCAGCAGCAAAAGACAAATCGTTGAGACTGCATTTAACTCAATTACGACACTCTTTCCAAGAAATATCAAGGCGAGTACAGAGAGGGGATTTTTAACAAAAATCATTTGCTTTGTTATAGCCTATAGCACCTCGTTCCTCTGTCCGATGAAGCTCATTTAGAACGGATTGAAACGCACCATCTACAGCTCTAACCATCTCGGTAAGGGATTACCCTTACTCTTCGATGCTTAAAACTGTATCTGGCACCTTTCAATCCGTTCTAAATGAGGTTTCGGTAGCAATCTGCGTCTGGGAGTTGCGCAGATATCAAAGCTTTGATGAGCATGGATTTAGATCTATAAAGGCGCAATTCTTTTGGGTGATAGGGCCTGCACGAATGATCATTTTGAAGAACAGCTTTTTTTAGAAAAACACATCTCATTGATTCCAAAACGGAGAAAAGATCTAAAGCGTCAACATACAGCGGAAACGAAACAAAATAGAAACAGTTTTCAGTAGTATCGTGAGCAGGATGCCAAGGAATATTGGAGCAAGGACTGAAGTCGGATTTTATTTGAAAATTATTTTTTTTATTCTTGCGTATATGATTAATCTATCGTTTCCGTTGAGAGGAACGCACACCCCGTGATGATGCCGCACACCAATTGTTTCCCATTGACGCGCCGCCGGTGTGGAAGATAGGAAAAATCTTAGATTATTCATTCATTTTCATTTTTTAATAATAAGAATTTGAAAGCAAAAATATTTTTTGTTTATGCTCTGGTGTAAAAAAGGACAATGTCTATGAACCAGCCGAGCAAAGCTAGAAAAATCGCCTATTTTTCCATGGAGATTGCCTTGGAATCCTCCCTTCCTACCTATAGCGGAGGGCTCGGCGTTTTAGCGGGAGACACCATTAAATCAGCGGCAAATTTAGAAGTCCCCATGGTTGCGATCTGCCTTCTCTATCGAAAAGGCTACTTTTTCCAACGGATCGATTCCGAGGGAAGGCAAACGGAAGAGCCTGTCGAGTGGGAAATTGAAAATTTTCTCCACAAACGTCCCGAAACCCTGACTGTGACGATTGAAGGAGAGGAGGTAACGATCAACCTTTGGGAATATAAGGCAATTGGCCTCAAGGGCTTTCAAATTCCCGTTTACTTTCTTGACAGCGACCACCCCTCTAATTCGGAATGGCACCGCTCTCTGACAGATGTCTTATACGGAGGAGACGAAAAATACCGCCTCTGCCAGGAAGTGATTTTGGGCATTGGAGGAGTGCGTGCGCTAAGAGCTCTTGGATACGACAACATCGAACGCTTCCACATGAACGAAGGGCACGCCAGCCTGCTTACCATCGAACTTCTTAGAGAAGAGTGCAAAGGGAAAAGCATCAACGATGCCTCCGAAGAGGAGATTTCCCAGGTAAGACAGCAATGCGTATTTACGACACATACCCCTGTCCCTGCCGGCCACGATCAGTTTTCCTGGGAGCTTGCCCAGTCAGTATTAGGAGAAATGACCCCAACGGCATTAAAAGATCTTGCTTGTTGCGAAGACAAACTGAATATGACCTATCTTGCGCTGAATTTAAGCCATTACATCAACGGAGTCGCAAAAAAACATGGCGAGATTTCAAACCTTATGTTCGCCGGCCATAAAATCGAAGCGATCACGAACGGCGTCTACGCTCCTTTTTGGGCAAGCGCTCCATTCCAGAAGCTTTTTGATCAGTATATCGTCAATTGGCGCGAAGACAACTTCTCCTTTCGCTCAGCTCTTCAACTCCCCATGGAAAACATTTGGGAAACCCACATCCAAGCAAAGAAGCTCCTTTTAGATTACATCAATCAAAAAGAAAACTACAGCATGGATCTGCAAACGTTTACCATCGGGTTTGCCAGACGCTCTGCGACTTATAAAAGAGCAGACCTGATCTTTCGCGATCTGGAAAGGCTTAAGAAAATCGTCAAAGAAAAGGGGCCGATCCAAATCATTTTCTCTGGTAAAGCTCATCCAAAAGACGCTCAAGGCAAGATTCTGATTCAAAAAGTTTATGAAGCAAAAAAACAGCTTGAGAATGAACTTAAGATCATCTACCTTCCAAACTACAACGTCCAGATCGCTAAATTGTTGGTCGCTGGAGTTGATCTTTGGCTGAACAATCCACGCGCCCCGATGGAAGCTTCGGGAACAAGTGGAATGAAAGCGGCTCTAAACGGCGTTCCCTCATTGAGCGTTTTGGATGGTTGGTGGATCGAAGGATGCTTGGAAGAAGTCACCGGATGGGCAATCGGAGATGAGCAAGAGGAAGCAAAATTTAATTTTTCACAAGAAGAGAAAGAGAAAATTGATCAATCAGATGCAAAATCGCTTTACGACAAATTGGAGAACCGGATACTCCCGCTTTTTTATCAGCAACCCAATCAGTACCGCAGCATCATGCGGAACTGCATCGCTCTAAACGGAGCATTTTTCACAACTCAACGAATGGTCCAGCAATACGTTGTCAACGCCTACTTCAGATAAAACCATGGGACAAAATCGAGTCGTCATTGAACACGTCAGCCCTCAGATTAACTGCGGACAATTTCCTATCAAACGAACCTTAGGAGAGTCTATCCGGATCTCTGCGGATATTTTCTCCGATGGACACGATAAACTTTACGCAAACGTCCTTTGGAAGCATAAAAATCACCGTTCCTGGAAAAAGGAAAAAATGCACTTTTCCGGCAACGACAGCTGGACAGCGGAATTCACACCGGAAAAAACTGGCATTTACCTCTATACAGTCATCGCAGGGATCGACCATCTTTCCACCTGGTATTCGGACCTGCTAAAAAAAATTGAAGCTTCTCAACCGATTATGAATGATCTAAAAACAGGCGCCAGGCTGTTGAAACGCCTATCCCGCATCAAAAAAATCGAAGAGATCCTCCAACTGATCGAAACAGAAAAAGGGATTGAGCTTCTTAAAAAGCCTCAAACCGGAAAGTTTCTCTCCACACTGTTCCACAACTACCCAGAGGAACAATTTTTGACGAGATATCACAAAGAATTGGAGATGGAAGTCTCAAGAATAAAAGCTCGGTTCAGCACATGGTACGAACTGTTTCCAAGATCAACTTCAAAAAGAAAAGGTTCGCATGGAACATTTAAGGACTGCCAAAAGCTCCTTCCTGAAATCGCTTCAATGGGGTTCGACGTTCTGTACTTTCCTCCGATCCATCCGATAGGGATCGAACACCGCAAAGGAAAAAACAATCAGATCAAATCGCATAAAAACGATCCAGGGTCTCCCTGGGCGATCGGTTCCAAAGAAGGGGGGCACGACGCTGTCCATCCGCAGCTGGGAACACTTGAAGATTACCGGGAATTGCATAAAGAAGCTAAAAAATTCGGCATCGAGCTTGCCCTTGATCTGGCCTTTCAATGCTCTCCTGACCACCCTTACATTAAAGAGCATCCCGAATGGTTTCTTTGGCAGCCCGACGGGACTGTCCGATATGCGGAAAATCCTCCTAAAAAATATCAGGATATCGTCCCCTTTGATTTTGAATGTGCTGACTGGAAAAGCCTTTGGGACGAACTGAAGCGCATCGTCTTGTTTTGGTGCAAATCAGGAGTGCGCATTTTCCGCGTGGACAATCCTCACACGAAGCCTTTCGCGTTTTGGCAGTGGCTGATCGCCGAAGTGAAAACCGACTACCCCGACACACTTTTTCTATCCGAAGCTTTTACCAGACCCAAAGTGATGCAGCATTTAGCTAAAATCGGCTTTGATCAGTCCTACACTTATTTCACTTGGAGAAATACTAAAAAAGAGCTGGAAGACTATTTCCAGGAGCTGGCTTCTTCGGAATATTTAAGGCCGAATTTTTGGCCGAACACCCCTGATATTCTTCCGCAATTCCTACAGCAAAAAAAGCGTCAAGCCTATGTCGCACGCCTCGTTCTAGCAGCTACAGCAAGCTCTAACTACGGAATCTATGGGCCCTGTTTCGAGTATATGGAACATTCTTCCCTGGAAGAGAACTCCGAAGAGTATCTGAATTCGGAAAAATATGAAATCAGACATTGGGAAGCTCCTAAAGAGACTCTTAAAGAGCTAATCGCCCTTGTCAACGCCATCCGAAAAGGAAATGCAGCTCTTCAATTTACGCGAAACCTGACAATCATCCCCAATGACAATCCCCAGATTATTTCATATGCTAAGCAATCTCCGATCAATGACAACCTATTGATGATCGTCGTTTGCTTAGATCCGCAGCACACGCAATCGGGCTGGCTCTCCATCCCTTCAGAGCAGCTTGGCCTCCCTACTGACCAGCCTTACTTAGTGCAGGATCTTTTATCAGGGGATAAGTACATGTGGCAAGGAAATTCCGCTTTTATAGAACTTAATCCTTTCGTGATTCCCGCACACATTTTCAAAGTGTGCAAAAAAATGATCAAAGAACAACAATTCGACTATTTCATGTGAGAAATGATGACAAACTGGTATAAAGACGCAATTGTCTATCAATTGCATGTCAAATGCTTTCGCGATAGCAACAAAGACGGCATCGGCGATTTCAAAGGACTGACAAAAAAACTCGATTACCTGCAGAACTTAGGATGTACGGCAATCTGGCTCCTTCCCTTCTATCCGTCTCCTCTAAGAGACGATGGCTATGACATTGCCGACTATCTTAATGTCCATCCCAATTACGGCAGCTTAAAAGATTTCCGCACCTTTTTAAATGAAGCGCACAAAAGGGGCCTTAAAATCATCACAGAGCTTGTGATCAACCACACCTCCGACCAACACCAATGGTTTCAACAATCCCGCAAAGGAAAACCCGGCTCTCAGTGGAGAGACTATTACGTTTGGAGCGACACACCGGACAAATACTCTGAAGCCAGGATTATCTTCAAAGATTTCGAAACTTCCAACTGGACTTGGGATCCTGTAGCAGAGGCGTACTACATGCACAGGTTTTATTCCCATCAGCCTGATTTGAATTATGAAAACCCTGCCGTGCACCAAGAGATTTTCAATATTCTGAATTTCTGGATGAACATGGGCGTCGACGGCATGCGGCTGGATGCGATCCCCTATCTTTATAAAAAAGAGGGCACCGATTGTGAAAATCTTCCGGAAACTCATCAATTTTTGAAAAAGCTGCGCCGCTTTGTCGATCAAAACTATCCGGACCGCATGCTGATTGCCGAAGCCAATCAATGGCCGGAGCAATCAGCCGCCTATTTTGGCAATGACGACGAGTGCCATATGGCGTTCAATTTTCCGGTGATGCCCCGTCTCTACATGGCTTTGCAAATGGAAGATCGCTTCCCCATTATCGATATCATGGAACAGACCCCCAAGCCTCCTCCTTCCTGCCAGTGGGGAATTTTCTTGCGCAATCACGACGAATTAACGCTGGAAATGGTCACAGAAGAAGAGAGGGACTACATGTACCGTTCCTACGCGATCGACCCTCAAGCGCGGATCAATCTTGGTATCAGGAGAAGACTTGCCCCCTTGATGAATAACGCAACGCAAAAAATCCACCTGATGAACGTCTTGCTCTTTTCTCTTCCGGGTTCCCCAATCATCTACTATGGCGATGAGATTGGAATGGGCGACAATTACTATTTGGGCGACAGAGATGGAGTCAGAACACCGATGCAATGGAATACGGATAGAAACGGAGGATTTTCCGACGGCAACCCGCAAAAGCTTTATCTCCCTTTGGTGATCGATCCGGAATATCACCACGCTTTCGTCAACGTAGAAAATCAGGAGAAAAGCCCCTCTTCACTGCTATGGTGGATGAGAAAAATGATCAGCGTACGCAAAAGATACAAAGCTTTCAGCCGAGGAGATATCCACGTTCTGTCCCCTTCTAATTCGAAAGTGCTGGCATTCATTCGGGAATACGAGAAGGAAAGCATCCTCGTCTTGATCAATCTCTCCAAATATCCGGTCTACGTCAATCTTAATCTGAGCCAATACTCTGGAGGGAAGCTGAAAGATATTTTCGGCAACCAGGAATTTTGCTCCATTAAAGAGGGTTCCGTCGGTTTGACAGTTGGAGGCTACGGCTATTATTGGCTAGCCATTTTTCCCAGCGATTTGGAGTTGCCGCACGGGGATCACCTTGAAGAGCTTCAACTTAAGAAATCATGGCAAGACATTCTTCTGCCTGAATACGAACACACATTTTGCAATCGCATACTCATGAACTATCTTCCGTTGTGCAGATGGTTTCAAAGAAAGGCGGATAAGATTATCGACATCTCCATTTCCGATAAAACCGCGTTCGATTCTGCCATTTTTCTCCATCTTAAAGTGGACTATGCCAGCCATGAGACAGAATACTACCAGTTGCCGATTAGCTTCAAACCTGGAATCGGGCACGAAGATTATCAGCACGGGGTGATCGCAAAAGTCCGCTTCGAAAATACAGAGGGGCTTTTAATCGATGGAATCTTCGATGAAGAATTCCGCTCTCACCTTTTAAATCATTTAATTCTGGAAAAAAAACAATTGAAAAGCCGAAAAGGCTCAATAACAATACAAACAACTGCAGCTTTGAACAAGCTTGGAAAAGCAGAAGGAAGCCAATTTTCAAGAGTTTACTCCGCTGAACAGACAAACAATTCCATTTCTTACGGAGATGCAATCATTGCGAAGTTCTTCCGCAAGGTTGAAAACGGGCTTAACCCCGACTATGAAATTGCCAGGCATTTAACACAGAGCGCGAAATTCAAACAAACGCCGCGCCTGCTCGGCTCGATTCAATACACCATTAAAGGAAAAGCGCCATCCATACTCGCCATGATCCAGGAATTTGTCCCAAATGGCGGCGATATGTGGCAACATTCATTAGATACAATCAGATTATTTTTTGAAAATGCCTTAATCCGAGAACCTGGAACGAATTTCGATGCGCTCGAAGAATCTATCGGAACCCATTTTTTACAAACAATCAAGCTCTTAGGAATTCGAACGGCCGAACTCCATCTCGCCTTATCAAACGATTATGGAAAAGAGGAGTTCAAACCGGAGCGCTTCACGTGGATGTATCAAAAATCGCTTTTTCAATCCATTAGAAGCCAAATCAAGAAAGCCCTCTACCTGCTTGGTCAACGTTATCAAGAGTTCGATGAAGCAGATCAACGGCTTGCAATCAATCTTCTCGATAAACAATCAGAATTTGAAAAACGAATTGCCGACTTGCAAACCCGAAAAATCGAAGCGAAAAAAATAAGGATCCATGGCGATTACCATTTGGGTCAAGTTCTCTATACCGGCAACGATCTTGCCATCATCGATTTCGAGGGAGAGCCTGTGATGCCGCTTAGCGAAAGAAAGCTGAAAAAATCTCCGCTTCAGGATATTGCAGGAATGGTGCGTTCGTTTCATTACGCATCTATCTGGGGCTTTCAATTATTTGAACAGTACAGAGGAGACTCTTCCTCCGCTGTTTTGCCTTACAGATCGCGATGGTACACAACTCTAAAAGATCTCTTCATTTCAAGCTATTCTACAAGGCTGTCCGATGCAGAACCTGGAATGATCCCTACAAATCCGGAAGACTTCCAAACGCTGCTGTTTGCCCACCTCATTCAAAAGGCTGCCTACGAACTTTCCTACGAGATGCAAAGCCGTACAGGCAAAGTGATGATTCCCATGATGGGATTAACAGAATTATTGGAGGAAAAAAGCGGATGAAAGAAGCAGTCGCCGTTTACTCGCTACTCTCTGAAAAAGATATCTATTTATTCAAAGAAGGAACGCACGATCGGCTGTATGAAAAACTTGGATCCCATGTGGTTGAAGTAGACGGAATCAAAGGCACCCAATTTGCTGTCTGGGCTCCAAATGCCGAATCTGTTTCTGTCATCGGAGACTTCAACGATTGGGATCGAAAGAGACACCAACTTCATGTCCGCTGGGATGAGTCGGGAATTTGGGAGGGGTTTATTCCCGGAGCCAAGCAAGGAGACTGCTATAAATACCACATTGCATCCAAAGTGAACGGGTACCGCGTCGAAAAAGGGGATCCTTTCGCGTTTTTTGCCGAAGTCCCGCCTAAAACGGGTTCTATTATTTGGGATCTTGCGTACGAGTGGAAAAGCCTCACGGAAGAACGGAGTAGATCCGACAAGCCGATCAGCATCTATGAGATGCACTTTGGATCCTGGAGAAGAGACGAGAAAAACACTCCGCCCTCTTACCGGGAAATGGCAGAATGGCTGCCGCCCTATCTCTTAGACATGGGATTCACTCACGTCGAATTTATGCCGATGATGGAACATCCGTTCTATGGATCGTGGGGGTACCAAAAAACTGGATATTTTTCCCCCACAAGCCGATATGGATCCCCTCAAGATTTTATGTTTCTGATCGAATCTCTGCATCAAGCAGGGATCGGCGTCTTCTTAGACTGGGTACCCTCTCATTTTCCTTCCGACCAGCATGGCCTTGCGTTTTTCGACGGCACACACCTTTTCGAGCATGAGGATCCCAAAAAAGGGATTCAACCCGACTGGAACAGCTACATTTTCAACTATGGACGCAACGAAGTACGCTCCTTTTTAACCAGCAGCGCAAATTTTTGGTGCAGCCGCTATCACATTGATGGGCTTAGATGCGATGCAGTCGCCTCGATGCTCTATCTCGACTACTCACGCAAAAATGGCGAATGGATTCCAAATGCATACGGCGGAAACGAAAATTTGGAGGCGATAGATTTTTTAAAAACTCTCAACACAACGATCTATCAAAACCATCCGCATGTCCAAATGATTGCTGAAGAATCGACCGCCTGGCCAATGGTTTCACGTCCTGTCTACCTAGGAGGGCTTGGGTTTGGCTGGAAATGGAATATGGGATGGATGAACGATACACTGGAGTATTTCAAAAAAGATCCCGTCCATCGGAAATATCACCACAATGAATTGATTTTCAGCATTTTATACGCCTTTACAGAGAGTTTTGTCCTCAGCCTTTCCCACGACGAGGTTGTGCATGGGAAAGCATCTCTTCTAACTAAGATGCCGGGTGACGAATGGCAAAAATTTGCCAACCTTAGATTATTATATGGATACATGTTCACCCATCCGGGAAAAAAGCTTCTTTTCATGGGAAGCGAAATCGCCCCTTGGACGGAGTGGCATCATGAAGCTGGCTTAGAGTGGCATATCCTGGACTATGAGAGGCATGCAGGAATTCAAAGGTGGGTCCGAGATCTCAACAAAGCTTACTGCACTCTTCCGGCGCTGCATCAACTGGATTTTTCCGAAGAGGGATTTTCATGGATTGATTGTTCGGATTGGGAAAACGGAGTGCTGAGTTATTCAAGAAAAGGATTTGATCCGAAGGATACGGCCGTTGTGATCTTAAATTTGACGCCGGTGCCGCGTGAAAATTACAAAATCGGCGTTCCTTTTTCAGGAAACTGGCAGGAAGTCCTGAACAGCGACTCCCACTACTATGGAGGCTCGGACAAAGGGAATTTCGGACGAGTGGCGTCCTATCCCATTGCCATGCATGGACACGACTACGCTTTAAGCCTCACCCTTCCCCCTCTGGCTATGATTTGTCTGTCCCCGGAATAGCCGAATAAAGATTTAAATAAAAATCATCAAGATATGCTTCCTCTGAAGGTGAAAGCTCTAATGGGTTTTCCCGAAAACGTTCCATTGCAATGATCAGTTTCGAAAGGTCGAATGTCGATGATCGCATATAAAAATTGGAAAGATCGTGCGCTTTGATTTGAAAGAAGGGCTCTTTTGTTTCTTTGCCGGGGTTTCCCAAGGCTTTAATTAAGTTAAGAGCGTCTTCCGAGGAGAACCCATGGAAATAAAGGCTTATTAAGAGATTTTTCGCAACGATGTTTTCGATTGCATCATGCGGCGATGAAGTTAGTGTGATGGGATTAGATTGAATGACAAGATCTTGCCCCGTCAAAAGGAAGGTGATATTTTTTAAAAAATCTGGATGATCAAGCTTCCGTTGGATGATTTTTTGAGCCTCTATCAGCTTTTTGTCAAAGGCATCAGATGTTGGATCGTTTTTTCTGCGACCATAGATGAAGCAGGGTTTTACTCGAGTCAGCTCGTCAACTGGCAGAGTAACCAATTCCGATAAATAATTTTCTTCCTCTTCAAGAGACTTAAATCCAATGCTAGGGTTTAAATTCTTGCTATTATGCTGTAGGGCTTCCTGTCGACTAACAATTAGAGAATTTTCTGTACCGTAACCTAAAGCTATCCCCACAAGAACATTATCATGTCCCCCAAAGGTTTCAGAAAAATCTTTGGAAGAGTTGATCAGTGTATCGTAGAAGCTATGAGAAGTCAGATGCGGACCCAAAACATATCGAAAAAGAGATAAATTTTGATCTACTGTATTTAGAAAAAGTTTTTTATGGATAAATAACAGATGTTTGTATGTGGACGCTTTAGAATCTGGGTGATCATAAGCTTTTATTCGAATGGGTGATGAAATGTTATATTGGGATAATTTTGCATTCCATACTCGTAATCCTTTTTTGAGAATTAAAGATGTTTTATGACCCGGAAATCCGGCATATACATCTCCTTGCTCTGCAATACCCAGAATACAAAGAGGCTTTACGCCTTCAATAACATATCCAACCTCATGTTCCTTTAGCACATGTCTAAAAAATATTTCCAATGAAGCAGCTTCTTCATTGCTTAACAAAATGGAAGCATGGCCTGTAGAGGCCATACCCAACAAAAATAGTAAAGATAAAAAGTAGGAAAGGATTAGCCGAAGCATTTGCAACGTCCTGGACACCAAATAATACTACATCCTCCATCTGCGAGATATGATCAAAAGTTGTGTTTGAGATAAAAAGAGCGTACCCTATGAAATTTTAGAATCAAAAACAAATTTTATAGGAGATACGCTCATGAAGAATGATGTCATTTTTTTGGATAAATTTCACGCAACAAGTGAAATGAACAGCTTGCTGGAACAAACTTTGAGGGAAGGAGCTCGCCTGTTGCTTCAACAGGCTATTGAAAATGAAGTCAATGAATACCTGGAATCGATGAAAGGCAGGAGGGATTTCGAGGGAAGAAAACAATTTGTCCGCAACGGCTACCTCCCTGAAAGAGAAGTACAAACAGGAATCGGACCGATATCAGTGAAGCAACCTAGAATGACCTGCTCCCCTGAAATCGGTCCATATAAAATTAGAGGTTTGTGTAAACTATTAACCACAAAAAGGAACACAAGCCATGAAAAAAAGATTTTCGGAAGAACAAATAATAAATGTTCTCAATGAAGTAAAAGCAGGTCTTAAAGTCGAAGAAGCCTGTCGCAAATACGGAATTTCAAATGCTACTTACTACAACTGGAAAGCTAAATTTGACGGTATGGTTGCTTCAGATGCAAAAAAGCTTCGCTCTCTTGAAGCAGAAAACAACAAGCTAAAGCGATTGGTTGCTGAGCAAGCTCTCGACATCGTAGCTTTGAAGGATGTTGTTTCGCGAAAGTGGTAACCCCGCGAGCCAAGAAGGCATGCGTGCAAATTCTTGTAAAACAACACAAGAGAAGTGAGCGGCGCGCATGTCAGCTTGTTGGGGTTCATCGATCGGTTGTACGATACAGCTCAAGAAAACAAGATGAAACCGCTCTTATAACCAAGATAAAACAAATCGCTTACGAGAAACGGCGGTTTGGATATCGTCGCATACATATGATACTCAAACGCGAAGGCGTGAAAGTCAATCATAAAAAGGTGTACCGTATTTACCGTGCCTGTGGATTAAAGGTCCTGAAGAGAGGGGGAAGAAAACGCGCTATTGGCTCAAGAAGAGCTCAAGATAAACCTTTCGCTCGCAATCAACAGTGGGCTCTTGATTTTGTCCATGATGCTCTAGCTAATGGCAGGAGAATCAGGCTCCTGACTGTGATTGATACCTACACCAGAGAATGCCTTCGGATATTTGTGGACACATCTATAAATGGGAGGAAGGTAACAGAGATATTAAGCGAAATTATGGTTGCAAATGGAAAGCCAAAGGTAGTCCTTAGTGATAACGGAACAGAGTTTACCTCGAATACCGTGCTAAAATGGTCGTCTGATCAGGGAATAGATTGGCAATACATAGAGCCAGGGAAACCATATCAAAATGGTAACATAGAGAGTTTTAACGGTGTCAACAACGGTTTAAAATTGACCCACTTTTTCTAAAATCAGCGGTTTAAAATTGACCCACCCACATACTTTTTCTTTAGCTGCCCGCAGATCCGAAGCCGCGCCGAGCTAGCCACCCCGCAGCTCGGCGAGGCGCGGCAAGGATCTTAGCCTTCTTCTTTGGGATTAAAAATTCCCATCTTCTTTTTTTCTTTTAAACGATAGCTGTCTCCCTTAATCGGAATGATGTGGCTATGGTGCAACAGCCTGTCCAACAAAGCCGATGTCAATGCCTGGTCTCCGGAAAGAGACTTGTCCCATTGGGAAAAATTCAAGTTCGAGGTCACTATTGTCGACCCTTTTTCGTATCGCTTGGCAATGACTTGGAAAAAATGATCTGCTTGATGCCTTTGCAGGGGCAAATATCCTAGTTCATCAATAATCAATAACTTGGATGATAAAATTCCATTGCGAAACACAACTTCGTATTTGCCCTCCTTATACGCATTCTCAAGCAGTACCACAAGGTCTGCTGCTGTGATAAACCGAGCTTTTAACCCTGACTGGGTGGCTAAATATCCCAACGCTATTGCCAAGTGGGTTTTGCCAACTCCACTTGGACCGAGAAACACAATGTTTTCCGCTCTTTGGATGAATCCCAGGCTTGCCAACCCCATTATTTGCTTTTTATCAACTCCTTGAGCGAAGCTAAAATCAAACTGCTCCAAAGTCTTTATTGAGGGAAAACCGGCAAATCGCGTAAGGGTATTTTGCCTTCTTGTTTGTCTCGCTAAATACTCTGATTGCAACACTTGCTCTAAAAAATCCACATAGCTTTTATCCTCTTTGACAGCCTCTGATGCAAGGGATTGAAATTGGTTCTCAATTCCGATCAAGTTCAGCTTCTGGCACAAATCTTCGATTCTCTCATGTTGGAGATTCATATCATATCCCCCGTCATTTCATAGATCTCTAAAGGGTGTGGTCGGACAATTTCAATTTGTCGTATTTGACATCTTTTATCGGAAAAATAAGCGGGAGCCAATGGCTGCAAATGCTTAGATTCTTCCACAAACCTTCGTTGGGGAGTTGACTTCAACTCTTTGATCCATCGCTTGTTTGCAATTTCCGACAGCCATTTCTTTACTTCATAGTTCAAAGAATAGAGGTCGTGATCTTCCTTTGTCACCAGAGGATAATAGAAACTGCGTTTTAAATATCCGATGAATCTCTCGACTTTTCCTTTGGTTTTAGCTCTGTATGGACGGCATAGACGGGGGATGAATCCCCAGTGTTTAGAAAAGTCCCAAAAAGCCTTCTGAAAACCATGTTGAGATGGCCCATATTTATCCCTTTGAATGACAACGGTTTTCATGTTGTCGTACAACAACTCCTTACAAAAACCGCCAAAATACTCAAATGCATTTTGATGACATCTCATCAGGCTCTCTTCGTTCGTGGATTGAACAAACTCAACGTATGCGCATCTGCTGTATCCCAAGATCATGACGAAAGCGTATAACCCTTTGCTTACCACTGTCCAGTCCACCTGAGCCTGATGCCCAGGAGGAGTTTCAAATCGCACAACTCTTTTTTGGGACTCTACTTGCTTTTTTCCTTTTCTTACCCAGTCTCGCAAAATTGTAATCCCTCCTTGATAGCCGAGTTCTTTGATCTCGCGATACAGAACAGTAGCCGGAATAAAATGGCGCCCGGCATTTTTTATCCGTTTTTCAAGAAACGCTTTAAATGGATCCAATTTCGATGGCCGCTTCTGGTTTGAGTGATATTTTGGCGGCTTCTTTGATCTTAAATATTTCCTTACTGTGTTTCTCGACAAACATAGTTCATTGGCTATCTGTCGAATTCCCTTTCCTTGTTTTCTTAAAATTTGAATTTCCATGAAATACTCCTGAGTGATCATTTCTACCCCCTCGATATAAAGGGGATTGTTTACTCAGGGTGGGTCAAAATTCAACCGCTCAGCTGGGTCATTTTATCACCGTTGCTAACAACGGCAAGCTTCGAGATGAATGTTTGAATGAAAATTGGTTTTTAAATTTATCAGATGCAAGGAGAATTGTCGGAAAGTGGGCTAATGAATACAATTTATATCGTCCACATAGTGCACTTGGAGGACTGACGCCTCACGAGCTGGCTAGCCAGCTCAGTGAGTGTTTGAACTCTAGTGAAAAAATGCTACAGTTAACAGGAACCTCTAGTTGAAACTGGACCTAATTATGGGGCAAGGTCACAATAGGTATTATTTAAAAAAGAGGCAAGAAAAAGAGGTAGGGAAGTCATTTAGAGTGATTCCGAATCTCTTCTTACTTGCTCTCTAGTAATTATAACTTTTTGGTGACATAAATCAGGTCGTTTTTATCCTGTTCATCTAAATAGTCGCGCCACTTTTCTGCTAACCAAGAAAAATCTTCCAACAGATCAACAATTCCACCATATCCAGAAGGAGCACATTCTCCTTGATAAATGAGCATAATAGAAAAATCCTCTTCATCGATTTCTAGGAAAGTTTGTATATCCAACCGATCAAACGGAGCTTTTTTTCTTAACGATTCACGGACGCTATTTGGAATATAATTGCCTCCACAGTAGACTGGTGTTGACAGTGTAAGCCGCGATCCACACTCCAACATATGCACAGACACCGCAAATCCATTCAAATAAATTTGCGCCTGTTCGGCATGTGACAATTCTTGTAATAATCTATTAATCTCTTTATCAATTAACATGACCCAGTCCTTGTTGAATAGATTTTCTGTTTCCGCAATCATAACCCTAAAACTCAAATACCTAATACTTTTCTCCTTCACCTATATTATAGTATATATTTGAATAAAAAAGAAGAGGCGAGGGTTGAAAAATAATTATAACATCCAATTAATAGGATCGAGTTTATTTTGGGTTAAAATCTCGTTAATTTTTGAGAAGTGTCGGCACCCAAAAAACCCTTTGTGAGCAGCAAGAGGAGAGGGATGTGCAGCTGTGAGCACACTTAATGCCGGATGTTCTTTGAATTCGGCAACGTGCTCGACTTTTTTCTTCGCGTAGTTTCCCCAGAGAACAAAGATGAGAGGATCTTTTTTTTGGCAAAGCTTTGCAATGACAGAGTCAGTGAATCTTTCCCATCCTTTTCCTTGGTGTGAGTTGGCGCTATGTGCACGAACTGTGAGAACGGCGTTAAGCAAAAGAACGCCTTGTTCTGCCCAGGAAACGAGATTTCCCTTTATTGGGATAGGAAGTCCGAGATCGTCGTGAATTTCTTTGAAGATATTTTGCAAAGATGGAGGAGCAGGAACGTTTTCCGGCACACTGAATGAAAGACCGTGTGCTTGTCCAGGTCCGTGGTAGGGATCTTGTCCGACAATGACAACGCGAACTTTATCATAGGGCGTATGTTTAAAGGCGTTGAATACAAGATTTCTAGGAGGGTAGATTGAATGATGGGAGCGTTCTTTGACGAGGAAATTTGAGAGGTTTTTCATGTAGTCTTTTTTGAATTCATCTGCAAGCACTTGATCCCATGAGGGTTCGATCATGCAGTTTTTACTGCTCGTACGTATATCGACCATAATTCAAAATATAATTTCGCACATTATTGGATGGCTGTTGAGTTTCAAATTTTGAATCATAACAGGTATCACTCCTTGACTAGAATAGGTGGAAATCTTAACATGTACGCTCATCTTAAGGAAGTAGAAAAATGAGTCTTGAAGATAACAACTTAATTCGATTTACCCGTATTTCCAAGAAGAAAGAGGGTTTGTTTGCCAATTTTAAGGCCAAAGGTGTTCGTGGCGGCACGGCATTTACGGCGAGTATTGCGGTGGATTTAAATTCAGCTGAGGTGGATCCAGCGGATTCTTTAGAGAAGATTATTGAGGAATGTGCGAAGATTGCTGAGCGCGATATCAAGAAATCTAATTTGCAGTTCGAGGGATTGCACGCGATTTAATTTTTCATTCACGATTATCTGGGTGTAGCGCAGCTTGGCCAGCGCACTTGCATGGGGTGCAAGGGGTCGGAGGTTCGAATCCTCTCACCCAGATTCTTTTTAATCAAAGACTTACGAAGATCTATTCGTTTTTCCCAAGCCTTTGATTTTCTTTAGGTGGTGGATAGGTGGTGGATGATACCACTTAAAACACGAGTTAAAAATGAGAACTTTATATGATTTATACACCTCCGCCCCCTCCGGCTATAATGTATCAAGCCGAAGAAAACTATTTCCCTCAGTGCAAGCCTTATTACTATGAATGCGATGGTTGCATCATTAACTTGGCCGCTGCCACTAAGTTTTACGTGGATCACTTTCCTTTTACTTCTTATTATTGGCCTCGAGCCAAAATAGGTAGCAATTCATACCAACTAACCTCATCAATGAGCAGCCATGAAGAGGCAATGCAGTTTTTGAAGGAGTTGATCGCTAAAATTGAAGAAGCTAATAACAAGCATTAACAACCAAAAGGCTCTCTACTTTCCTTTGCATGAAGGACATCCTTTTGAAGAAACACGACCACGAATTTCGCTATATTTTTCATGTCCATTTTTACACATCCACCACACCTTCTTTGCGCTTCCAGGCAATTCGTTTATCGGATTTCTCTCGTTTTTAGAGAAATCCCAATCAGCAGCAATTTCAGGGTGCTTTATTTTAAGGCTATCTTCCGGTAAAACCTTTTTTCCAGAACAATAAGGACAGCCACCTTTTTTGGATCGTGTTTTGTCGTAAATTTTTGATTTGAAAGAATGAGAAGGATTTCTTGGACAAACCCAAAAGACTTCAACATCACTCCCAGGCAAAACATCAAATGGGGAAAGGGGAGCATTTCTATTAAAATCCCACTCACAGATGACTTCGGGATTACTCAAGGCTAAATTATTTTCAGCAGAGGCTTCCTTTCCTTTACAAATTTTACATCCATTATTGTCTAAACATCGATCAGCTATTCTAGCTTTCCACTCATGCCCACTCCTACACCTCCACCATGCCGCATGATTACTTCCAGCTGAGAATTCTAAAGAAGTTAGATGATTATTTTTTGTTGGATGCCATTCTTTAGCAATTGACGGATGTGTTTTATCTAAAGATCCATTTTTTTCCACAGTTTTTTTCCTTTGAGATTTTGCTCTGTCATCGTTAGCACATACAGGACAACCAGATCCTTTATGGCGATTCCAAACCGTAGCTTCCCATTCATTTTCACAAGTCTTACAGTACCACCAAATCCTTTGATTAGACCTAGGGGTTAATGTGAAAGCTGTGATATTCCCATTCTTAGAAGGATGTAGCTCTGAAGCAAGTTGCGGATTCTGCACTGCTAAGTTATTACATTCGTCAGGATAATAACCTCTACAAAAAGGGCATCCGCTTCCCTTTCCATTATTAGCTTTAGTGCGACTTAATATTGTAGCGAGCCAAGAGTGGTTTTGTTGACATTTCCACCAAACTTCTATTCCAGATCCAAATGTAAAGGCTTGTGGGGTTTTAGAGCCATTTTTCTCAAAGTCCCATTCCTTACATAATTCGGGATGAGTTTTATCTAAAGATTGATCTGGTTGTAAAAAATTCTGAATCAATTGATCTGCATAAGCTTCATTCATTAAATTTGAGCTCTGAAGATATTCTTTAGCTTTTGATTTTTCAGGCTCGATAAGTTCAACTACTTGCAACGTTTTATGTATGAACTCTTTTACACTCCTATGGAGACTGGTCATTTGATTTTTGATTGTTCCTGATTCATCAAATAAAATATCACTAGGACTTAATTTTTCTAAACTAGAACCTCTAATATTGAAAATATTAATACCTAACGAAGATAGCTTATCTTTTTTTTTCTTATCTTTATCTTGTTTACCCTGATGATAATAGCCACCATCCACCTCGACCCCTAATTGATATTTTTCAATAAAGATATCGCATTCAATCCCATCTATAATCTTTCTCTGAACTGCAGTAAAAAATACATATTTTATTTCAGCAAAGAATTTTAATTCGACTTTAGATGTTGCGGGAGAACAATGAGGGCAGCCTGATTGTAATCTTGTTCTATTTCCTAAAGCTGTTAACCATTCATGACCTCTTAAACACTGCCACCATATTCTGCGACTGTTATAGGGGGAAATCTCATGTGGTTTACATGAGTTTTTCCTCGGATGCCACTCTAAAACAAAATGTGGAAATAAGTCAGCAAAGCTGTAACCTGGACGGAAATTTCGACCAGAACAATATGGGCATCTATGACCCCTAGTTTGACTTTGAATTGTTGCCTCATAAGTTTCTGAACAATTGTTACAAATCCACCACGCCTTCTTGCCACTACCGTATGTAAAATCAATTGGTTTCTTAGTTTCATTTTTAGATGGATGCCATCTTTTTGCAATTTCAGGATGAGTTGTTTGAAGATTATTTTTCTCGGTAGCTTGTTTAGGCATAAAACTATGATTTTTTTGTTTTGTTAAATTGACTTTTTTTACAAATTGGGCACCCCCTGCCTTTCGCTCTATTATTAATAGTCGCTTCCCATTCGTGTCCCATAGAACACTGCCACCACACTTTTTTACCTGAATTTGGAGTCACCTCTCTAGGAGAAATAGAAATGTTTTTTTGATAATTCCACTCACTTGATAGAGAAGGATTTATCACTGCAAGGTTATAAGAGGACGAAGTTTTTTTTCCTGCGCAAAATGGACACCCAGTACCTCTCGTTCTACTTGCAATGGAAGTTTCCCACATATGCTCAGCATTTTTAGAACATAACCACCAGACTTTGACATTAGAATTAGGACGAAAACAAGATGGAGTAGACGCACCATTTTTTATAGGATGCCATTCTTTAGCAATCTCGGGGTAAGACAATTCAAAGTTGTCAAAACTACTAGCTTTTTTTCCTGAACAAAATGGACATCCATTTCCTTTTCTTCGTGCTGTTACTGCGGTTTCCCATTCATGACCTTTTGGACATTTCCACCAAACCTTTCTGCCACTACACTTTGTAACTTCTTTAGGGCTTAGAGAATTTTTAGTCGGATGCCATTCTTGTGCTAAATTTGGAAAGCAATAAGCTAGGGAATTTTTTAAAGAAACTTTTTTACCACAACAGTAAGGACAAGTGGGATGCTGAATACGAGAAACAATACTATTCTGCCATTCGTGATCATCACCTTTGGGACACTTCCACCACACATTAATACTGCTTCCACAACTTAACATTGACGGGAGTAACGAACCATTTTTTGTCGGATGCCATTCTTTCGCTAAATATGGAGAGTTATCAACAAAAGAGCCTTTATTGAGAACGGCCTTTCTAATGCCATTTTTACCTCTATTATTTTTATTATAACATTCAAGACACTCCTTATTTCCACTTTGAACTCTTCTCCAAACAGATGCTTTCCATGAAAAACCACAAGAACATTTCCACCAAACCTTTTTGCTGCTTCCTGCTGTTACCTCAGAAGGTTTAAGGGGTCTGTTTTTTTCATAGTCCCATTGAAGAGCGAGGGAAGGGTGTAATGTATTAAGCGCATTATCAACAGAAACACGCTTTCCTGAACAAAATGGACAGCCTTTACTTTTGACACGACTATTGATTTTTCCTTTCCAGACATGAGAAGGATTATTTTTACATTTCCAATAGACCGAAACTTCACTTCCTGGAGAAAAACTCTTTGGAGCCAAGTAACTATTTTTTTTATAATCCCAATCTAAAACTAAATCAGGAAAGAGATGAGCTATACTCTCTTCTTCAGGTACCTTCCATACATCATTAAGTATTTTTTTAAAAAGTTCTTCATTAACAATTTTCCTTTTGGAAAGATACTCATCTATGTTTTTTGTTTCGGAAGCAGAAAAATAAAATTCTTTTTTTATATAATTCAAAAGACGAACAATAATTTGTAAATGAGATTCTTTTTTCCGATAAAAAATGTCATACTCACCAGTAGTACCTAGACGCTCGTCCCTTAACCGTACAAGAGTTATATCATTTGTATAGAAATGAGTATTTTTAAGTTTATCTTGGTCTTCCCTGTCTTTATGCCAAGGATATCCATCAACTTCAAAAGCCAATTTTAATCCTGGGATAAAAATATCGCACTCACGCCCAGCCACACGTTTACGCCACATCACTTTCGAAAAAATACTCTTTAGCTCAACATAAATGCGAATTTCCAATTGAGACGTCTGGTAAGTACATTTAGGACAACCATGATTTTTTCGAGCACTAATAGGAACGCACCATTCATGTCCCTTAGAACAGCGCCACCATGCTCTATATCCACTACCTACTGTAAATTCGGACGGTGTGTGAGTCCCATTTTTTGTTGGATGCCATTGGGAAGCAATTTCAGGAGATCTTTCAGCTAATGATCCATCACGTTTGATTAATGATGCTATTCGTCGTTGACCTATAACCAATTTTAAACAATGTGGACATTCACTTTTTCCTCTACTTGTCCTGTTTGAAACAGCTACAATCCATTCATGCCCCTTTGAACACAGCCACCATACTTTTTTATGACTGGCATAAGTGACGTCAGATGGTCTCAAAAAGCCATTTTTTGTTGGGTGCCATTCATCTGCTACTTTGGGATGCGTTGTTGATAGACTGTTAGATAAAACCACTTTTCTTCCGGAACAGATGGGACAACCTCTTCCTTTCGTTCGGTTTGAAATAGTCGCTTCCCACTCATGATCTTTACCTTTTGAGCATTGCCACCAGACTTTTTTTCCACTAGAAGAAGTAACATTTTCCGGTGATAAGTCCCCATTTTTCGTAGGATGCCACTCAAGCACTAAATGAGGTTGTTGCTCAGCCAGACAACCCCTACTTTTCAATATGGAGGAGAAGTGTTTAGTCCATGCAGATTTTGCTTTACATTTAGGACAGGCTGTACCGTTTGATCTGTGGTATATCGGTGCCTGCCACTCATGACCGCACATGTTACAAAGCCACCAAGGACGTTTACCACTTTTTGCAAATAATTTATTTGGATCCATATCTCCATTTTTAACGGGATGCCATTCTCGAATCAGATTTTCTGATATTTTTTGTCGCTTGTTTTTCGACATATTCATTTTTCCTGTTCAAAATTGGTATAAGACTAAGATATAATTAAGGTAAATGTCAATTGTTTTTGTTGACAAACACCTGGAAATCATGATAAAAGGTTTTCTTTCTTGTAATGATATCTTTGGGAGGATCATCCTTGCATATAAAACCTTTCAACCAAACGCTTCAAGATTTCGTCCGAGTCGTAAGTTGCGAAAAAAGTAACAGCATCAATACGACTAATGCTAGCGAACAAGAACACATGCTCGACTATCTAATACAACTCATGCAATACTGCGTACGATTTGATCAGAACAATATTCCGAAAGAACTACACCTTCACCCTGAGTTTTTTGCACTTCCTAATGTAGAAACATTTTTCACCAGCCTGTTTGATAATCTACACGAAAGTCTTTTCCCCAAGGCAAAAAACGTCTTTCTGCAAGGACTTTCCTTCATCGTTAAATACATCGGCTTACCTAAAAGTAGAGAAGTTATGTATGGGCTGATGGAAAAGCTTCAAAATCGCTTCCCCACTCTCAAAGAGATGCATGACAAGGCAATCGAAAATTTCATAGAGGAATTCTTTCGTCCCACAATAGGAGAATTTCTCGACAAATATAAGGTAAATAAAAGGCTCTTACAGATTGCATTTCCAACCATTTATGAACTCTTTGTTACCCCTCTTGATACTGTCCATGATCGTAAATTATTCAATTTTTATTGCAATCCATGGATCTATCAGCCGATTATGGATTATCTTGCGAAATATCCTCAATCTAATGAAGCGCCTCTAAACTTTCTTGAAGACCGTCTTCAAGCTATTCATGCAAGTACAACTACCGAATCATGGGAAGAGCTCTCAAAAAAAGCACATAACTTATGCACCCATAGCTCTAATTTAGAACAATTTGCAATTGCATGCTGCGGTTTATTGGGGGAAATAAAAACTGCTGCCCAGATTAGGTCAAAAGGCACTGTGATTTTTTTGCCGGAAAAGAGCGATGAAGGAAAAAACTGCGATCTTCTGGTAATTGATCCAATAGGCAAGCTGGAACTCATTGAATGCAAAGCCAAAACTCCGCGACATGGGCTTGAAGAGACAACAGCTGGAGTAACCCAAATATGGGATGATTTTTTTACTAACTTTAGTTTGGCAATTCACTCTTATGTAGACTATCATCAAAAAGCTATTCAAAACCCATTAGGTTTCTCCGAATGTTTTCCTCTTTTATCAGCCTTTGAAGGCAGCAGTTATGCCCAAGCACTTCCTCTCATCCAATCAATTCCGAGCACAACAGGAAATGTCACTCTTAAAAAATGGACAGCGGAGCAAAAAATAAGTCATTTGTTACGTGCTCTATTTTTGCGCCCTCTTGTCCTTGATCCTTGCTGCGTGCCATTACCACCTGAAGAAGAACGGCTTACACAAAGACAACAGGCAACAGAAACGACAATCAAAAATAAAGAATGGGTCATTTCGATTTTTAACAAGGCCACCAAACAATTGGAAGATACCTACCACCGACTCACAGCAGAAGGACAAACCGTTAATAAACTGCTGGTCGCTCTCGACCTGGAATTATCCTATCGTCTTTTGCACGATCATTTTAGCTATAACAATGGAAACATCGCAGAGGTTGCCGAACAAGCGCTTTATGAAACGTTTGAACCTTACAGAACAACTTTTGCAAAGAAAAATCTCAATCTTGGCCTATTGCTTATTCAACCATGAGGATTTTCGTAATAAAACTAGAAGCCCTATTTATTAAATTAAAAAAATATTTTTTTTCATAACTAGGGCAGGGCAATTTCATGAAAAATACTTGATACACTAAATTCTTTAGTATTAGACTCTTTAGTCAACCCCACCAAGGAGATGGATATGACTGAAGAAGATCTTGATCAAGACACCAGCAACGCTTTTAGAAAATCACTTGAAGAACACTTTGGCTGCCTCGACGATTACAGACGACAAGGTAGCATAAGGTATCGATTAATAGACATTCTGTTTATCACGATTTGCGCAGTGATAAGTGGAGCCAATGATCTCAAGGCTGTGGCGATGTATGCGCAGCGCAAGCGCCGCTGGCTAACGAGCACCCTTGCACTTGAGGATGACGTCCCATCCTACACTACCTTTTGGACTATCTTTGTCCTATTATCCCCTGTTGCCTTGGAACAATGCTTCGTGCAATGGGTACGATCGAAAATCGGCGCAAACACGCCTGATGGCCACAATGTAAGCATTGATGGTAAAGCCCAGAGGGGAACTGCGAAAAAAGGCGAACCTCATTCATTTGTTCACATTGTAAGCGCCTGGGCTGCGACACACAACCTAACCTTGGGGCAGCTAAAAGTAGATGGAAAATCCAATGAAATAACGGCCATCCCGAAGTTGTTGGATATGATCGATGTTGCGGGAGCCACGATTACGATTGATGCGATGGGCTGCCAAACAGCAATCGCGGAAAAAATTGTAGACAAAAGTGGAGATTATGTTTTGGCTCTAAAGGGCAATCAAGGCCATCTTTCAGATGAGGTGGAAAACTACTTCGTCCAAGCGGAGCAAATTGATTTTGAAGGTGTTTTATGTAACGCTGTAGGGTCAAAACACTGTGCACACGGGCGGATAGAAATGCGTGAGATATACATTACAGAAGACATTGACTGGTTGCAGCAAAAAGAAGAGTGGAAAAACCTAAAATCCTTGATCATGGTGAAGAGTGAACGCATAATACCTGGGCGATCGACTTCGACTGAAAGGAGATATTACATATCAAGTTTGTCGGCAGATGCATTAAGGGTCGCCAATATAATACGAGGGCACTGGGGCATAGAGAATTGTGTCCACTGGATTTTAGACGTAGCTTTTAGGGAGGATGAACAGAACGCAAATGCAGGAAATATAGCTGAAAACATGTCGATGATAAGGAGATTATCGCTGAATCTTCTTAAGCAGGAAAAGACTGCTAAATGTGGGATTGAGATTAAACGTCAGATGGCAGGTTGGGATGATGAGTACTTGCTAAAAGTGCTGGGTGTCAAATCTTTTTCATGAAATCGCCCTGATAACTAGGGTTCTTAAACTGAAAGCAATCATAATCCATTCTATTAAGAATATTTAATCAAATACCCTTCTGGAAATAGTAGCTTATCTTGTGGTGTTCTACGACCATTGTCCGGCAAACACAAGGTAACATCAGCGTGTAGTGCTACCCGTTAATCAAGCAAAAACTAAGAGAGTTTTCGCCCCCCTGATACAGGAATTTTCGAAGCTCTCATATTGCAGTAAATGCTGCCTTTCAGCTCGCTAACGCTCGGCATTGACCGCAATCTGATTTCTCCTTCAATGCTTCCTATCAGGGGCGCTCGCATTAAGCAGCCTCACATTTATAATAATGTTTTTCCATTTCATTTGGAGATCGGTATTTCAAAGTAGAGTGCAGGTAATCGGAATTGTATTTCAGAACCCAACTTTGCAATTCTTTTGAGAGTTCTTCTGAAGACCTCCATTCTTTTAGCCATAAAAGCTCCTCTTTCATGGTGCGCATGAATCGCTCGGTCTCTGCATTTCCCTTTGGATTGTTGTAGCTTGTGTAAATTTGCTCTACATCTACTTTTGAGCAGTAACGCATATAAGCCTCTGAAGTGGGCTGACATCCGTTTTCTGAGACAAGTTTTAGTCCTTTGCCACGGGCCCCTTCTGGAAATTGCGTGTTAAGCGCCCGGTCTAATGCTTCTAGCCAGTCTATTGACTTAGAGCGCCTTCCAGACTTCAACCCCACAATTTTTTTCGTGTACCAGTCAAGTACAACTGTTATGTAAGTCCAGCCATCGCCTTCGACAAAAACTTTTGTCATGTCTGTTCCCCATATCTGATTAGGTTTTTCCGCCTTGGGCTTCGGTCGATGATGTCTATCAGCAGTTTTAGGCCTCATTTTTTTGGCGCAAAGAAGATTTCGCTCTTTCATAATTCGATAAATGCGTTTCAAATTGCACGGTATTCCATCTCTATAACGCAAACTTGCCCATACTCGCCTGTAACCCCAAAAGGGGTGCTCCATTTTTATCTGAGCAATTCTTTCGGCGAGGACATCATCGATTTTTCTTCTTATCTCAGGACGTTTTCTCTTCACAGATACCACTCCTCGTCGTTTTTTTTTAACTCGAGAGTAAGATCTGCAACCACTTGTTTCAAACGATTGTTTTGCTTCTGAAGACGTGCTTCCTTTTGGTCTGATTTTCCTTTTTCAAACGCTCGGCTCGCATTGTTTAGAAAACAGTCCTTCCATTGGTAGAACTGAGCCTGACTTATTTCGTATTCAGTGCAAATTTCGGCAAGGGGACGACCCCTTAATCCTTCCAATATAATTTTTGTTTTTAATTCAGGAGTCCATTTTCTTCGTTTCATGAGTAAAACCCTATAGTTTAGATAGTTATTTTACTCTCTTAGCTCCTTTTATGTCTTAACGGGGAGCAGTATAAACCCATTTCGATCTCCTGAGCAAGCGCTCCCAACTGCTACAGCTATGATGAAACCCAAGGTATCAACTACTATATGCCTTTTTCGACCCTTGATTTTTTTACCTCCGTCATAGCCCTTAAGCCCCCTTTTTCTGTTGTTTTTACAGACTGGCTATCTGCTATACCCGCGCTTGCATCCTCGGCTTTACCAAGAAGAATTCGCAATCTTCTACGTAAATAATCGTGAACCATGTGAAAAACTCCCTTTCTTTTCCAACGAGAATATTGGCCCTGTACAGCTGTCCATGGAGGAAAATCATGAGGGAGATGTCTCCATTGGCATCCTGTTCTCAAAAGGTAAAAGATAGCATTAAACATTTCCCGTCGAGAGTGCTTTGGCTTCCTGCCGGCATTACGGTAAGTTGAGCTGGTTAAAAGTGGCTTGATTTGCTCCCACTCTTTGTCTGTTAGGTCATCCGGATAAGGTTTGCGCATTTTAGCCCCCACATATTCAAAAAATGCGCTAATTTATACCTAAAAGTTTAATTCACATACAACCTCTTAACGGGGAGCAGTATAACTCTACTTGCTTTTTTCCTTTTCTTACCCAGTCTCGCAAAATTGTAATCCCTCCTTGATAGCCGAGTTCTTTGATCTCGCGATACAGAACAGTAGCCGGAATAAAATGGCGCCCGGCATTTTTTATCCGTTTTTCAAGAAACGCTTTAAATGGATCCAATTTCGATGGCCGCTTCTGGTTTGAGTGATATTTTGGCGGCTTCTTTGATCTTAAATATTTCCTTACTGTGTTTCTCGACAAACATAGTTCATTGGCTATCTGTCGAATTCCCTTTCCTTGTTTTCTTAAAATTTGAATTTCCATGAAATACTCCTGAGTGATCATTTCTACCCCCTCGATATAAAGGGGATTGTTTACTCAGGGTGGGTCAAAATTCAACCGCTCAGCTGGGTCATTTTATCACCGTTGCTAACAATACCTGGCTTCGCCAACAATTGAGTAAAGAAGACGGCTCTATTGACAAAGCTATTGAAATGGTCGAACACAATCTTAAAGACACCGTCGCATTCATAAATGCCAAAGGGATGTTACATTTTGACGCTCATTTTCACAACATTTTGACAGATGGTGAGCTGCTCTATTTTTCTGATTTCAGCCTTGCAACAAGTTTCCAATTTGCACTATCAAAGGAAGAGTTGCAATTCTTCCAAAACCACCAAAATTACGATCGTTGCTATGTGGTAACGACTTTGACTTCCTGGATCATTTCCAGAGTATTTGGAAAGGATCATTTTGATGAAGTTTTAAACGACTATGCAAATGGAAAGACTCCACTTGTATTGCCAGCTGCATTAACTCCTTATCTCTCATCGATTGTAAAACGTTATGCAAGCATTACTCTCAAAATGAATACGTTTTTTAAAACTCTCAGAGAGGAAAATGAGATATGATCAAAAGTTGTGTTTGAGATAAAAAGAGCGTACCCTATGAAATTTTAGAATCAAAAAAAATTATAGGAGATACGCTCATGAAGAATGATGTCATTTCTTTGGATAAATTTCACGCAACAAGTGAAATGAACAGCTTGCTGGAACAAACATTGAGGGAAGGAGCTCGCCTGTTGCTTCAACAGGCTATTGAAAATGAAGTCAATGAATACCTGGAATCGATGAAAGGCAGGAGGGATTTCGAGGGAAGAAAACAATTTGTCCGCAACGGCTACCTCCCTGAAAGAGAAGTACAAACAGGAATCGGACCGATATCAGTGAAGCAACCTAGAATTCGAAACAGAGAAGAGAGCTCTGAAGGGTACTCAAGCGCAATTCTTCCGAAATATCTAAGGAGGGTGCCATCTCTTGATGCGGTGATTCCAGCTCTTTACCTCAGGGGGATTTCTACAAGCAATTTCCAGGATGCACTTGAAGCGATCATGGGCAAGGATGCGAAAGGATTATCCGCAGCTAACATCACTCGTTTAAAACAATCTTGGGAGCAGGAATACAAAGACTGGAACAAGCGCTCTCTTGAAGGAAAGCGCTACGCTTACATCTGGGTAGATGGGATCTATTTCAATGTTCGTCTTGGAGATGACCGAATTTGCTTTCTCGTGATTCTTGGCGCTCTTCCTAATGGTAAAAAGGAACTTGTGGCGATCCACAATGGTTATAGAGAGAGCAAAATTTCCTGGACAGAGGTATTGGAGAGTTTGAAGCGGCGCGGGCTGTGTACAGCTCCTGAGCTTGCGATAGGAGATGGTGCGCTTGGATTTTGGTCGGCAATAGAGGAAGTTTTTCCGAAGACAAAGCAGCAGCGGTGTTGGGTGCATAAAACGGCCAATGTGCTGGATAAAATGCCCAAAAGTATTCAAGTGAATGCGAAAAAGGCCATTCATGAAATTTATATGGCCCCTACCAAAGAAGATGGACTGGCGGCGTTTGAGGTGTTTTTAAAAACATACCGAGACAAATACCCCAAAGCCTGTGCTTGTCTTGAGAAGGATAAGGCGCAACTGTTTACCTTCTACAATTTTCCGGCGATCCATTGGCAGCACGTCAGGACAACTAACCCGATTGAATCGACTTTTGCAACAATAAGACACCGGACAAGGCAAACCAAAGGCTGCGGTTCAGTGGCTGCCACTTTGACAATGGTATTCAAGCTGGCTACTACAGCCGAGAAAAAATGGAGAAAACTCAAAGGTTGTGAAATGATTGAAAAAGTAATCAACGGAGTGGTCTTTAAAGATGGAGAAGAGGTTCTGGAAAAAGAAAAAGTAGCTTAAAAGAATTTTTAAATTAGGGTGCGCTTAAGGATTCGAAACACAACATTTGAAAATATCTCAAAGATTTTCTTGATGAATATAATACTTAGTTTCGACATGTTCCTCTGAATCCAAACTCTCAAATTTTGAGGATAGAACTTCGGAATGAGGCCCTGAAGCATAAGAAGAAAAAATGCAAGATGTCAGTAAGAATAGAGAGAGGATGAATTTTGTTTTCATAAAAGCTCATTGTTGTGGATTCGTCAGAGGAATATATTAAATGACACCTAGATTTTGCAATACAAATTTAGCATTGAAGCAATGCAATACTGTAGGGCTTTAGCAAATACTCCTGACTTGGCAGAAAAGGCGCCTCCTCCTCATCCCGGAAGTCATCAGGCGAACTTAATGACGTGTCGGCAATAAGCTTCCACTCCCCCTGAGGAAGCGTCACTTCCTTATTTTCTGCACTCGGATTGTATGCGGCAAACAAATGATGCGACTGCACTTCATCAACTAGTAAGTAGGCAAGAAATTGAGTATCCCCATCCCAATCCGGATGATCAGGCTGTTTGCCATGCCAAACAATATCCTCTGGAGTCAAATAACGCCCCCTTCTCAATTGCGGATGACGTGCTCGGAATTGAATACACATCCGGTAAAAGCGAAAAAAATCTCCCTGCAATTCCAACTCATTCCAGAGAAACCAATTCATCTCATTATCTTGACACCAGCTATTGTTATTCCCGAAACGGGTGTGTCCATACTCATTTCCCATTAAAAGCATCGGAATGCCTTGCGACAGCATGAGAGCCAAATGAAAGTTTTTCATTTGCCTGACCCGCAAGTCATTGATCTCCTGGTCATCGGTTTCCCCTTCCTCTCCGCAGTTCCAGCTAAAGTTCGCAGGGTGCCCGTCTCTGTTGTTTTCCCCATTAGATGTGTTGTCTTTTTGATTGTAAGTGACAAGATCCCGCAAGGTAAAACCATCATGTGCTGAAATAAAATTCACACTGGATCGCGGCGTACGGCTCCTTCCGAAAATATCATCCGAACCGCACAACCTGGTAGCAAAGCTTCGATTTTTTCCCTTATCCCCTTTAATAAATTGCCTGACCACATCTCGGTAAACATCATTCCATTCGCTCCATCTTTCCTCTCTTGGATAAAACTTACCCAACAAATAAAGCCCCGCAGCATCCCACGGCTCTGCAATCAGCTTAGTTGCAGCAAGGATCGGATCGTTGGAAATGGCATCAATCAATGGGGGGTTCTTAAGAGGTTCCCCATGAACTCCTCTGAACATCACGCCGGCTAAATCGAAACGGAACCCATCAACATGCATTTCAGATACCCAGTAGCGTAAGCAATCTTTGATAAAATCCCGCACAATCGGGTGATTGCTGTTGATCGTATTGCCACAGCCTGTGAAATCCATCTTTTCATGCTGATCATCAAACAGATAGTACGTTTGCGGATCGATGCCAAAAAACGAAAAGGGTTCCTGATCGCTCTCCCCTGTATGGTTCAAAACAATATCGAGAATCACCTCAATGCCATTTCGATGAAACTCCTTAACCATCGTTTTGAAATCAAGAATCGATTGCCCAAATTCATCAATGGATGCGTATCTGTTCATGGGAGAAAAATAATGCAAAGGGGAGTATCCCCAATAATTAACCAGCTTTTCCCCATTTAATGGATTGTACCTGAAGTACTCCAGCTCATTGAACTCGTTGATAGGCATCAATTTAACAGCATTGACACCCAGACTTTTTAAATAGGGAATCTTCTCTACAGCTCCCAAAAATTTCCCGCGCCAAAGAGCATTGCTTGACGAATGGTTGGTAAATCCCCTGATATGCATCTCATAAATCATCATCTCTTCGCGAGGAAGGTTCAAAGGTCGATCCCCTTCCCAGTCAAAGATCAATTCCTCATCAACCAGGCCAAGAGGCATCTCTCCAATTCCCTCTCCCCAAACAGACGAAGTTGCCAGCCCTTTGGCATAAGGATCTATGACCAGCCGTTGATAATCGTAATAGTCAGTAAAGACCTTCCCTTTACCTTTTTTAAAACGGTATGCATAGCAAAGGCGACGGGGTAGATTCTCCACATAAATATGCCAAACATAACCTGTCCGGTTAATTTGCGGGTCGAGGGGAATCTCTTTAAACGGACGACGATCATCAAAATGAAACAAACACAAAGCCGCTTCCGTCGCCAATCGGGAATAGATCGCAAAATTTACCCCTTTAGAATCCCTCTTAGATCCATAAGGTTTACTCTTTCCGGAAGATTCACGCGTTTGCACCAAGGAAACCATCCTATGACTAATGATGATCCCTTATCATATAACACTTTTTTTATAAAAATAGCTAACGGTAAAGGTTTGGATTAGTCTTTGAAACATCGAAATTTAAAAAGCCTTGTGAAACGAAGGGAAGAGCCTCATTACCAAATGTATTTCTAAATTCTTCTCTCGCCTGATCCGCCGTCATCACGTTGTTGACGACGCTCTTATAAAGTTGATAACGCACCCTAATAATCTCGTTGACAAGGGAAGGATTCCCGTAAACAACCATCAAAAGCTGCCTGGAAGCTAAAAAAACACGCAATTCCAGCTTATTTTCCTTAACAGTGATGAAATCCTGCAACGAATAGTAGCCGTTCCGCAGCTTAATTGGACGTTTATCCTCCCCTTTGGGAGGTTCGACATATGCACCTGCAAGCATATGCGTAAACGCATCGTTCAACTCGGGATCCTTGAGATCAATTGTCGCAAGTTCTTTGACATGATTGATTTTAGGAAGAGATTCCGACTGCACAATCAAAGCGGACAACATCTCGGAGACAAAATTCGGCCGCAAAGCTTCCAATTTCTGATAAAATTCCTGATCTCTATATAAAAAATCGATTAAATAATGTGCTGTATTCAAATGAACGGCAAGTTTTTGCGGATTGCCATCCCTCTCTTTTTTATCCACAAATATGTTGAAACTCAGCTTAGAGCTTGCCTTGCTATTTTCTCTCTGTTCCTTTTCTTTTTTTTCAGATCTGGTCGCAACTGTATCGCGGTAGCGCTTCATCGCAGATTCATTGATGTAGTCGCGCTCAGAGTGCTTCATATACTCTTTGAACTTCACCTGCACAAAAGAGTGGCTGCGAAAGCTTTCCAGGCGCCCAAAAGTGATCATCACCAAGAGCATCAGCATCGACATGACAAAAATCAATACATTCATGAAGCTATCCCAATATTGCTAATTATTATAGGTTATCGATTCTTTAACATGCGGAAAGGGAAACGCATACAAAAGCACTTTATCTTTTCCGTCAGCCTCAACGACAACGCGCATCCTGATCATTGCGGGAAGCTGCCGCCACTCAGCCTTCCATTCGCTTATCCAACTACCCCGACTTCCTTCAAAGGGATCAGGTTCCTCTTCTTTGCGCGGATTCCCGGTTTTCAAATCGATTTTCCCTTTGATTGGAGGCACAAAAAAAGAAAAACTCAATTCCTTAACCCCTTTCATCAAGACTTCATAGCTTTGCGGAATCGGTTCATTTTCCACCCACCGCTTTTCAGATGGCCAGGTGACCAACAAAAGGCGCCCCTGGCTGTCAAGCATGATCCTTCCAATCACCAGATAAGCCATTTCCTTGTCAGACTGAACGCAATTGTCGAAGACAAAAACTAAACTAGGACTGCCAGCCATAGAGATGGCTGCTGCACTCGTTGATGTGAAGAAATGAAAGTCCTTATTCTTTTCTGAAGGAGCAATCGTATGAGGAAGCACTGTTCCCAAGCGATGTTCAACATATCTCTCCTCAAAATTTTTCTCTTGCTGGCGATCGAGCGCAGCTCCCATCAACGTCATTTCATGATAAAAATAGGTTAACACACCCAAAATCATCGCTGTCAAAGTCATTGAGATTAAAAGTTCGAGCATGGTGAGAAACCGCCTGCGAACAATCATGACGATTCCTCTTGATCAGATTCTTCTTGTTCCTCTTCCTCATCACCCTGTGGAAGCTGTCCATCCCCCAAATCGCGCGCGATAAACAGATCGTAGTGATACTTTAAGCCCTTTTTTTCTTCAGATGGGGAAACAAAGAGGTAGTCTAAGCCAATTAGATACAAAGTCAACGCCGCACCAGGCTCCCCTTTGGGTTTAAAATTTTCCACTTTGAAACGATAACTCCCCTTGAATGGAAGTGATTGCAGCTCTTCCCGAGAAATGGAAAACTCCAGCTCATTAACAATTGAAGCCCAGGAAACTTCGTTCTTATACAACTTTTCTAAGAGATTGACATAATGCAAGTTCACCGCGTGATCCAGCTCCACTTTATCCATAAAATGCCGCTGCGTGCGCAGCAAATAGAAATAAGGATAGATCAAAGGGATCGCCGCCATGACGATGAGAGCAATCGCAATCATCACTTCAAGCAGGAGAATAGGACGTTTACTGCGTTTGATCATGATTCTTTTCCGCTTTCGACCCGCTTTTCTTGGGCTGATCCTGCAAGACCTCCTCTACCATATAAGCTGTCAACTGCTTAAAGAAATTCTCATCTTCCTCACTGCCTTTGCAAGCTGTCCACATCTCCCCCCTGAAAGGAACTTGGGAAACGATTTGGCTGGTGATCGCCTGAGGATGCCCCCTCAGGCAAACTGCCCGCCGCATGGCTGCGCCTGTAAACGGATCCTCATGAGAAGAAAAACGCAACTCCCCCTTGCTCATCATTGATCCTCGGGACTGGAAACGAAGCTCCAACATGCCTGGTTGCGAAGGGAAAGAATCCTGCCTTTCAAAGCTGATGTAATGAACAGATTCCATCACACGATGAGACCGCTTGATCACGCTCTCCCATTCCTTTGGAACACCTCCTTCCACCTCTATAAAGTATTCCATTCCTTGATCTTGCGACCAAGGACGCACCTTTAGATAGACATCTCTGGACAAAATCAGCATCATATCCTGAGCCAATCGGATAGAATCGACAAAAAGCGCCGTCTCTGTGTTAAACCTCTGCGTCATTAACGCCCTGCGGATATTGAATCCGATCACTCCAGAAACAAAAAGCAGAATCGAGACGACTATCAACATTTCGATCAGCGTCAAGAAACGCCTGCGGACAATCACTAAGGGTTTTCCCTTCTGTAGTTCTCGTAGTTCTCCGATCGAATGATAATTTCCCCTCCTTCGACCGATACATCATATTCGTCTCCCCAGCCATCATAGATCAATTTATTAGGATCATCGACAAGCGAAGACTTCTCCACAAGTTTTTTCCATTCGGAATCGATATCATCGATGAGCCCTGGGCGTTCGGCAACAGCGAGATTTAAAATTGTCTCCAACCTGGCCATTCCCGTCTCCGTTTTGAATGCCCTTCCTTTGTCCAGCGCTCCTGTATAACGCCACGCCAACGCTCCCATAATGATCCCGATCAACGTGATGACGATGATCATTTCAATTAAGGTGATGTAGCGTCTTTTTACGGTCATTGTATTCATCGCTTCCTCATTAAATAATCTCTATTTTTCTAATTTTAGTGGGATCGCACCTAAATTACAAGCGTTCAAAGGCTATCATCTTAATCATTTATTAATAATGTTTTTTTTAAAAAAACAAAACAAAAACTTTTTTATGTTATAATAATTTTAGGAAAATAAAATTAACCTTACTTGGTGATTTATGAGCAGTTTAAGACCAACAGGGCAGACAGGACAAACAGTTCAATTTGGAAGTAAGACAGCTGTAGCCGAGAGTCGTGGGAAATTTATTAAAGGTGCAGGAAAAGGCAAGAAAAAAACAAGGCTGAGCTTAACTGAAAATCACGTTTACAACATCGCTGCAAAAAAAATCGATTCAAACGGCAAACCAACGCGTTCCAGTCTTTTCCACAAGGCGCGCTATGTAAGAGTGAAACAAGGGAGCGACACTTACGATGTGAATATCGGAAGCCTTGCGAAGCGGCTGGGGATTTCCAGGGGAGAAGCGCGCAAACTCGCAGAAGGAGAGGGCGGAATAGGCAGAATGCAACAGGAAGCGCATGTGCGTGAAGAAGCGATCGAACGCTATAATCGCATTGCAGAACAATATGGGAAACACCAAGGCAAGCTGCAAACAAAAGATGGATTGAACACAGGTTTAAAGCCCAGTACAATTCTGAAAGTTGTTCAAAAAGGATTGGAAATTGGAGAAGATGGCAAAGTAAAAACCAAACCTCAGCAACTAGCTGTCGGAAAACACATAGTGAGAATAAGCGAAGGCGGTCAACTTTCCGTTTTACAAAAAGCGATTGGTGAAGGCTCCAATGGAGCGGTTTTTCAAACATTGAATATTAACAAAGCAAAGCTCGAGGCAATGAAAGAGGCGCATGATAAAAAAGCAAACGAAAAGCTGTTCAATGAACATAAAGTTCTCTTATATTTACAAGATGGGAAAGCAGATAAAAAAATAGAGGGAATCCAATCAGCCCCAAGGGAAGTAACCACGATCAATACGGGAGAAACTCAGAAAGCCTTCTATCAAACAGATCTAGCAGATGGCAGTATAGACTCCAGCAACTCCAAAATGCAGATTTTCAACGCTCTTCCGCAGAGAACCCGCCTAGATCTCTGTAAGCAGCTTCTCAGTGGCCTAGCACACGCCCATACTTATGGTGGATCTCCCTTTTTTGGGGTTGTTCATGGAGATATTAAACCTGAAAACTGCTTGATGCATCTTGGAGACAAAGGATATCCCGAACGGTTCGAACTTGCCGATTGGGGCGGATCAGGCATTAACGAAAAAGCACAATCTTACACTCCTGCTTTTTATCCTACTGACATCTCAGATCGAGGCATCGCTCAAGCAAAAAGAGCAGATGTGTTTGCAATCTCTCTTACCCTTGTAATGGTCTTATCAGGGGGAGAAATGCCGGAATTGCAAACGTCTAATGAAGGAAGCCCCATTCCTGTAGAATCTTCATCGAAAGAAGCCCTAGCCATACGAAAAAATCTTCAGGAAAAAGGGATTGATGAAAAAGTCATCAATGTTTTGATCAAAGGACTGGGACGAAATCGTCCCCCAGCATTTCAGCTAAAAGCTGAATATGAGCAGGCTATCTCTAGTGTTTCTAAAGAACCTGTAGATCTGGAAGCTATTCAGAAATTGAAAGATGCAGTCTATATGCAGCAAATATTGGATAGCTCGTTTCTCTAGATCCAAAATTTTCCCTCCGAAAAAAGCTTTTCGAACCGCTTTTTTTTTCGATCGGCAATTCTTGTGCCAGCCATCCCATTTCTTTGCAGCAAACAAAGATCCTTAATCAATTCTAACATCAGAAAATAAACGAGATGGGATTCATTCGGAAAATGTTTTCCTGAAAATAACCTGTAGCTCTCGACAAAGAAATCAATGGCCTTCTTCGGTAATCCATTCCTTCTCAACTTTTCGATAAAAAAATGATAGGTCTTCACGAAATCAAGGGATACCGGACCCTCCCCTTCCATTTTTTTGTTGATCGACAACGAGATCCCTTCGAGATCGAGAAAAACAATTTTCCCCTTCTCCGGATCATACATTAAATTTTGCGGCCCTGCATCTAAATGGATCACGCCGGTTAAAAAAGGGATGGAAAAGGATTCTAAATGGCACTGATGTAGTTTTTCCAGATAAAACCCCGCTTCGTGCTGTAAATGCAATTGATTAAATTTTTCCTTAAAATCGTTGATCCAAAAATCATAAAATTCCAGAAATCTCTTATGCGGTGATCTGCGATACACAGCTTTTTTCATGTGAAGCTCTGCTAAAGCCCTCCCCAAAGCCTTAAGTGACACGAAAATTTTTTGATGATTTTCTGTTGAACAATCATCAAAATAATTTTGTATCAAATCCGCTTCCACTTTCTGAAAAACAGCAACATCGTACAAAACACGATCATCCTCCGCCCTAAAATATCCGAGGATTTTTGGAAAATCGCTGAATCTAAGCTTAAGCGATTTTAACACTTCGATAACATACTGAAGCTGTTTTATCCCCGGAAATTGATGATGATGGACGGGAAACAGCATCAAGTAAAGCGTGGTGCCATTCACTTTTAATTCAACCTTCCACACCCGTTTGCGCTTCGGCGGAATATGCAATGTATGATTTGTTATGTCTGCAAACGATAAGCTGTCCTTGCTTAATTGCAGCTTATCGCATAAAACGTCGATCACTCCCTTCACAATGAAAACGAGCTCATATCTGCTAAAGGCAAAAGGATTGCCAACAATACTGTTCCTATCACCAGTCCCATAAAAATCAGGATGATCGGCTGCGCAAGCGCCATCAAACGGTCGAGTGTTTTTTCCAAATTTTCCTCGTAAATATCAGCAATTTTATTCAACATCACAACTGTTGTTCCAGAATCCTCGCCTACTGCCAACATCCGCGAAACCATTTGAGGGATCCACTCCGATTTAGACAATTCCTTACTCAAGGAACTTCCTTCAATGATTTTTCCTTCTGCTTTCCTTACCTCTTTTTCCAAAGTCTCATTCAACATCACGTTGCGCGCAATCTTCAAAGAGTCGATCATCGTCATTCCTCCATTCAGCAAAGTTCCCATTGTGCGTGTGAAACGCGCAATGGCAGCCTGCACCATTAATGTCTTGATAACTGGGATCTTGAGCAGCTGCCTTTCCAACCACGATTTTCCTTCAGGAGTGCGCAATCGGAAAAACGCCCACGTGGCAAAAGTAAAAACCACAGGAACATACACCCACCACCAGGCGCGGAAAGCGTGGCTTAAGCCCATCACAAAAGCGGTAAACGCATTAAGTTCCCTGCCTTGGAATATCCCTTCGATCATCGGAACGACAAAGCCAAGTAAGATGATAATCAGAACCAAGCAGAAACCTGCTAAAATACCAGGATAAATCATTGCAGTCATGATGTCTTTGCGCAATTTATACTGTTTAGCTAAAAGCTCTGCTAATTTTTCCAATACAACGTCCAATGACCCTGAGGACTCTCCAGCACGAATCATTGAATAATAGAGTTTATCAAAAGTCGCTGGAAAGTCTTCCATAGCTGCCGAAAGGGACTTACCCGCCTTGATCTGTTCACATAAGCTAAGCAAAATGCGATGATACCGCTCATGCCTGCACTGCTCCTCAAGGGCAATGAGGCTTTCATAAATGGGCACGCCAGCGCCGACCAATTGAGCAAGCTGCATCGTAAAGGCAAGAAGCTGATCGCCATTCATGTTCTCTTTAGAGACTGCGCCTTGCTTCATTTCGATCGAAGCCACCATCACTCCCTGGTCACGCAAGCGGCTGCGAGCATCTTTTTCACTGTGGGCATCGATAAGTCCGTTTTTTTTCTTCCCTTTGGAATCAATGGCTTGATACGCATAAAGAGGCATTACTCCACCTCCTCAAATCCTCTTGTCACCCTAAGAACTTCCGCAATTGTCGTAACTCCGGCAGCGGCAAGATGGGAACCGTGAGAAAGCAAACTCGACATACCGCTTTCAAGGGCGATCTTTCTCAATTCGACGGCATCCGGGCTTTTCACAATCTGCTTTTTAATCGGATTGTTGATCACCATCATTTCGTAAATGCCGTGGCGGCCGCGGTAGCCCGAGCCAAAGCACTCCTTGCACCCCTCTCCTTTGAATAACTGCCCGTTATTCAAATCGGACCGGGCAAGCCCGAGCGACTTGATTTCGTCATCAGATGCTTTGTAGGCAGTGGAGCAATCAGGACAAATACGTCTGACGAGGCGCTGTGCAAGAACACCGACAATCGTCGAAGAGAGAAGGTAGGGCTCGATCCCCATATCGACTAAACGCGTAATCGCAGAAGGGGCATCGTTGGTATGCAGCGTACTCATGACAAGATGACCGGTCAGCGATGCTTGAATAGCGATCTGCGCTGTTTCTAGATCTCGGATCTCCCCCACCATCACGACATCGGGATCCTGCCTCAATATTGTGCGAAGCCCTGCAGCAAATGTTAAGTTGATCTTCGGTTTGACTCCGATCTGTGCAATCCCTTTCAAGTTGTATTCGACAGGGTCTTCAATCGTCATGATGTTCGTTTCATCGCTGTAGATTTCATTGATGGCACTATAAAGAGTTGTTGTTTTACCACTTCCCGTAGGGCCTGTCACAAGAAGAATCCCCTCGGGAAGCTTGATCATCCGCTTAAATTCATCAAAAACCTCCGGCAGCATGCCTAAAGAGTACAGGCCAATCACCACATTTCCCTTGTCCAAGATCCTGAGAACAATTCTTTCGCCGCCGGTGATGGGGACTGTGCTGACACGAAAGTCGATTTCACGCCTTCCCATCCTTAGCTTAATTCTGCCATCTTGCGGTAAACGGTGCTCGGCGATATCCATTTTCGCCATCACCTTGATACGGGCAAGAAGCTGCGCCTGAAGTTCAGGAGAAGGAGAGTGGCGGGTTTGCAAAACACCATCGATTCGATAACGGACGCGCAAACCTGACTCCTGAGGTTCAAAATGGATATCGGAAGCCCCTTGCTGAATCGCTTCTGTCAAAATCAAGTTGAGAAGCTTGATGATTGGAGATTGCTCTCTGGACGTATCAAACAGGTCGTACACTTCAACTTCGTCGTCTTTTCCCTCCTCCCTTCCCTTTGCCAAGGAGGCGATAAATTCTGAAGCCGCTCCTGTTTCCGCATCGTACCGTTCGCCAATGGCAAGCTCGATCATTTCCCGGGGGCTGTACACGGCTTTGACTTCTCTCCCAAGCAACATTCTGATCTCTTCCAAAGGATCGAGATTGAGAGGATCGGAGACAGCAACGACTATGAGGTTTTCTTCTTCCTTGATGGGAAGCAGCGTATGTTTTTTAACAAAGCTATAAGGAAGCATTTTGAAAACTTCACTTGGGGCATAATAGCCGGTAAGGTCATCATAGATCTCCATGCCAAATTGCTCTGCCATGGATCGGTTGACATCCTCCCCTCCAAGAACACGCCTCAGTGTCTGATCTTCATCGGATGCCTCATTATCTGCCATGCCATTCATCCTCCTCGCAGATGTACCTGGGCCTTTTGGGTCCGAATAAAATTGTCATGTACCCTTGTAAGCAACGTTTTTTTTCGCACTCAAGAGCTTCGTTCAACTTAGCAATGAAACAGGGAAGATCCCCCGGCCTTCTGCACAAATGTTCCTTGCGCAGCTTCGCAAAATCCTCACGAGGATCGGAAATGATTTTCGGAGTCATAAAAATGACGAGTTCAGTTTCCTCATCGGTTAACTGTGTTGTACTGAAGAGTTTGCCCAATCCCGGCAATTCGCCTAAAAATGGAATTTTATCGCACATATCGCTTCCCTGCTTTCGCTGCAAGCCGCCGATGATTACCGCCTGGCCATCGGGAATATTCACCTGATTGATGATCTGCCGACGGTTAACCTGAGGTTGGCTTGAGTTTTGCTGCGATGGAGGGATCGTATCAAAAGTGATCTCCGAATTCAAAGTGATATAATTTTCTGGATCACCGAAATCTGTATCTTCAGAATAATGGATAATCGGAGTCACGCGAATCGTGATTCCATATTGAGCTCTTGTAAAAGCATTTTGCGCTGGAACAGCTGCACTGTCTGTAATATTGGTTCCAACAAGGATCGACCGCTCGTCCTGGATAGAAATGACAGCTTCCGTTTGGTTGATCGCAACCACAGAAGGGCTTGCTGTCAAATAGACATTGTCCTGACTCATCAGAAACTTGTAAGCCAGATCAAAAGCAGGAATTCCGCTATCTGTTTTTTTCCGGCTGATAAAAAAGTCGATCACACCGCGGCCGCAAGTTGCAATGGTGCTTGCATCCGCAATCGCCTCGCACTGGTCCAGGCCGCCGGCCCAGACGGTCGACGTCCGATGTTTTTGCGAAGCGGCCGATCCGATTTTCAACAAATTCAATCCGTAAGAGATATCCCTCTGCAAAATTCTCTCAAAAAGAAGCACTTCGATTTGCACCATCTTCTTGGGAACGTCAAGCTTGGCAATGATCTCTTTGAGCTTAGGCAAAATGTCGGTCTCGACCACCATGATTAACGTTCCTGTTTTGGGATCCACGATAAAATTATCACGCCCAACATTAACTTCCCGATTCTGTACTCCTGGCTGCGTTTCAATAGGCCGCGGATTAATTGAATACCCGCCCTGTTGATAGAAAGGAGGAGTAAAATAACTTGGAATTGGCAGGGTGCGCTCAAGGTTCTCTCTTTCCTGCTTGACAGCATCCTGAATTTCTTGCCGTGCACGCTCTTCAACATTCCTCAGCTGTTCTTGAAGCTCTTGATCCACTTGTGCAAGGTCCTGTGTCTGAAAACCCACTCTGTTGGCAATCATCAATTCGTAAATTTTTGATAGGATTTTCGCCAAATCTTCTGGGTCGGAGTGTTTAACGGAATAAGAGAAAATGCTTTTGTCTCTAGCTGCACCGACTTGGTGTTCCACTTCTCGGATAATCTCCTCCGCTTTTCTAATCTCTTCCGCAGTTCCAATGAGAAAAACGGCCTGAGCGACTTTGGGCAATGCAATCACAGTCAAGGCAGAAACTCCTCTCAGCTGCCCGTTTGATCGATTGCTGCGCTGAGGCGGCTGCCGGATTGGAGGGCGATTGCGATTGTCCGCTCCCTGCCTCTGTCCAGGCTCAAGCGGCGCTGCTTCCTGGACATCTTCTTCTTCAATAAATTCTTCAAAAATTGTCGATAAGATTTTCGCCATTTCCTCTGCCTCTACGCGAAACAGGGGCACAGCCTTATATTCCAATTCTCTTTTGTTTGCAGTGACAAAGTCGTAGACTTTGAGGAGATCTTTAACAGCATCCGCCTCAGCGGTGATCATGATCACCCGGCCGACCCTTTGCAAGACCGTGCTATTAGGATTGGTAAATTTCTCTAGGAAAAACCACACTCTCCTGACATCCATCGGTTCGGGAGAAAAGACAAAGCTCACACGCGCATTCCCGGGATACGCTTCGAGATCCATGGGATTGCTTGTGATCAACCTGACAGTCGAAAAATCATCTTTGATTCTGTACAACTGACGCAAATAAGGATTCAGCTCCTTAATGCCAACTCCGCTTTGAAGCAAGATCTGCTCCAACATTTCTCCCCAAGAAGCATGAGGAATCGGAATATTTGAGCTAATGCTGACCTGAATCGAGGCGATATCCGGAGGAATCATGTAGACAAAATCGAGAGAACCATAATCGATAATCAACTGCTGAAGATTTGTATCAGGCTGATGCCAAAGAGCGTACCCTTCATCCTGCATACCAGGTTTTGTCACCATCTCCCGCCAGCTCTCTTGAAGGATGCGGATATTTTCCTTGGCATCGTTGATCTGGACTAAGAGATCATAGTAAGATTCCTCTGGGGCATCTTGCTCGTACAGTTCAACTACCCTGTTCTGCAAGCTGTGCAAAACTGCCTGTCTTTCCTGAAGCTCGCTATTGAGTTCGCCTAAAAATTTCTGCATTTCCGGGCCGAGCTCACTGCCTCCTGAAGCGATTCCCGCTTTCTTTTCAGCGATTGTCTGCCCAGAAAGAGGCATCAAATTCATTAAAAATATTAATCCAATTAAACGATAAGTCATATGCCGATATCTCACTTGCCTACTGCCCATTCTTTCTGTCAAAAGAGCCGCGTAATGTTTTAATCCTTTCGATGTGTTCTTCAGGGATCTTGCCTTTGTACCGCTCCCTGATCTTTTCAATGTACTCTTCCTGTCCCTCAGGAATCACCTCTTCAACCTCGCCTTCCTCATCCGTTTTTTCTTCCTCTGCTTCCTCAACATTTTTCCTTGGGAGAGGCTTCGGCGAGTCTTTCACTACAGGTGTTGCTCCTTGCTGAAGCGGGATTTCCACAAGCTTGACGTCTGTACGGGCCGTATTATAAATCAATCCAACGAGAAGCTGCCTTCCGTCGTCTCGAAAAATCTCGTCGATCACAAACAGAGGACCTGTGACTCTCCTGTCAACATAAGCATCTATCTGCTCCGGAGTGGAAAGCTTCACCCATTTTCCTTCCGTAAATAAATACCAATCCTTGGGACTGATCAGTATCCGCTCCCCTTTCACTTCAAACATCAGCTGGGACCTTGTGCGGGCACCGACAAATTTAAACTCTTTCTCCAAATTTCTTGGAGCGGCTGTCTCGGTTGATTTGATCACATTCAACGAGACCTTTCCTTTGCCTCCGACATCCCAAAGATCGAATTTCAACAAGCGATCTTCCACTTTACTCAACACTAAAAGAGGGTATTTCTGTGTATCTTCCCCTGCAGAAACTTGCTTCCATTTTCCTCCGATCCAAGCGGCGCCGTCCCCCTCCCCCAGATAGATGGAATAAAGCTCATCCTTTTCGCCAAAATCGATTCTCTGCTTGTTGAGCTTATCTCTGTATTCCTCGCCGCCATGCCTCTCAAGAAAAAGATCCTTGCCATACCAACGCGCCCTCTGCCGCGCAAGCAGCGTCCCATCCACTTTCCATTTCCCGATCTCCCAGCGGCTGGCCCCATAACGGGCCATCTGCTTCTCCTTCAAATTGAACTGGGCAAACTGTTCAGGCTTTCGAATCACCTGGCCATACTCATTGCGCATGGAAACACTGACTGACGCTTCTTTATCCAAAGGCACAGCTTCAATCCAAAGGGATGTTTCTTTATTATTCGGACTGAATACGTATTTGATCCGCGGCTGGTCCTTATCATAAACCAGGTACAGCGGCTCTCCCGGAGGAATCGATTCGGAGTCTTTCGACCCTGTGATCGAAAAGTGCAGAAGCGACTCCCCCTCATTAGCATCCGGCCTTTCATTCCTTCCATAGTAGACGATGACATTCCTAAGATCGGGCAACTGAAGAGTCATCGGAAAGAATTTCAACTGCAGAAGGGGAGGGCCGATCCGATCGTATTCCTCCTCTGTCTTTGCAAAAGCCCCTTCAGGCAGGATCATTTTCTTCTCAGATAACTTAGGAATAGGGATTTGCGAAGGACGTTTCCATAAATAAAAAAATGCCAGAAACGTAAAAATCATGATTAAGCCCAAAAGAGCCCTGTTGATCCAGATCATCCAGTTTTTCGTCATGCGTCCATTCTGCCACAAAAATTCGAAAAAGATAAATGATACCTTATTTCTACAAATTCTTTATAGTGACAAATTTCTTTTCACAGTATATAAGGAAATTATATAAAAAATTATTTAGGAGGAACCCGTCGGATGATGTCAGATAAAAAAGAGCACGAAGAGGAGATCATCGTTGAAAAAGAAACGAAAGAGGAGAGCGGAAAAAAATTTTCTGAAACGATCGAAAACCTCAAAAAAAACAAAAATATCGAAAGCATATTAGAGTATGCGCGCAATAATACAAAAGATACTGTTGCTTTTGTTTTACTGATCATCGGTATTCTTTGGATGTTGGGGCAGCCTTTCAATGGCGGAATTCTCGTTGGATTAGTCGTTGGCTTTTATTTTTCCAAAGAGTTCATCAGCTATGTGAAAGATTTTAATTCCCACCTTGAAGAGCAAGGGCTGGCCAAAACAGTCATTTTAGGAGGGGGAGCGCTTGCCCTTTTCTTTCTTGCTCCCGGAATTTTCATTGGCGTTGCTGTGATGGCTGCTTTAAAATACCTCTTAAAATCGGAGTAGAGGCCATTAATGGTTTCTCAATACGACTGTTTACTCCCTGAAGAGTGCCTGCAGATTCAGCAGCAGCTCCATTCCCTGAAGGACAAGTGGGAGCCTCGCTTAGGAGATCTACCCTTTTATACACTCGGGGCGGCCAGCTATCTGGATGCCGGAAAAAAGGGAGAATTTTTCTATAAGATGAAAGCCAAACGGTTCAATCCTTTGCTCAAAGAGCACTTCGATTCTCTCTATCAGAAAGTCGCTGAAGTGCTTGAAAAGGAAACGGGCAAACCTGTTGTTTATGAAGAAAATTACGGATATCCGGGATTCCACATTTTTCTTTTCTCTGAAGTGTTCGAATTCAACATCGCTTCTGTACACTTCGATCTTCAATTTCAAGAACTCTCCTGGCGTTATAAAAACGTCGATCAACTTCACCCCTTAAGCATTACACTTCCCATTGCCCTGCCGGGATCAGGAGGAGGGATGTTTTGCTGGGATATCCACTACCGGGACGTCAAAGAGCTGCCGCGCTCTGAATTGGAGAAGCGTTCGCAGGAAGAAGAGCCGGTCTTGATCGAATACTCGCCAGGTCAAATCGTGGTGCATGAAGGACTTTTCCTTCACCAGATCGCCCCTGCCGAGGAAATGAAGGAAAATGACGAGCGGATCACCCTCCAAGGACACGGACTTTTTTGCGATGGCGCCTGGCATTTGTATTGGTAACTCTTGGAAGTCGTTGCAAAAAACCCTTTGAATTCGCTACCTTTTGAATCAACCGTTGATCAAGAGGAGCCATGGTTCATATTAAAGTTACCAAAGGATTGGATATCCCCATCTCAGGGAAGCCTGCCGGAAGCATTCAACCGCTCACTTTAAGCGGAGAAGCCAAGCAGAATAAAACGCCAAAAACCCTTTCACTCAACTTAGATCCTTTCAAAGGGATCCGTTTCAAACTTCTCGCAAAAAGAGGAGATCGAGTCAAAATTGGGCAGCCTCTTGTCGAAGACAAGCTAACCGAAGGGAGGGTTTTCGTTTCTCCTGCAGGAGGAACAATCGCCGAAGTGCGCAGAGGATTGAAACGAAGACTCATCGACATCATCATAGAGCTTGATTCTGAAGAGCAGGAAATCAATCACGGATCCATCGACGTTGCCTCTGCATCCAAAGAGCAATTGGTCGATCGGTTTCTCCGAAGCGGTATTTTTACACGGATCAGGCAACGCCCCTTCAACCTTTTAGCCGATCCCGCAAAAACGCCACGCAATATTTTTGTGAAAGCTGTAGAATCGGCTCCTTTCGTCCCTCCGGCTGAAATGCAGGTAGAAGGAAAGGAAAAAGAATTTCAAGCAGGGTTGACCGCTTTGTCCAAAATGACAGATGGCAAGGTGCATCTTATCTATCGAAAAGGAACGGAATCCAGAGCGTTTACCGAAGCAAAAGACGTAGAGAAGCACACCGGCGAAGGGCCCCATCCTTTGGGCACCCACTCACTTCACATCGATCGAATCGATCCCATTCAAGGAGTGGAAGATATTGTATGGACGCTTAATGTCCACGATGTTGTTTCCATCGGCCATTTATTGAAAACGGGAAAAATATTAACTGAAAGAGTGATCGGCATTGCTGGGCCAGGCATCATTTCTGGACGTACCGGCTACTTTAGAGTACGTGAGGGATTCCCCATTGAAGCGCTGATTTCAAACCGCATTAAGGAGGGGTATGTGCGGCTGATTTCAGGTGATCCGTTAACAGGGAAAAAGGTGGAATCGGAAGATTATCTTGGCTTCTATCACTACGCTTTTTGCGCCATTCCCGAAAGTACAAAGCGAGAATTCCTGCATTTTTTCCGTTTAGGCCTCAACAAGTACAGCTACAGCAGAGCCTATTACTCAGGCCACATCGATTCAACAAACAAGCAATACGATTTTACCACTAGCCAACACGGCGAGCACCGAGCATTCATCGACCCGACTCTCTATGACAAAATCATGGAGCTTGATGTCCCGACCATGCAGTTAGTCAAAGCAGTGATGTCAGAGGATTTCGACATGGCAGAGGAACTTGGATTTTTAGCTGTGGACGGCGAGGATTTTGCTCTGCCCTCGTTTGTCTGCCCTTCGAAAATCGATATGATCAGCATTATCGACGACGGACTGAAGGCTTACGCAACCGAAGTGCTCGAATAGATCCTAAAGTCCTGAGTCTTGATCAGGATCATTTGATAAATGAACTGTTGTGGTTGGAAGTGCGATTTCAGCGCCTTGAGATTCGATAATGTCTGCGATTTTTAAAAGGACATCCTGTTGAATATCGCGCCACTGCCCCCAATTTGTCGTTTTAGTGAAGCAATACACCTCTATATTCAGTGAACTAGCTCCAAAATTCATGAAATGCACGAATAAAAATTTTGATCGATCAATCGCTGAATGCGTTTCCAGCATCTTTCTGATCTCTTTGACAATGGAATCGACTTTTTTCACATCAGCATAACGCACGCCGACAGTTTCTTTGATTCGCCGATTGTACATTCTACCCGGATTTTCAATGATTGCATCGATAAAGACCGCATTGGGAATATATGTGGGACGTCTGGCAAATGTACGAATACGCGTCATGTACCAACCGATCTCCTCGACAACTCCTTCAAAATGTTTATTCGGTGAAAGGATCCACTCACCAATTGCAAAATGGCGATTGATATGGATCATCAGCCCTCCAAAAAAGTTGGCAACAATATCTTTGCCTGCAAAGCCAATTGCCACGCCGCCAATTCCGCCAAATGCCAACAAGGCTGTCAACTGCACTTCGAAAATGTCAAGCACGATCATTCCGACCACAAATAGAATAAACACCGTGAAAACTTTTCCGATAGCCTGGATCAGAGCTTGATCCTGAGCTGCGCTTTTACGGCTGCTCACCCGATTAACCAGCTTCTTTTGAAAACGGGATTTCCAACGCAACGCGATCCAGGCAGTAAACAGGAGAAAGAAAAGCTGGCGAATTTTCGCGATGAAGCTGGCCGGAATCAAAAGATCTGTGGATCCAACCATCGCCTGAATAAGAAGGAGGATGCCATAGCCCCAAACTAACCAGGAGGAAGGAAGATAAAACGAATCACACAAAGTGCGCAGCCACTCCGGCAATGATTCCATCCCAACAAGATGGCCTAAGACTTTACGGACAACAATGCCCATGATCGCAGTCAAAGAGAGGATCAGCCCTAACTGCACCCAAAAAATTGAAGGAGCGCTGATGATGATCGATAAAATTTCCATAAAGCAAATAATATTAGTACAAAATTTCTTGATTTGCAAGGCTAAGTTAGTTATATCTGATCCTTGTCAAATTCCCAATTTTTGGATCACGATCGGTATAGCTTTATAAGATGGGCATAAAATGAAATTTGTAAGAAACACAACATTCCTTCTATTTGCACTGTTCTGGGCAACGGTGCTCCCGGCTGAAATTTATGAAACATCCCGCATGGATGAACTTTACGGTCACCTCGAACCTGGAATGCTGGTCGTTTTCGATATTGACAACACTTTGATCGAACCTGTGCAAGAACTTGGCAGCAACCAATGGTTTGAAAATAGAATCAAAGAATACTTTTCCCATGGCTACAGCAACCATAACGCTTTGCATACAGCACTCAAAGAGTGGATAGCGATCCAACACATCACATTTGTGAAATTGGTGGAGCCTGGGATCGATGAGGTCGTCAAAGACCTCCAGGGAAAAGGTTACACAGTGATGGGACTGACGACCCGGGACCTCACTCTATCGGATCGAACAGCGGAGCAGCTGCAATCTGTCGGCATCGATCTTTCAAAGACCGCTCCCACTCAGGAAGAAGTGTTTTTTATGAACGAGCGCGGAGTCCTTTTTCACAAAGGATCTCTCTTCACTGCCGCAACGCACAAAGGAGAAGCGCTTCACAAATTTCTTGAAATCTCCGGATATCAACCAAGTTCTGTGATGTTCATTAATGATAAATATTCCCACCTTATCCCTGTGGAAGAGTATTGTTCTCAATCCGGAATCCCTTTTGTGGGTCTGCGGTATGGACATACTGACGAAAAAGTGAAGAGCTTTTGCAAGCAGATTGCCGACGTGCAATTTTACCACTTCGGCCACATCTTATCGAATGAATCTGCGGAAAGGATTCTGCACGAAAGAGATTGAAATCGTTTTTACCTTTTTTTATAAAGGATGGGTATGAAAATTCTTCTTGTCTTCCTGATTTTCATCTCCTCTTTGCTCGCGGCCAAAGACATCGCGATTATTGCTCACCGAGGAAATTCCAAGGAAGCTCCGGAAAATACCATATCCGCCTTTCTCTCCGCAGGGAGAGTCGAAGCCGACTTTGTCGAATGCGATGTGCATCTAACCAAAGATGGCATACCTGTGGTTGTCCATGATCGCTTCCTGTGCCGCACAATCAATTCTCATTATCCTATTGCCATAGAAACCTTAACTCTGGATGAGCTCAATTCTTACGATGCCGGCAGCTGGTTCTCACAGAAATTCGAAGGGCAGCGCATTCCTACGCTTTCCAACCTACTAAATACGGAGCTTGGCCGTACTGGCATTATGTTAGAGATCAAAGAAGGTTCAGCCCCCCCGAACATCCTCGCTAAAAAAGTTGTCGAAGCCGTTAACAAAGAACCCCGCAGAACTGTCATCATCGGCAGCCAATCTGCGAAAATTTTAGAAGAGGTGCGCAAACTTTCCCCTCGCCAACCGATCATCGCTATCATCGAAGACATTCACAAAATCAAGCCCCATAGAGAAAACCGCCCGAATTTTTATGCCTTGCATTCTTCGATTGTTTCCAGCGAGCTTGTGCGCGTCGTGCATGACGAACAACGTTTAGTTTGGGTGTGGACAGTGGATAATCCGGATAAGGCGCGCCATTATGCAGAAATGAATGTCGACGGCATCATTACCAACAGCCCGCGCGAGATGCGCCACGCCGGCATTTCTACGCTTAATTGAATTTTATTTAACAAGGAGTGTTCCCATGGGAACTCAATCATTAACTGACAACATCTACTATTCAGTACGCAACGCAGCTTCAGCGGGATGGGAAATTGCTCAATCGTGTGTAGGAGTCAGGCAAAACGCGTCCACAACAGAAAAAGTGTATAGAATTTATAACGCATCAGTTGCCGCTCTTGTTGCTGCGGGATGGGCCTATGAAATCGGGAGTTCAGTCCTGGACATCTCCTCAACTTCCGGACCATATGAAAGCGCTTGGAAAACGATCACGATTTTCTTAGCCACAGGAGAATATCTATCAGATGCAGCATTTCATGCGATCGCCTCCCAGGTTTCGGAGAACTCATCCACAGAGTTTAAAGCCGCAACCATTGCTCTCGACATCCTCCGCTTAGGCATTATCGGAAAGCTGCAAATGACTCAACCCCCGCTTTCAACAATCCCTCCAGCTTTGAACTATACAGATATTTTCAATCATTTAGGAAATATCGCCTACAACACAGGATTGATCAGCCTTTTCTGTCCTTCAAAAAAAGAGCATAATGAATAACCTAATCAATGTTTTTCGGTTAAAATGACAACAATGTATCCAAAAATCCCCAAAATCGGCGCTCTTAAACCTGCCTATCTCTTGATCAATGGCGAATGGATCGAGTCTGTTTCTCCGCATAGAATTAAAAATCTCAATCCGGCTACCCAGGAAGTTCTTGGAGAAATTCCCATGTGTACCGAAAAAGAGGTAAACCAAGCTGTACAGGCCGCTTTTAACGCTTATTCTTATTGGAGAGAGGTTTCTCCTTCCCAAAGGGCGCGCACCATGTTCAATTATCAGCAGCTTATCCGAGAAAATATAGAGAAGCTGGCCCACAATATTTCACTTGAGCAAGGAAAAACCTTAGCCGACGCTAAAGGAGACGTTACTCGCGGTCTCGAAGTTGTTGAATACGCTGCCGGAACCCCCTCTCTGATCATGGGAGAGTCCGTGGAAAACGTCTCGATTGGGATCGATACCTACAGCCTACAGCAGCCCCTTGGCGTTTGCGCCGGGATCACTCCTTTTAATTTCCCAGCGATGATCCCTCTTTGGATGTTTCCGATCGCTATCGCATCCGGCAATACCTTTGTTCTCAAACCTTCCGAGCAGGCGGCAACGACAGCAAATATGCTTGCCGAGCTTGCTCAGAAAGCGGGTATCCCAAATGGAGTGCTCAATGTGATACATGGTGGAAAAGAGGTGGTCAATGCACTTTTAGACCACTCGCTGATCCGCGCCATTTCCTTTGTTGGCTCTCCTCATGCTGGCCATGAAGTTTTCGCAAGGGCAACTTCTCAAGGCAAACGGGTGCAAGCACTTTTGGGAGCCAAGAACCATGCCGTCGTCATGCCGGACGCCAATAAAGAAAAAACTCTCAATGCTATTGCCAGAGCAGCTTTTGAAGCATCAGGGCAGCGGTGCATGGCTCTCCCGATTGCGATTTTCGTGGGCGAGTCCAAAAAGTGGATTCCCGAGCTGATTGAAAAAGCAAAGAAGTTGAAGGTTGGCCCAGGTCTGGATCCTTCCAGCGACCTGGGTCCTCTAATATCGCCGGAAGCCAAAGAAAGAGTACTCTCTATTTTTGAAAGCGCGCTTCAAGAGGGAGCCGAACTGCTTCTTGATGGGCGTCAACTCCAAGTACCTGGCCATGAGAACGGCAATTTTGTCGGTCCTACCATTTTCAACAAAATCACACGCAAAATGCGTATCTATGAAGAGGAAGTTTTCGGTCCCATTCTTCTTTTGTTCGAGTCGACATCACTTGACCATGCCATCTCGATCATCAACAACAACCCCTTCGGCAACGGAAGTGCCATTTTCACTGAATCTGGCCACCACGCCCGCCACTTTCAGCACTTTGTCGATACAGGGCAAGTTGGCATCAATATCCCTATTCCTGTTCCTCTCCCTTTTTTCAGTTTCACAGGATCAAGAGGATCAATCAGAGGCGACTTGCATGCCTATGGCAAGCATGCCATCCGTTTTTACACACAGACCAAAACAGTAACGGCAAAGTGGTTTGGCACAGAAAGCCGCAACTATGAAAAAATCTACGAAGAAACGCCTGTCTGACCAGTTGCAGTCAAGCAGCTCAATCTGAATAAATTAGGCGATATAAGCGGGCCTCTACATCAAAAACTGATTCTTGAAGTTGATTCGCTATATACCAAATTGGAACTAAGATATTTAACATTTTTTAGAAAATTTCTAGAATTTTTTATATTGATTCCGATATAAGGTAAATTTACAGATCTTTTTAAGAGATTGCTTGAATATTCTCCAAACCGGAATCGATATGGACTGGTTCTTGGTCAAAGTTTCCTCCATTCTTTGATTAAGAACCAGTTTTTTTTCTTAACAAAATATTTTACATTTCTTTACAGACCTTTAATTTCAAGATGTTATAATAGATTTGAAATTAAGGAGTTAAAGTTTATGTTTCCTCCAATCGATCATACAAAACCGAATGTGAGTGCTGCTGTTTCCCTTCCCGAAACATCTTCTGCCTCGCAATCAAAGATTCAATACTTCGTGATCAATAACTTTGATTTCATATCAACCAGAACCTGTCGCGACCTCTGCATCACCCAAATCGATTCTGCAAGCGAGCTTGACAGCAAAATCCAGCAGCTTGTCCGTACCCATTTTGAAGGCGGACAAAGAGTGTATAAAATGCACGAAAAAATCGCAGCCTTAGACTTTAAAAATATCGTGGTTCAAGATGGTGAAAACACTCAAGTCATTTCAGCTGAATCAATTAAAATCATCTTTCTCAACGATGAGGAATATGACCTCATGGTTGATTCTTTTATCGAAGAGCACTCAACAAAAGTAGAAGAAGAGGCTGATACCAGAAGCATTCCTCTTTTCAGCAAGCAAGGCCTTGCATGCATTAAAGCCATGACTCTGGTTTTCCGCAAAAATCAGGAAATTGTCGCGTTTTTCACTCAGGTAAGGGAACAAGAACTGACCCGCGTGGACGAAGAGATCAGAGAGAGACAAACAAAAAACAGAGACAAGCGTTGGAATCAGTGGATGGACTACTGGCTCCAAAAAGACGAAAACCGTCGCGAAATTTTAGTGACTGTTTTAAAAAATTCTCTACTTTGAAATAAATTTACATCTGCATTTCTGTCTTAAATACAGGAGTTGCTTCCGCATATAAGCGATAAATATTATCGTCATAGTCTATTTTGACATACCCCGGACGCCCTAAAAAATGCCCCTGCTCAGTGTAAATCGAGGTCAAGGAGGGATTAATCAGTCCGGTTTCTCGACAGTAACCGAAAAGTCCTCCCTGCATCGATCCTGTAAATGGATCTTCGTTTACGCCGACAGCAGGTCCAAATGCCCGTGCATGAACATGGTTTTTAGGATCAATGGCAAAAGGGGTCAATGCACAGATCATGACAATCTCATGCTCTAAGCAATATTGCTTCACCTCATCCATATTGGGGCGCAACCCCCCAAGGGTCTCTAAATCTTTGAAAGCAAGATATAGATAACGATTGCCTGTTTCGATCATCGGGGAAGCGATTACATCGGGAAAGTCCAGAGGTTCAAGAGATACGGTGAACGGTTCCAAGTTGACCTCCGGCGATTCAAAGTTGAAGCTAGGTTTGCCGGCAGTGCAATCAATCTCCAAATTAATGACTCCAGCGTTTGTCTCCGCACGAAATTTCTTTTTTTCCCCGTGCTTCACCCAACCATCTTGCTCCATCGCAGACATTGCTCCAATAGTTGCATGTCCGCAAAAACGGATTTCATCGCCTGTGGGTGTGAAATAACGAAGCTTAAAGTCCGCGGTTTCACTGGGGAGGATATATCCTGTTTCAGAATGTTTCAGCTCGTTTGCCAAATGTTTCATCTCTTTATCGTTCATTCCACTAGCATCAATCACTGTTGCCGTAGGATTTCCTCCAAACATCGTATTTGTAAAAGCGTCTGTCTGATAAATTGTTAATTTTTTCATTTCAGTACCAACCTTTCTTGCATCGGATTTTGAAATATACCGAGCTAACCTAGCATTTTCGTTTATTTTATACAATGAAACAGAATTTGAATATAGAAATAGGGTTCATAGCCAGCCATTAACAAAAAGTTTAGAAATAAAAATTATTTTTTATATTAAAAATTAGCTAACAGCACCAAGGAGAATTCTGTTATGTATCGTCTATTACTATTATTTTTGCCCTTCTCTCTTCATCTGAATGCGGCTACAGAAGAACAAAAGCGGATAGAAGAAAATATTCAAGAAAGAAAACAGATAGAAAAAGAAGTCCAGGAACGCGAATTGGACAAACAACGGCAGCAGAGAGAATGGGAACGCCGATTGCAAGAAAGAAGGCGTAGAGCACGTGAAGAAGAGTATCGAAGAGAAGAGCAACGCCGCATTGAACGACGACTTCAAGACCAAAGACGTTATTAAGAGCGTGTCCTCAATTAGATAGTGTCGCCCGCGAGTTTAACATTGCAGATAATTACAAATTTTTTCCAGGGAGAGCTTCTTGGAAGACAAGGCAAGCTGGTATCAGTTGGCGAGTCTGAAAATGATCTTCTCAGGGAAAAAGAAGCAGCAAGATGCATGTTTAGCTAATTTTGACGACCCGCTCTATAATGAAGTATTTGGTATAAATTCAAAAGGTTGTTTTATGAAAAAATTCTTTTTAATTTTTATCATCGCTTTATCGATGGGATTCCCGCATGCTTACGGGGAAGAGCACCGATACATCGTCAAATTCAAAAGCAATTCTAAAACTAAAAGAACAGCCAGTCCCATAACTGACGCTCCCAAAGGACACGTGATCCGCTCTCTTAAAAATGGATACGTGATCAATCTCAACGAAGCTTTAGACATAAAATCGATTCTTGAAGACAAGGAAGTGGAATCGGTCGAACAAGACCGCCTCATGCACCTGATCGAACCGACCAGCATAATTCCTGTTAAATCCAACATTGAAAATGAAGAAAAAATCCCAAACGGAGTCAAACGGATCAAAGCAGACACAGGAGACATCTACCCCGAAATGACTGTTGCTGTCATCGACACAGGCGTTGATCCGAATATCCCAGATATCGACGTGGTCTTAGGAATTAACTTCATTAATTCTTCTAAGGCGCAAACAGATGACAACGGACACGGTACGCATGTTGCCGGTACAATCGCTGCTAAAATCAATGGACGCGGAGTCGTTGGAGTCGCTCCCGGCACAAAAGTAATTGCCCTTAAAGTTCTTGACGCTAAAGGATCCGGCTGGATGTCAGACATCATCGCAGCTATCGAGTGGGTAACTGAACACGCAGATCAGATCGATGTGGTCAATATGAGCTTGGGCGACTTAGGAAATGGCACTTTTATGCATGAAGCGATCCAAAAAAGCGTCAACAAAGGCATCGTCTACGTAGTCGCTGCAGGCAACAGCAGCATGGATATCTACGGCCATAACAGAAATTATTTCAAAGGAAGCAACTTTTTCCCTGCCTCTTATCCTGAAGTGATGACTGTTTCCGCTATGACTGACACAGATGGGAAGCCCGGCGGAAATGGACCAAAGAGTTCATACGGAGAATTGGATGACACACTTGCCTGGTTTTCCAATTTCAGCACAGCTGTTCATCCCGATAATCCAGTCTATTCACCTGGAGCCGGAATTGATTTAGCAGCTCCAGGTGTGGACATTCTATCGAATGCTCCAGGCGATAAACTTATGAAAATGAGTGGAACCAGCATGGCTTGCCCACATGCCGCAGGCGCCGTAATTCGCTTCATTTCAGAGTATGGAGAAGAGTATATGGAAAACGGTAAAAAGGACGCACAATTTGTCTACAAAATCCGTCAAGCATTGATCGATATTGCTCAGCCTCAGGAAGAGTGGAATGACAATCACGATGCTAGCGATCCCGATTCAAATCACGAAGGGCTCCTCCAGGTTCCTTGATTTGAAAATCAAGGAACCGCTTTTTACCTCTTAATTCAAAGAGATTGTCGTAATAGCCGGAATAACAGGGCAACCGCCTTGCAAAGCCATGACTTGCGAAAGCAGCGAGAACGTTGCTTTCGAGTTTAAATCTCTATCATCAATGTAGAAATAAGAACCCCGATAGCAGACGTATATCCCGCAAGGAACACAATCATCTTTGGTAGAAATCGGCTTGCTGTTGATCGATATGATGCCGTCAAGCAATTCCGACCAATCAAAATAATTACCATTTTCATCAAGAGTGACCGTGACCTTACCGCTCTTTTCATCACAAAGAGGAGGATTAACTCCTTGAGAAAGGAAATAAAGGACACTCAGGAGCGATCGCGTATCGACGAGCACCTCATTGCGTTCTCTCTTCGCACCGTGATAAGGAAGCATGCGGATACTATATGTCCCGGAATCCACATCAAGAAGCTCCCAAACTCTGGCATAAAGATGATTCATTGCCAAATTCGGTGCAAGCGCGATAGAGAATACAGGTTTTCCTGTTTTAGGATGCACATCAACGACAATATTGATCGCATCGTGCAATTCAAGCTCTCTGAAAATGTTCATCAATTCAGAAAATTTTTTATAATCTGGAGCAGCCTCCGGAGTTGGACCCGAAGCTGATGGCGCATTTGCCAGGCCATTCATCCGTTGCACCACGACGCGAAAAACGCGATCGATACGCCATCCAGAAGAGTTTAACAGCAAAAGGCTAGGCAACTGGATTGGAGTCAACAACTCCTCAGAAAACCCTTTTCCGCGAACGGGAGAATACACCGTCGTCGGCTTATCGATCAAATCCAAACCTAACTTCAGAGTATCGTTTTCAAAAGAATTATCTTTAATATCAGCACCAAGGCTGCGTTTTAATTCATAAGCGGAAGAGATCGTACCAATCTGCAAAAAAGTTGGTGTGTCGCGATAACGAAGGCGCACAAGGTTTAGCAATAACTGCGTGTCGTTGCTGCGCTGTACGGCTCTGTTATAAGCCAAGCTGTCGTTTCTCAAACTTGTCGGTCCAAGCTTTCCCACACAACCTGTCGCCATAAATACAGTAGTCAATAGAATGCAAATTGATCTCATAATATCATCCATAAATTTTACAAATTTAGGAGAAAAATTTACTAAATTTTGAAAAACTTTTCAAGAATATTCGATAGATTCAGGTTTATTATGATCGGGATAGATGTTTGGATTTGATCTCGCGCCATTTTTGAGCAACTTGAGCCGCCAGCGGAGAAGCATCCTTGCCCCAGGCTCCAAATCGCAAATACACAACAACAACTAACTCCGGCGTGCCAAAGCGATCATTAAATACAAATGTTTTTGGTTCACTTTTTTGATCCGGAGTGTAAAGGATTCCTCCAAACCAAATATGGTTATACAGATTGGTCCCTAAATTTTGATCCAGATCCAGCTGTTCCATCGACTCCGCCGTACTGCTTTTGCCAACCAGTTGATTCTTTAATTCAATAAAATCACTGATCGCTTCCGGATAATTTTCATAGAGATGGGAAAGACTTCCCAAACTAGCTGTTTGCGAGCGGAAGACTGCACGGTACATCCCTTCCAAAAGAACTTCACGCACAGCATCAGGCATAAAGATCCGATTGTTGACGACCGGATCGAAAGAGAGAATCGTTCCTTCGTTCTTTTCATTTTTACCCACAATCATATTGACGATTTTAGGTTTAAGCACTTTCCCTCCATTCGCAACCGCCGACAACATCACTGCAGTTTGCAAAGGAGTGACGACCAGCGAGTGCTGACCGATCGCCATTGCATACAACCCATTGCGGTTGACAGAGAGATCGTATGGAATTTGACCGGGAATTTCCGCAGGAAGGTCGATCCCTGTTTTTGAGCCAAATGAGAAATCCCTCGCAGCTCTTGCCAAATCCTCCGGATTAGCAAGAACATCAACAGCAAGAAGGGAAAAATAGGGATCGCTAGACATTTCTATAGCTCTAACAAGATCCATTTTCCCCATTCCGCTTCGATGGCTGCGAGGAATCCTTCCTCCCTTATAGAACTGCGGAATCGGCTTCCCATTCTTATCATATCCAACAAAAGTCGCTTTGCCACTCTTATAGATGTCGTCAACCATAATCAGAGGATTTAAATGAATCTCACCCGCCTGCTTTCCCTGAAACGCATTAAATGTTTGCACAAGCGCTTCATAAGCTGTGACGATTTTAAAAATAGATCCTTGCACAGCAGCCTGGCGATAAGCGTGCGATCGAGCAAAACCGTATCCATAATTCGGATAAAATCCAGCAGCCAAATGTTTTTCAAGCTGCTGACCATCTTGAGAACGCAGATGACGGTAACGCCCAAGCAGGGATCGATTCAACCTGTCAAACCCCCGAAGACCTGCCAAATAATCCTGCACCATTTCCGGAGATAACCCATCCACCGACTGGTGTAATTTCCAATAAGACCGACTCCAAGAAAGCGCTTGGTGAGCTCCTCCTTTCAGCTCTTTTTCCCAGCTTGCCAACATTTCCTGATACGGTTTGATTTCCGGATAATCCTGAAAACTTACTCCCGTCATAAAAGTCGCAAGAAGGGCATACCGATGCTGCTCCCAAAATTCCTGGAACATCAGCAATTCCTGCTGCTCCAACAAATCAAGGTAGGGCTTGGCGTAGCGCACCTTATTGATCTTCTCCTCCCGCCGTTTCTGTTTCAAAAATTCCTTTTGATAGAGATCCCTCCATCTTTTAAAATGCACCTCTCTGAACAACTCCCAGATCATCTGACGCACAGTTTCCTCTATCAGGACAAATGCCGACTGCGCATTGCGGTACTCTACCAAGGACTGGCTGCCAATCTCCTTTAATAGAGTGTCCGAAATCCGTTCCGGGTCAACCACAATACGCACCAAATCTAAGAACATCACCTTGTCATAATTGCTTTCCAGCCCATTAAAAAAGGGATCAAGCGCTTTCTTATGAAATTGCACAGTTTCCCTGTGCTTTTCAACCGCTTCTTCCAAATGCTCCTGCTGCACAGCCGGCAAACGTCTTCCATACAGCTGATGGGGAGGATCGGAATAAAGTTGATTAAATAGCGCATAAGCGGACTGAGACGGAGAAAACACAAGCAATTTTTCCAAATGTTTTTGGATAATGACAGCATTTTTCACGCTCCCAACGCGATTGAGCGCTTCAATGATAGGGGAGTCAATCGGAAGAATCATTTCGAGATATGTTTGCCAATCCACCCAAATCGCCTCTTCTGCAATCTGCTCAGTCTTCAAATCGAAAAATTCCCGATCCAAAGGGCGTTTCTGATTCCAAACGTCAGCAATGTATTCTTCAGTTTCAAACCATTTCCGGATATTAGCGGTTTTTCTCGCTCTTTCCTCCCCGTTTCCCGAAGAGATAAAATCGTTCGGATCACACCGAGGATAAGAGGCTAGTGCCAGCACGTCTCCGGAAAAAGGATCCATTGCAACGATTGCGCCCCCTTTGATCCAGTGCTGCTTCTCTTCCAGTTTTTTCCTCGACTGGGCATTGACACGCGATACTCTTGGAACCCGCACAGCCTCATTTTGAATAAGCAATTTTTCAGCATATTCCTGCAATTCCTGCGAAATCGTCAACAAGACGCGGCTGCCGGACTGCGGCTCTTTTCCTTCGAGCAGTTCCTGGATGATATTCCCTTGCGCATCGGAAGCAAATGCTTTTTTTCCATGATATCCACGCAACACCTCCTCAAATTTTCCTTCAATCCCCATTTTTCCAACGTAGTCATTGATGGAATAGGCATGCTCAACCATTTCTTTATACCGCTTCTCGACCCCCTCTACCGTTTCTATGCCTTCGGGAAGCTCGGGATCTTGACCCATCTCATATTTTCCCAGCCATTCTTCAAGAGATTTGATCTCCTGGACAACCGACTCGTATTCCTGTCGGCTGATCGCCCCTATATAGCCGATCATTTCTCCGCCAACTTTCCCATATGGGTAATAACGCTTGGGTACAGACTGTGTATGCAATCCGGGATAATCTCTTTCCAACATCTTCAAACGGTAATATTGCCCTTCCGAAATATCCTCTTTCACCACGTAGGGTAGATGATGAAACAGAGCTGCCTTCGAGTAGATCAGATCTTCAACGTAGTCGGGATCCAAATGCAGCTCTTCCCCAACCACAGCAGATAATTTTTCAATGTATTCCCGCCTTATATAGCGTTTAACCTTTTTCCCATTTTCCTTTTCCCAAACAACTCCGGGAATTTGACGGATTTGCGCATAGGAAATCGCAAGGTTGTACTGCATTTTGTTGATCGCCAAAGGGATATTAAAACGATCGCGGATCGTTCCCCTTTTTGAAGATTCGATCACGACCCGTTTTTGCGGCCGTCTGGCCTCCTCCAACTTTTCTTCGTGTAAAATAACGGAAAGATGCCACGATCTAAGTGTAATCAGAAGAAATCCGATGAACACGAGGTTCAACACTTTAGCAGCTTTTTCCTCGATCGTAAGCCTAGGTCTTGCGCGTCGTCTCCGTTTTGGCATGGGCATTTATTTTAGAAGTTCAACCGACTGTTGAGATAAAGTGTAGGCATTTATTTGTTTATTGGCCATTGCAAAAAAAACAGAAGGTATGGCAGTATGTATGCACAAATGCGCCTGTAGTTCAATGGTAGAACAGTAGCCTTCCAAGCTACGAGTGTCAGTTCGATTCTGATCAGGCGCTATCAAACTATTATTAACCAAGACCAAAATCCTGCCGCAGTTAAAATTTCCATTTTGATCGAAAGGCAGGATGCCGTCGTCAACCAGGAGGGACAAGGCTTGGCTGAAATCACCATTAAAAATTTATTAGAAGCCGGCGCTCATTTTGGGCATCAAACGAGCCGTTGGAACCCAAAAATGAAACGATTCATTTTTGAGGAGCGCAATGGGCTGTACATTATTGATTTGGCAAAGACTTTGCAGCAGGTCAGAAATGCTGCTGAAATTGTCAAAGAGTGCGTCAAGAAACATAAATCCATTCTTTTTGTCGGAACAAAAAAGCAGGCAAAAGGGGTGGTTAAAGAACTTGCTGAAGAGTGCGGCGAGTTTTACGTTTGCGAAAGATGGCTGGGAGGCATGTTGACCAACCTGTCAACCATCCGCCAATCCATTAAAAAACTTGATCGCATTGAAAAGCAGATCGCTGCAGGCGGCGAAGGATTGACCAAGAAAGAGCTTTCGCTGCTGACTAAAGAGCAGCTCAAGCTAGACAAGAATCTTTCGGGCGTACGCTCCATGCGCAAGCTTCCGGGTCTCGTGGTTGTTGTCGACCCTTCCAAAGAGCACATTGCTGTTGCAGAAGCGAAAAAATTGGGCATTCCTGTGATGGGACTTGTCGACACGAACTGCGATCCCGATCCTATCGACTACGTTATCGCTTGCAACGATGATGCTCTCAAAAGTATTAAATTGATTATCAATACTTTGACAGATGTCATTGCGAAAGAAAAGAATGAGATGCGCCTCGTTTCCAGAAAAGAGGGATCCGAAGAAGAGGACAAGAAGATCGGCGAAGAGATCGCTGTCGGCAAAGTCGACCTCGCCAAAAGCGGGAAAGAAGATGCTGAGTTGAAAAAAACCGCAGGCGCTGCAAAAGAGGAAAATTAATCATGACCATTACCCCCCAACTGATTAAAGAGCTTCGCGATCGCACAGGCGTTGGCATTGGAAAATGCAAAGAGGCATTGGAAGAAGCAAACGGCGATCTTGAAATAGCTATTGAAAACCTCAGAAAATCGGGCATGGCAAGCGCTGTAAAAAAAGAGGGGCGCGCCGCCAACGAAGGGATGATCGCCATTGCAGAATCGGGAAGCCGGGTCGCTTTGGTTGAAATCAACGCGGAAACGGATTTCGTTGTTAAAAATGAGCGCTTTCAACAATTCCTACAGGAAGTTGCTCAGGAAATTGTTGAAACAAACCCCGTTTCACTTGAAGATTTTCTCGCACAGAAATTTTCTAAAGATCAAAACATGACTATCGATGAGTACAGAGCAACGATTGTCCAGGCGATCGGAGAAAATATCCAAGTGCGTCGTTTGAAGGTGTTTGAAAAAAGCAGTGATTCCTCTCTGGGTGTTTACTCTCACTTGGGTGGAAAGATCGTCACCATGGTCAAAATCGACGGTTCGGGAGATGCAGAAAATCTCGCCAAAGAGATAGCCATGCATGTCGCTGCGGCACACCCTGAGTACATCAGGCCGGAAGATGTTCCAAGCAAAGTGATCGATCAGGAGAAAGAGATTGCCAGAACACAAATGGCAGGAAAGCCTGACCACGTCATCGAAAAAATTCTGGAAGGAAAAATTTCCAAATATTTCGATGATGTGTGCCTAAACAAACAATTTTTCATCAAAGACGACTCACTCAAAATCGAAGATCTGGTCAAAAAACACGGCGACAACCTCGCCATCAGCCACTTCGAAAGATGGACAGTAGGTCAAGGCTAGCCTTCTAGACAACATCCTTAAAGAAAAAGCGGATAGGGAAATTGATCCTTCTCCGCTTTTTTTGTTTCAATTTGCTTGCAAACGGCATAATTTATGATAGAATTTTATTCGCATTAAGGAACCAGTACCCAACTATGTCATTGCCAAACAACCCCTACAAGCGAATTCTCTTGAAAATTTCAGGAGAGACTCTGATGGGATCTCAACATTTTGGAATTAGCCAGGAAGCATGCGAACAATTAGCAAAATCGATTGACAAAATGCGAAACAGCGGACTGCAAGTAGCAGTTGTGATCGGAGGAGGAAATATCTTCCGAGGAATTCATCTGGAAAACTTGGGATTAGAACGAACTCCGGCTGATCAGATGGGCATGTTGGCGACCATGATCAATGGCATCGCCCTTCAGCAAGCTCTTGGGCAAATTAATTGCAAAGCAATTGTCATGAGCTCTTTAAGCTGCCCAGGCCTCGTCGACAACTTTGATCTTAGGCGTGCTATCGATCACCTGGAAAACGAGAATGTGATCATCTTTGTCGGAGGGACCGGCAACCCCTATTTCACAACTGATACCGCCGCCGCCCTAAGGGCCAGCGAAATCCAGGCAGACATTATTCTTAAGGCAACAAAAGTAGACGGCGTCTACGACAAAGATCCCATGATCCATGAGGACGCAAAAAAATTCGAAACGCTTACCTACTCAAAAGCCTTGTCGGATAATCTCAAGGTCATGGACGCCACAGCAATCGCGATGTGTAGAAATTCCAATATTCCCATCTTTGTTTTCAATATGAAGCATTTGACTGAGGATAAAATTTTATCAGCCCTCTCCCAAGAAGGCTTGGGAACGTTAGTTAAAGGAGAAATGTAAAGCCATGTCAATTATTGATCAAACTGAACAGAAAATGAAAGCGAGTATCGATCACTTAACGGATGAACTCAAAAAAATCCGTACAGGCCAGGCGAATCCAGCAATGCTGGAAAATGTCACTGTAGAAGTTTACGGCACCAGCATGAAGCTGCGTGATGTTGCATCCATCACAACTCCCGAACCTAGACAGCTGCTCGTTACACCATACGATGCCAACAACACTCAGGTGATCGGAAAAGGGATTGAAAAGGCTAATTTAGGATTTAGACCTATCGTTGATGCCAATGTTGTTCGGATCACTATTCCTCAAATGGACGAAAGCGTTAGGCAAGAAATGGTAAAACTCTGCCATAAAAAGAGGGAGGAAGCTAAAGTCAGCATCCGCAACGTCCGACGTGATTCGAATGAAGCTGTTCGCAAGCAAAAAACAGATGGAGAGATCGGAGAAGATATGGAGAAAAAATTTGAAAAAGATATTCAAATCCTTACAGATAAGTACTGTAAGATAGCCGATGATGTTTCATCTGTTAAAGAAAAGGAGGTTTCTACAATTTAGGCATTGCAATTTAAGATCCTAAATTGTAAGATGGTAGCTCTTAAACGAAAGATAACCGGCCCCATCGTCTAGTCAGGCCTAGGACACCGGATTTTCATTCCGATAACAGGGGTTCGAATCCCCTTGGGGTCAGTATAGTGTGAGCCTTTAGCTCAGTCGGTAGAGCATCTCACTTTTAATGAGAGGGTCGTTGGTTCGAGTCCAACAAGGCTCACATCTTTTTGTTATGATTCGTCATCAAGTGCTCCACAAAGGCATCTGATTTTCGACATGCCTTATCTAATCTTAAATCCTTAACTGTATTTTTTTTAGAAAAATCTCTGGTCTGTTTTAAGTTGATGTCCTATGATTCAGATATGGGAGTAGTCATCTGACAAACCGTTATATTTTGAATAAAAAAAGAGCAGAAATCACATGGAAATCCATCCACGAAAGGAAAACGTTCATCCTGACCGACCTCTTGAGTGCAGCGAATGCAAAAATCCAATCACCGTCCACTACACAGAAATTGTCGGAGGAAAATGCACCAATACAGGGATGTGCGACACGTGCCCTCAGTTACAAAAGAAACTCAAAGGGATCCCTTTTGAAGAGCATGAGTCTCCGACAAAAGAGGGAACCGGACTTGTTTGCGGCGAGTGCGGAACAACTTTGGCTGATGTCAAAGTCAGCCATCGTGTTGGTTGCACAAATTGCTATTCCGTCTTTGGAGATGTCTTGATTAATGAACTGATTGCGGCGCACGCTCTTTTTCCCGGCATTGTCAAGCAAGGAAAATCCGTTCCTATGCATGTGGGACGCGCTCCAGGAGAAACTCACGAGATCAGTCCATCCTTGAAATTGATCGCTCTCAATGAAGCTTTAGAGGAAACGTTAAAAAAAGAAGATTACGAGCAAGCCGCCTTGCTCAGAGATCAAATCAAGGAACTGACAAAAGAATCTAAAAAAACAGAAGATAAAAATGATTAGGAAAACTCAATCCCATTCAGCCTTATATCAAAACAAGCCTTGGGCAAACAACGAAAATAATATCTGGCTGGCTTCAACTATTTCGCTATTGAGAAACATTGACAAATACCCTTTTCCCAGAAAACTGGAGGGAAACAAAAGGGGGCAAATCATTTCTCTTGTTAGCCGCCCTATCCTACAATCCTCCCATTTAAACAAGCCTTTCATGATTAAATCGGAAGATGCCAGCCCTGTTGAAAAGGAATATCTAGTTGAACACTTCCTCAGCAGCTCCAGTTTTCAGCAGGCACACTCCGGAGAAGCTTTCATCTTAGACCACTCAGGAAAATTCTTAACGACAATTAATGTCGACAATCACATTAATTTCGAACTGATTGACTGCGAAGGGGAATTGGAAACAGCCTGGAACAAAATGATTAAAATCGAAACTAGCTTGGGGCAAGCAGTCAATTACGCTTTTTCTAGAAAATTTGGCTTTCTCACTTCCCATCCAGTTCAATGCGGCACGGGATTTATTTTGACAGTGTATTTGCAGCCCTCCGCTTTGATCCATTTGGATTTATTGGAGGAGAAACTCGTGAAAATGAAAACCGATGGGATCCAAATTACCGGCCTTCAAGGGAACCCTAATGAAGTTATCGGCGATATTTTGGCAATTAAAAACAATTATACCCTGGGACTGACTGAGGAAAACATTATTTCAACTCTAAGGCTATTTGTCACCAAGCTGATGGTTGAAGAGAATAATGCACGCGCTCACCTGCGAGCAGCTCCCGAACCGCATTTAATGGACAAAGTCAGCCGCGCCTATGCAATTTTAGCTCATTCCTATCAAATGGAAACCATTGAGACTCTCAATGCTCTCAGCTTATTAAAGCTTGGATCTGCCTTAGAGTGGCTTTCAGGAGTCACTCCTCATGAATTGAACCGATTATTTTTTGATTGCCGGCGTGCTCACCTTTTAGCACGGTTCAATGAAGAGATTCCCAAAGAGGAGATCGCACATCGTCGAGCAAAATTCATTCATGAAACCTTGAAGAAGGTGAAATTGAAAATTTAGTAAATGTTGAATCATGGTCAGTATTTTGAGCCAGACGAAGCGGGCGGGTCAATCAGCGTGAGCCTGAATAGGCTCCCGCGATGCAAGCGGGTCTCAAAATCAAAGGTTAACGATGACGTCAAAAACCGAATCTTGAAGTTGATTCGGTATATACAGGCAATAAAATCTGCGAGGGATACTCTTCACTCATATATAAGCAATTGCGGGCAACCGCATACCGTCCTTTATGTGCACCGACAAACCCCAAATGACAATTTAGATCATATTTTGGATAGTTAGAACCGGAAACTGAAATTCGAATCCGATGCCCCTTTCCAAAGACAATGCTTGTCGCTCCCAAATCCACATCAAGAGCAAAAGGAACTTCCGCTTCATGCGTTCCCATACCTGTTCGATACATGCCGTCAGAAATCAAAAGACTTTTCCCATCGGGATACACATCCGTCAGCCGCACAACAACATCTGTATCGCTACAGCTAGAGGAAAAAAACAGACGCGCTGTCACATGTCCAGTCACCTCTAAATCCTCTTCTAGAGGCGGAGAAGTGAAAACAAGGACGTCTTTTCTTTTCTCAATCTCTTGCTGATCCTTAGGCCCTGATTCGATGAATAAATTCCTTCCCCCCACAGTTGGAACAGGATCGCGCGGATCACTCATATAGGTTAATGTTTTTCCCTTTCTGTTAGGACGAAAAAAAGAGGTCAGCTCGCCGTCTACTGTCAGAAAATAAGGCGTCATCTTGCTTGGCGGCGGCCATCTGTCTGCAAAACGCCAAAAATTTCCACTGCCATGCGACTCGTCGAATGCTCCCATTACGTAGTAAACGACTGTCGGCATCTTCTCAACACTGTTTTTTATTCCTTTCAAGTGATAATCAAACCAAGCAACACAACTCATATCGATTGGAGGCTGTTGTCCTCCTGGGGGGATAGAAAAATCTCCTAAACGATTGGATTCCGGCCAAAAATGGGTCCAAGGGCCAATCACCAACTTTTGCGTCCCTTTTGCTCCCTCGCCTCCTTTTTCATTTCTTGAGAGAAAACCATCGATCGTACCTTGCAGAAAGGTATCGTACCATCCTCCATAGTGAAGAGCCGGCACTGTCACTTTCTCTGCTTGTTTCACCGTATTGAAACCCTCCCAAAAATGATTGTAGAATGGGCGGGTATAGGCAAACGCATGCACACCGGTATCTTTGGCATAGAGCCCCAACCATCCTTCAACCTGATCTTTAAGGATTTCCCCTCCGGGCCGCAATGCATGATGGTACATGCTGGATGCTGCTACTCCAATATATTGACATTTTAAAGAGGGGGGAGCTGTAGGGGCAAGGAGATATTGGGTAATGCCAAGAGCAGAAACGCCTGTTGTTCCTATCTTTCCATTCGAATAAGGGCTGGCAGCAAGCCATTCAACCGTATCGTATCCGTCTTGCAGAGCTCCCCAACCATCGCTTAACCCCGGAAAAATTTTTCCCTCTTTATCGATAGCGCTTCTCGTATCCTGAATAGCCACCACATATCCATACTGAGAAATCGCTGCATAACGGACTGCGTAAGAATTTTTTCTTCCTGCAGGACTTCTCAACAGAACACAAGGACAATTTTCCACAGCCTCATTCGGAGGAAAATAAAGATCTGTTGACAACATGCACCCATCCCGCATGGGAATCTGCACAGTTAACGTCGGCTCAAGAGCGTTAACGGAAAATAGACTCAATAGAAATAAACAAATGAGAATCATAAAAGTTTCTTTCAAATTGAATGATCATTCGAAAGAGAAAAATGTATCAAAAATTTAAATCGAAAGAAATGTAAAAAAACGAAGCGGGCGATTCTTCCCGCTTCGATCAGGAAATCAATTTAGTCCTTAAAATCTTCTTCTTTCGAATCAACTTAGTCTTCGTTAACTTCTATAGAGGGTTCATCAATCTTCCGCTGATCTTTCAGTTCAATCCCTTCTTCCTCATTGGATCGGACCGTCATCACTTTCTTGTCCGCCCAATCTGCTATAGTCGGACTGATCACTCCAAGGAACCCTTTCAACGCAGAAACCAAGTGATCGCCAAAATCTTTCCAAGATTGTACAGCAAAGTGACGAGCCTCTTTATCTGTAAAAAGCTTTCCTGCAGTCATTGACCATAACGTATGGAAAATGGCTGAAGCCAAAGAATGGATTGCAGCAACCTGCGCTTCGTATGCAGCAACAGCAAATCTTTCCCGCGGCTCAATCCAACTACCGGAAAATTTGTGCACTTTTCCTAAAACACGACTTTTTGTATGGCATTCGTACTCATAATTTAAAGCCGAAGCCAGCGAATTGTGAACAGACAGTGTATTCGCCATTTCTTTCTCCTTGTAGGTAATTCTTGCAGGCCAAACTGCAAGGATTTAATAAATAAGGAATTACTTTGCCCTAGCAGCTTTTGCAGCTAAACGGGATTTTGTACGGCTAGCCATATTCAACTTATACAGCCCTTTCTTCACCCCTTTGTCCATGAGGGCATAAACAACGCTAAGCGTTTCCGCAACTGATTCCTGTTCATTTTTCGCAACAACTTCCTCAAAACGGCGAATCGCTGTTCTCACACGTGACTTAAACACACGATTATCCGCCCTTTTTTTTCGATTTTGAAGATCTCGCTTAAACGCGGTGGATCTTTTTTCTTTCTTTTTTGCTTCTTTTTCAGCCATTGTTCCTCTGCTACAATTTATCGAACCTTCAGGAAATGCTCTCCCGGAGTTCCACTACTTTTTAGTTGAGCAGTATACAACGTCTTGGGGGATTTCGTCAAAAAGTATATGGGTGTCAGAAAAATACAAGATCAATTATAGTGATTTCTCCGTTTATGAAAAAGATGATTGACCAGGATCAACCTCTGCTCGAAGCTCTCCGGCTACTTTATCCGGATTCTTCAAAAACTACTCTCCGCTCCTTATTGAAAGAGGAGCGGATCAAAGTGGATGGACAAACATGCAAACTTGGAACCCTTTCATTAAAAAAAGGACAAATTCTCGAGGTTGTCAAAAAGCAGAACGTGATCGCTGAAGGGGTGAAGATCCTTTACCAAGATCCTCACCTTGCAGTTGTCTTCAAACCTTCCGGCCTATTAAGCGTCGCAACTGATTTTGAAAAAAATCTTACTTTACACAAAATTCTCAAAGAGCATTTTCAGCCGAAAACTGTCGAAGTGGTGCACCGCCTGGATCAGGACACCTCGGGAGTGATCGTTTTTGCATTAGACAAACAAACCTGTTTGAAGTTGAAAATTTTATTTGAAAAACATGAAATCGAAAGATGCTATACAGCCATTGTCGAAGGGAAGTTGACACCTCGAAGCGGCTCTTGGCGCTCTTATCTCCACGAAGATGAAAATTATGTTGTGCATAGCACAGACAACGCTAGAAAAGGGAAGCTGGCTATTACCCATTACGTCGTCGAAGGCTATTCAAAAAAATTCACACGGTTGAGGCTAAAATTGGAAACGGGCAAGAAAAATCAAATACGAGTTCACTGCAGCGATGCAGGACATCCGATTGCGGGAGATACTAAGTATGGCGCGTCATCAAATCCCGGAAAGCGGTTGATGCTGCACGCTGACCATCTGGGATTTATCCATCCTGTGAAAAGAAAAAAAATGCAATTTACCATTGACCCTCCGGAAAGTTTTGATAAAGTCGTACTCAAAAAAAGAAATCCATGAAAAAAAAGCAGCTATGGGTAACATTCCTTTCTTGCATTGCATTGGTTGTTCTTTGGCTCTCCTTCGATGCCGGCTATAAAACCTACCAATGGGCCATGCAAACACGCTCTACGCATCCTATATCGATAGAATGGAAGATCGAACAACAGGCAAGCGACCGGTTTGCGCTCTCAGCAAACTATATTTTTTTGCACAAAGGTCAAAAAGCCGAAGGAAGCACAACGTTTCAAGCCGAACGGTACCGCAACAGAGAAGCTGCCAATCATTTTTTAAATCAGCATAAGGAAAAGGAATGGGTTGTGCGGTATTCTCCTTCGCAGCCCCAAAACTCAACGATTAACCGGCATTTTCCATTGAAATCCAGCATCTATACCGCTATTGTGTGGTGCATACTGATTTATTTTATTTGGCTAAAGCGTGCCATTACATAGGAAAGCAATGAAAACGGTCACATTATCTACCCAAACTGAAGAAGGAACGGCTCTGGAAGCTACTTTTCTTCCCGATAAGGGAATGACACTTGCAAGCTACAAACTGGGCGCTATTGAAACGATCGATCAATCCACAAAAGAAGACTTTAATCAATTCCGCAGCGGACTAGGCGCACTCATCGGCCCTCACTTCTACGAAAGGGCAGCCCGCCTTGTTCCCAAAATCAATCACGAATTTGCTCATGAAAAAGCGATGCGGGAAAAGAAAAAAAGCGACGTTTTTTCTCATGGCGTCGGACGCTACGCTGCCTGGAATGCAGAAATCAACGGAAATTCTATCCACGCCGAGCTATCAGGAAAAGACTTGCTTGAGGGCATCCCTCTTTCTGAAATCGAAGGGCAAAATTTTAAAATGATTTTCGATATTCTCTTGGATCCGAAAGGGTTGAAACTTAACTTATCTGTTTCCAGCGACACCGATTCCGTCGTCGGCTTTCATTATTATTATGCAATCGGCAAGGAAGAATCGGCCTGTGTACGCGCCGCTGTGCAAAAGACCTACTTAGACAACCTAAACGGCAATAAACAACAGCCCCTTCCTTCGGACTGGAACGTTGATTCTCAGAGGGTCTTGACCTATCCCCTTGCTCAAGAAACTGACTGCACATTCCATCCCTATCCGGACCTCTTGGCAGGGAAAATTGTCCTGGAAACAGAATCCCATTCGCTAACCATCAACACCTCATGCCCTTCGGCAGAAAACAGCTGGCAAGTTTGGCATCCCAAAGGAGCATCTTTTGCTTGCATCGAGCCAATCAGCTCCCAGAATCCCCGTCGACCCAATCTAACAGTTAGCCAGATATCGGCAGCGTTAGAGATCTCAAAAAAAAACCGATCTAACTCAAACTAAATAGATTGGGTATTAAAATTAGAGATTGGCAACGACGCCGAAAACTAAGTTTTGAGTTCATTTCAGTATAAAGAGGAAAGTTGTATAATGATCTTTTATACCAAATTAACTGTTATTTTCTAATGCTGTTAGCGTTGCGTCGACGACTACAATTATCAGGATTAATCATAGCTCTCTACTTTGCTTCGATCCTGATTATCTCGATTTATCCTGACGCCAGCCTGCTCAAATTTGTTTTTGGATTGTTCATCGCATCAGTAGGATCGATTCTCGCTTTTCTATTGCTAAGACAATGGGAAAAGTCCAAACTTGCAGAGCAGCTTCCTCTTCCCTCTTCCCCCGAACCGATGCAAAACGCGCCCTCTTTTTCCAGCCCGGAAAATATCGGGGAACTGGAGCAGGCCTTAAAAGATGCGCAATCAAAAAACCACGACCTCATCCAAAAACAGAATCAACTGGAAGAAACACTGCATAAGCACGAACAGGAGAAAGCGCAGTTCGAGTTGAAACTTCAGGATATCCAGCATCAAATAGAAGCTCAATCATTGGAAGCGGATGAAGAGATCAGACGCAAGACCACTTTGCTAAGCGAGTACCAGGAAACAATCAACCAACAGCGGGAAGTGATCAAGAAAAAGCAAGAACAGATCAGCGAGCTAGAAAGCAAGGTGCGCGATCTCAACTACGAAGTCAAAACACTTCTTCAGCTAGCAGAAATCGGGAATTCGAAAAAAGAGTCTGCTTACTCGGAAGAAAAAGAAAATGAGCAACCTTCGTCATCTTACGTCTATGGAGGATCGATGGTAAGAAGTCCGGAGGAGGCCTCCGTGCTTCTTGGAAGGTGCATCAATATCGCACAAAAAATTACAACTTCTAACCGTTTCAACAGCAACAGCCGCTTCCATCACATGCCTCTTGATAGTTCCGCTCTTGATTTCAGACGGCTGTATGACAGCTTACGCAGCGAAACATCAAGCGGCATCATTGTCTATTCCCTCAAAGAAAACAGATTAATCTTTGCAAACGACCAGATAGAAATGATCATGGGCTGGAATTCGGAAACGTTCACCAGAAATTTTTCCGAAATCATTAGAGAGGGTTATGAAGAATGGAACGCTGCTTTAGGGCAGCTCTCTCCACATACCGAATCTAAGGCGCGCATGCTGTTCAAAACAAAAAACGGTCAAAATATTTTGATCAACTGCCATCTGAAAATTATTCCCACCGGCATCTTCCGCCATTACGTCATCGGCACCCTTTACCCTGCGTAGAATTTTCCTCTAACAAAAGTCTCAGAAGATTGAGATACCATCTTTTCAATTCGTGCATCGGCCTGAATTTATAGGAGGGAAACTGCTGTTTTTTCCTTTTTTCCCATTGGTTCCAAACATCGAGAGCGCAAGGGTCGCGCAACATCAGTCTGTATTTCCAATCTCCTTCAAAAGCAAACTTTCCCTTCACCTTTGAAGGCAAGGAAAGATTGACTGCTGTTTTTTTCGAAGAATAGCTTCTAAACCCGCCGCTGAATAAATGAAGCTGGTCATAAATTTCACCTCTCCCTTCTTCGTCAAAATTGGTGTAGTAGCAAAGATGATCTTTCAGCCACTCTTCTGCGGCAGCGACCTGTTTCCGGACAAACCGTCTTTCGTGCAAAATCCACACAACTTCATATCCAATGCTGGCATAATCCCGGTTTCTTTCCTCTACCTCCCTTTGGGAAATTGGAGAACATTGCACCTCAAAAATGAGCTTGCGCCTCTCCCATGCCACATCAGCAATGCGGGAAATTTCAGGAAACCTCCTCTCTAAAACAACCTCATCATCGGGAAGAAGATGAAAAAGATGCCATTGGACCTGCAAGTGATTTAAACTTTTTTGGCTTTGACGGCAGCTAGGGTCGGGATTTAAATGATAAAAATGATCCTGGCGATGCCGTCCTCCTCTAAGTCGAACAGGCTTACTGCATTCCATGCAGTAATACTCGGTTTTTTTCACCGCATCTACTGCAGCAACAACCTCTTTTTCAACGGTTAAAGCAAAAAGTTGCATTTAGGACTTGTGGAAAAGATAAAAGTATTCTAATAATTAAACGAGCTTGACAAAAACAAGATCCTTAGAGGACAATTGTCGTACCCTTTATTCGGCTTTTTCTATGTTCTTAAACACTATCATGTTAATCAATTTCGCGCACCGAAATTTTTGACGCAAGTCTTGCCACCACCGAACATCTTAGGAGAGAATGAAAAATAATAGCACCCCTAAAGAAGCGATTTCCCAACAACATCAGCAAAAGATTGACGAGTTGGTTGCAATCGCAAAAGACCAAGGTTTCATCACTTACGAAGAGATCAATGATGTCCTTCCAATGACAATTGACACCGCGGATCAGATCGACCAGATCTTGATTTTCCTAAGCGGTATGGACGTTCAGATCTTGAACCAATCCGAAGTTGAGCGCCAAAAAGAAAAAAAGAAAGAGGCAAAAGAGCTTGAAGGGCTGCCTCGCCGGGTGGAAGGCACACCTGACGATCCTGTCCGGATGTATCTTAAGGAAATGGGATCCGTCCCTCTTCTTACCCGGGAAGAAGAGGTTGAAATTTCAAAGAGGATAGAAAAAGCGCAGCACCAGATCGAAAGAATCATTATGCGCTTTCGCAACTCGTCAAGAGAAACGATTGCGATCTGTTCCGCTCTCATCAATAACAAAGAGCGGTTCGACAAGTGCATCACAGAAAAGGAAATTGAAAACAAGACGGAATTTCTAAAATTGCTGCCCCGTCTTAGCGACCTTCTGCAAAAAGATGATCAGATCCTTGAGAGCCACTTGATCGAACTCGAAAATCCCAAACTGACAAAGGCAGAGCGCGCTTATTATCTGGAAGAGATTGAAAAAGCCAGGATCAGAACGCAAGCCTATCTGAGAAGGCTGCACCTGCGCCATAACATTATCGATGATTTCGGCGAGGTGATCATGGAATCCTATGACAGATTCCTTCAGCTGGAAGAAGAGATTCTTGAGCTCACCCCGCGTGCAGAAAGAAACAAGTACGCTGGATTGAAATTGGCAGCGGCCAAGCGGAAGTTAAAAAAGAAAGAGCTAGCAGCAGGACGTTCTCTGGAAGAGTACAAAAAAGACGTGCGCATGCTGCAGAGGTGGATGGACAAAAGTCAGGAAGCCAAAAGAGAGATGGTCGAGTCCAACCTCCGCCTCGTCATCTCTATCGCTAAAAAGTACACCAACCGAGGCCTTTCCTTCCTCGATTTGATCCAGGAAGGGAACATGGGGCTGATGAAGGCGGTGGAAAAATTCGAGTACCGCCGAGGATACAAATTCTCTACATACGCGACATGGTGGATTAGGCAAGCCGTTACCCGCGCCATTGCCGATCAGGCGCGCACCATCCGCATTCCAGTCCATATGATTGAAACCATCAATAAAGTCCTTCGCGGAGCGAAAAAGCTGATGATGGAAACTGGCAGAGAGCCCACTCCGGAAGAGTTGGCAAACGAATTGGGACTTTCTGCTGAAAGAATCAGAGAAATTTACAAAATCGCTCAACACCCGATCTCTCTTCAAGCTGAAGTCGGAGATGGCGGCGAAAGCCAGTTTGGCGATTTCCTGGAAGATACAGGCGCGGATTCCCCTGCGGAAGCTACAGGCTATTCAATCTTGAAAGACAAGATGAACGAAGTTCTCCTGACGCTCACTGATCGCGAACGGAAAGTTCTGATTCAACGTTTCGGACTGAATGACGGCAAGCCAAAAACTCTCGAAGAAGTTGGTGTAGAGTTCAATGTAACGCGCGAAAGGATCAGGCAAATTGAGGCGAAAGCTTTGCGTAAAATGCGCCATCCGACACGATCAAAGCAGCTCAAAGCGTTTCTTGACCTCCTTGAAGTGGAATGATTTGCATTGCATGACGTGCTTCAGAAAATTTTATCTCCTGAAGGTTCGCTCAGCCAGCTGATTCCAGGTTATGAAGAGCGCAAACCTCAGCAGGAGATGTTGATTGATGTACTTGAAGCTTTCGAAAGCAGAAAAATTGCTGTGATCGAAGCAGGCACGGGGGTGGGAAAAAGCATAGCTTACCTGCTTCCCAGCCTTCTTTGGGCAATCAAGCATAAAGAGCGCGTTGTCATTTCCACCAATACAATCACTTTACAAGAACAGCTGCTGTTTAAAGATCTCCCGCTGGCGCAAAGAGCACTCGGATCCGATATTAAAGCCGTCCTGGTTAAAGGGATGTCAAACTACCTTTGCCTACGCAAACTCGAAGAGGCAAAAGTTGAAAAGCGCACGCTGCCGGATAAAGAATATGAGCAGCTGTCCCATATTGAAGACTGGGCAGAATTGACAGCAGACGGCACACTTTCAGACCTTTCGATCACTCCTTCATACCATGTTTGGGAAAAAGTATGCGCGGAAGGGGATACATGCAGCTTTCGCAAATGTCCCTATTACAAAAATTGCCACTTTTTCCGCGCACGCAAGGAAGCAGAAACAGCGCAGGTGCTCATTTCCAATCATAGTTTGCTTTTCGCAGACCTTGCGATTCGGGAAGGAGGAGGGTTGATGCCTGAATATAGAAGAGTTGTTTTGGACGAGGCCCACCGTATTGAAGATGCTGCCACAAATTTTTTTGCCGATCGCGTATCCTACATTTCACTCATGCGTTTAATGGGAAGATTGGGAACAGACAGACAGGGAAAACTCGCAGCTCTTAAAGACCGCATCATGCTCCACTATTTGAAGCAGACACCGCCGGAGATCACACCGATTCTTTCCCGATTAAACATCGATTTGCCTAGCCTAAGAAAAGATCTACAAATCCATCTTGCCAATTTTTTTACGGTCCTGATTTCATTCGCACAAAGGCAGAAAAGTGATGAAGAAGCCAAAATTCGCCTGATTCCCAGCCATTATCTCCAATCTGACTGGAAAAATGGGATCGTTCCATTGACAACAACCGTTCTAGACAGCAGCAAAAAATATATCCAAAGCGCAAATCAACTGCTCAACGAACTTTTGCACATTGATGACGCTCAGCTGCAAGAGAAAACAGAAGGGCTTCGACTAGAAATTCAAGCACTTTTAAACCGGCTGATCCAAGCTTCCGAAATCATTGGAACAATCATTCTTAAAGAATGTCCTTCAACGAAAGTGCGTTGGATCGAAACAAATCGTTTAAAAACATCCACAAATATCCATTTAATTCAAGCCCCGTTGGAAATCGGAGAATTGATGGCGCAAAAATTATTCTCTTCTTTGGAGACAACGATTTTAACTTCTGCAACCATCTCAACAAATAAAAATTTCCATTTTTTTCAAGAAAGGATCGGTTTAAAAGAGTCGCTGTTAGACGGGAAAGGGATGATCGAAAGACAGTATCAGTCGCCATTCGATTACGAAACCCAAGCAAAGCTGATTATCCCCCAAGATATGCCCGATCCACAAGATCCCTCCTTTTTTGACCAAGCTGTGGCTGCGATTTGGAACGCAATCACAGCAAGCCAAGGAAACGCCTTTGTGCTTTTTACTTCGTATGGCATGATGGAAAAGTGCGCTGGTGCACTCGAAAAACGGTTGCAAGAATCTCGATATCCCTTATTCAAACAGGGGACAACCAGCCGTAAAGAGATTCTCGATCAATTCAAAAAGACAAAATCCTCTGTTCTCTTTGGCACAGACTCTTTTTGGGAAGGGGTAGATGTAGCAGGAGACGCGCTTCGTTGCGTGATTCTTGTCAAGCTTCCGTTCCGGGTTCCCAGTGAACCTCTGCTTCAAGCGCGGACTGAGTTCATTAAGGAAAAAGGAAACAATCCCTTCTACAGCTATCATCTCCCTTCTGCCATTGTGAAATTCAAACAGGGATTCGGAAGACTCATTCGTCATAAAAAAGATCGCGGCTGCATCGTTTGCCTTGATTCCCGGCTGATTACCCGTTCCTATGGGAAGCAATTCTTAAGCAGCCTCCCGCCTTGCAACTATTCCATTATACGTTTAGAAGAAATCAATAAAGAAATGAAAAGTTTTTATAAAGAATAAACACATATCATTTGATTTAAAAAACAGATATAAATATAATTTAAACTTAATAAACTTTTAATAAAACTTGGGTTTAAATGAATATTGAATTAAACGATATGAGTTTCACGTCTCCAGCTTTCATGGGGACAACGGAAAAAAAATCTCATCAACTTTGGAAAAAAGTCGATACTTTATTCACTAAATTCCGCGATGTTCTTTGGAGCTACATAAGAAACAGCTATCAAATTGCAAGAAGAGGAATGAAGATCATTGCGATTAAAATTCCTAAATTTCAGCCGAAAATGCTAAAAGCCATTGCGGCTTTAGGGCTGGCACACGCCGTTAACGCGGTATTAATTTTGAGTCAATATCCATCGGACATAAAAAAATTTTTACAAAATTTATCGATTCATGATATCGAGGGACTGGTGTTAAGTGGATTTTCACTATTGACGACCCCTTTGAGTGCTTTGGATTCGGCAATCACTTTTTTTGAGTCTGCTAGCACTTTAAAACTTTTTCCTGTAGTAACGGCATTCAGCGTAATCGCACTGCCAATCGCCATCACTTTGCTTGGTTACGCTTCAATTAGAGGAATCTACGACCTCATTAATAAAGGCATACAAAAACATCAAATTCCTAAAGAAGTCAAAACGATGCACGATCTTCGAAAGCTTAGAGAGGATTTGGAGAAAAAACTACGGGTCACATTGGAAGAACAGAATAAAATTGAAGAAAAATATTCAGGAAACTCCGAAAAAATTCAGCGCAAAATTGAAATATTGAGAACGAAAAAGATCAACAAAGTAAAAAGACACACCGACGAAAAAATCTTGAAGATCATGACCCAATTACTCGATCAGTTAGAAAAAGGATCTAATTTAACAAAAACAAATCAAAAGCTTTCCGATATTCATTTGTTAATGAATAGAAAAATCACAGTGGGTGTGATTGGAACAGCCTCGAATATCGCAATGTTAACGACTCTGGCGATTGCTATCGTATTTCCAATCAGTGCTTTGGCAATTCCAACTATTGCATTAATAAAGCATACAATTAATATTTCCCAACAATTATATATGGAAAATTTTTACACAAAAGGAATAATTTAAATTATTATTTAATCTTTATTATTACTTAATAAAACAGTGTTAATATAAAACTTAATCAAAAGATAAAAAGTTCCTCCTATCCTCCTCCTAGGGCCCTTATCTATAAAAGGGCCCGTTTTTTTTTTAATTTGATTATATAAATAATTTTAAATATAATTAAATTGAGAAAGTTTTAATAAATTAAGAGGAGGGAGAAATGAGTTTTACCGACAATCAAAAATGGCATCTAGACAGGATCATCATGGAATGGTGGGATGCAGAGTCTCGGGATGAGAAGCGTTCAATCGAGCTTGAATGCTACAAAGAATTTAAAAAGATGGATTTCGACGGCACCTTCGTTGATTACCTGAGAAGCAACAACGCGAAAGCGTTAGCAGACGAAATGGAACATTTTCTGGATATCTATGGCAGGGTTCCTCATACGCACGAAAAGCACAAGGTTGCATAAGAGCTATGAACCTATCCCGATATTGCTATTTGTGCAAATATTTTTTCTTTTTATTTCTCATGCTGACTTACCCGCTTTTTTCAAGCGATGTCCGCAATAGCAATGAGATCCAAATCAGGAACGGACAGCTCTACCTCAATGAAGAGCCGTTCACCGTTAAACCTGTGATTGCGCCCTAATACCCGGACAAACTTCAAGAACGAATAGATGAAATTTCCTGCATGACTTTTTGCAACTCTTGATGCGACCTGATCTCCTCGATTGTCGGCCGCAAACGATAAGTCCAGTTGTCGGCCGAATCCACTCCAGGGGTATTGATCCGCTCATCCGCAGGGTCAGAATGGGACAACTCATCAAATAGGCTAAGATATTCCTGAATCAGATTGATATGAAACAGACTTGGGGTCGCATGGCATGCTTTGAGAACGTGCAAATGACGCGCAAATGTCAGCTCCGACTCATCTTCCCATCCCATAAAAAGGGAGAAATTGCGCGCATCTTCCCTGTGCGTCTTCCACCAGGAAGCCAACGTTTCCGAATCGTGAGTCGACAACGTAGACATGCTCAAAGGCTCATACTCTTCAAAAGGGATGTATTTACCCGATGCTTCAGTTTCCCAGCGCAAGACTTTAGTTCCGCAAATGCCCAAGTGTTTCAGAGACTTTTTAACTTCTTTTGGCACAGTGCCCAAATCCTCTCCAATGGGAAGTAAATCACTGCTCTCTAACAATATCTTTAATCGACTTTCACCATCAGAAATCCACACAGAAGAATCCTCGGGTATAAAACCGCTTTTGCCCTCACTCCATTTTGCCCAAATTCTGTAGAAACCAACGACATGATCCAACCGATAGAGATGGCAAAAAGGCTCTAAAGCAGCCAGACGGTTTTTCCACCAGGCAAACCCTTGCGCAACATGCGCCTCCCATCGATAGAGAGGAAATCCCCAATCCTGCCCGTCGGGGTTGTAATAATCAGGAGGAGCACCCGCCCGATAGTCGACTTTAAAAAGGGATCGATCAGCCCAAACATCCGCGCTTTCCTTTCCGATCAAAATCGGGCAGTCCCCTTTGATCAAGACGCCTTCTGAATCGGCAAATTTTTTCACTTCCCCCATCTGAAGAGCACAAAAATACTGGATTAAGCAATGCTTATCTAGCATTTGACGGTGATCCTCATATAGCCTATCCCAATTACCCGATGGATCCCGCCATTGCTGTTTCCACTTTTTCCAATCAGAAGTTCCGGAAAGAGATGACAACGCTTTGTACAATGCATAAGGTTTCAACCAGCTTTGAGAACAGACAAATTGCTCAAAACTGCGGCTTTGAAAGAACTCCTCCCCCTCGTTTAAAACATAGTCGTCCAAAAACGCTGTTTTCAGTTGATCGACAAGCGCATAATCAACACGGGGCAAGGGATTTAACTCACTTAATCGGGAAAGAACTTCCTCTCTCTTATCTGAACGTTTTGCATTTGGTAAATCATTCAAATTTAAATAAATCGGATTTAACGCACAGGAAGAAACAGGAGCATAAGGGGAAGCCCCTCCATGTGTGTCGTAAAGGGGAAGGAGCTGCAAGAGATCAAAATGCACCTCCTTTAACCACGAAATCAGAGGAATAAGATCCAAATATCCTCCAATTCCTTCTCCTTTATGTGTTCTCAGAGAAAAAAGAGGAACGCACACCCCGTGATGATGCCGCACACCAATTGTTTCCCATTGACGCGCCGCCGGTGTGGAAGATAGGAAAAATCTTAGATTATTCATTCATTTTCATTTTTTAATAATAAGAATTTGAAAGCAAAAATATTTTTTGTTTATGCTCTGGTGTAAAAAAGGACAATGTCTATGAACCAGCCGAGAAAAGCTAGAAAAATCGCCTATTTTTCCATGGAGATTGCCTTGGAATCCGAGATATTTTCAAATGTTGTGTTTCGAATCCTTAAACGCACCCTAATTTAAAAATTCTCTTAATCTACTTTTTCTTTTTCCAGAACCTCTTCTCCATCTTTAAAGACCACACCGTTGATTACTTTTTCAATCATTTCACAACCCTTGAGTTTTCTCCGTTTTTTCTCGGCTGTAGTTTGTCAAAGTAACAGTCACTGAACCGCAGCCTTTGGTTTGCCTTGTCCGGTGTCTTATTGTTGCAAAAGTCGATTCAATCGGGTTAGTTGTCCTGACGTGCTGCCAATGGATCGCCGGAAAATTGTAGAAGGTAAACAGTTGCGCCTTATCCTTCTCAAGACAAGCACAGGCTTTGGGGTATTTGCCTCGGTATGTTTTCAAAAACACCTCAAACGCCGCCAGTCCATCTTCTTTGGTAGGGACCATATAAATTAATGGCCTTTTTCGCATTCACTTGAATACTTTTGGGCATTTTATCCAGCACATTGGCCGTTTTATGTACCCAACACCGCTGCTGCTTTGTCTTCGGAAAAACTTCCTCTATTGCCGACCAAAATCCAAGCGCACCATCTCCTATCGCAAGCTCAGGAGCTGTACACAGCCCGCGCCGCTTCAAACTCTCCAATACTTTTGCTCTCTCTATAACCATTGTGGATCGCCACAAGTTCCTTTTTACCATTGGGAAGAGCGCCAAGAATCACGAGAAAGCAAATTCGGTCATCTCCAAGACGAACATTCAAATAGATCCCATCTACCCAGATGTAAGCGTAGCGCTTTCCTTCAAGAGAGCGCTTGTTCCAGTCTTTGTATTCCTGCTCCCAAGATTGTTTTAGTAGAAATCCCCCTGATCAAGATTTGTACTTCTCTTTCAGAGGTAGCCGTTGCGGACAAATTGTTTTCTTCCCTCGAAATCCTTCCTGCCTTTCATCGATTCCAGGTATTCATTGACTTCATTTTCAATAGCCTGTTGAAGCAACAGGCGAGCTCCTTCCCTCAAAGTTTGTTCCAGAAAACTCTTCATTTCAAACGAAAAGATCATTCCCGCCGAACCCGGTGACATCAACCTTCTCAATCAGCTTTGTCCGGAAGGGCAAATGACCGAACTTCCAGATAATGGGACTCTTACAGCATTATATATCGAAGGCCACTGGGAAGATATCGTCAAACATCACCCAATCGCAGCCGGAGGGATCGTTTTTGAATGGCAGGATGAATACTGGAAAGCGGGAAATAAACATCAACAAACGCCTTCAAAAGCTGTTAATATCGACTTTCCCGGAGGATGCTGGACGAAGAAGGGTTTGGAATCATGAGCGTCAAGCTGAAAAGAAACTCATCGCTTGACTGGCCCTATCCATTCGTCCCTGATGAAAGAGTTCCACGCGCACAATATGAAACACTAAAAATGCTTGGGAAAGAATAAAAAGGTGTTTAGGGCGTGTCGTTCTTTTCTGCTGGCTGATTTGCATTTTGCAAAGGAAACTGGGTATTAGCAACTTTCTCCAACTGATTCCAATGGCCTCGGTCAACCCATCCCCATGCTCCATTCCAGTAAAGAAACATCCAAATGACCCCCCAAATCGGAAGAAGCAAATAACTTAACTTCAGCCAAACAGGAATTTTTTTATCCTTAGTATAAATTCCTGTTTCTCCATATTGCTCAATTTCGTTTTCTTGATCGCTCATTTCTTTTCCTCTTCTTCATCCATATGCATCATGTCATACTTAGGTCCTTCACCCATCCCTAATAATCCTTTATACCATAAATACAAGAACATAAAAAGCGTGCTTCCAAACAAAACAAACAGAAAAGAATAGTTGAAAATGCTTCCATAGATACCGATTCCATCTTTCATTTCACACTCTCATCTTTATTGTATTGCCCTTGAATAATTTCCATCGTCTGCACGGGATCTTTGCCAAGCCACCACGCTTCCGTAGGGGGAGTGATACGCGTTCCCTTGGTCATGAGATATTGAAAAATTGCTTCAAATTTATAATTGGGAAAAGAAACTCCTCGTCCCAAAGTTCCTCTGGGATCGTCATCGAAAAAGTGCTGAAAAGCAGGCATGATCGATCCTTTGCTCTCTGTCTTTGGAGACCAAAAATGGGATTGATGCCAATCACGAGAAGGGCGTTTGATTCCAACTCTCGAAAGATCCGGCCCAATACGACGTGTCCCCAAAAATGTGATTCTCTCATAAATATACTCATTAGCCGATGAAGGTGGAGCCGGATACGATTCTGTTCCATTTAAAACAACATCCTGAATAAGCGTGCGGGTTTGATCTGTATGGCAATACCAGCACCCTTCAATCCGATAAAGGTCTTCCCCTAATTGAATCAAGTTTTTTCTTGAACGAAATCCAAGCAGATTTCCTTGAAGTTCCTCAAGATTTTTGATCGATTCTCCACTCGGATCAAATCTCCATTCTTCTTTTCCACCAGACTCAAAGTATTTTACACGGTATTCATGGGGATTGTTGATATAGACCACTCCTTTTGAAGAATGCCACGGTTGTTTTTTTTCTTCGTCGAGAATGATAAAGTTTTCATCAACCCAACTCTCTTGCACTCTGTCAATAGGAGCAATGGCGAAAGCTTCACTTCCTTCAGGTTCAAAAAGCTCAAGAATATGAAAAAAAGGTCTTTGCAATCCCTGATCGCGCCAATCAGAATGTTCCCGTTCCCATGAAGCCTGCAGCTCTTTCTGCAAAGCTTCAGCCCTCTTTGCTCCATCAAAAGGGTTGCCGGCCAAAGCAGATTCCGGATTGCGCAAAAGAATCAGGCGGGAGCTAAGCTTCAATGCATCATCTCCATAAAAAGTGATGTATTTCTGCAAATGGGGAGGGGCAACAAATCTAACTGTTTTCGATTCTTTAAAAGCTGTGAGAGAATACCCATCTTGCAAATGATACACTGCCTGAAGCTCCGAATCATGACTGCTGAAATAGATATTGGGATCGGCCACTTCATACATCTGCACCTGATAATCACTCGTTGGCTGCACCCACGTGTAATCGATATGCCTTGGAGCGATCAATGTCACGATCACAGCCGAAGAAAACAAAATGAGAATTCCTATGATCGTCAGCCACGCAGACCATTCAATTTTGTAAAAAAAATTACCTTGTTTTCCGCTCACGCCGCCACCTCTAGATGTTGAGTCTTTTTCAGAACGATCGTATTAAACATATTCCCAACAAACAATAAATTCGAAATTAAAATAATCAATCCACCGACCGCACGCATAATCCAAAACGGATGCATTTGAGCCACAGTTTGTAAAAACGATAAGGAAGTCAACTGACTATGAAACTCTGCATAAGTGGTGCCATCAGCCCAGTGAGACCACAAAAGCCCTTGATAAAACCCGCCAAACTGCAGCGCCATCATGAACAGGATGGAGCCGAACATACTCAACGTGAAGTGCACATCAGCCAATCTTTCGGACCACAACGGTTTTTTAGTGATGATAGGAATCACATAGTAAATGGCACCTGTTGCAAAAAAAGTAAATGCTCCGTAAAGCGCAACATGGGCGTGTCCAATCACCCAGTCCGTTTTGGAAGTGATCTCATTGACATTGCGCAAAGCCATCACAGGTCCCTGGATACATGTCACAAAATAAAACATCACTCCCATCATTAAAAAACGCACAGCTGCACTCTGCGTATATTCTTTCCATTTAGGCAAGAGCGTGGAAAAAAGATTAAATACCACGGTCCACACAGGAATAAACATCAAAATAGAAAAAATAATTGAGATTGTTTGCAGCCACTGAGAAATTGGCCCATGGATCATATGGTGAGCGCCAATCCATCCATAGATAAATGCAATCGACCAAAAACCGATCATCGACAAACGATGGCTATAGATAGGAGTGTCTGTTGTTTTTGGTAAGAAGTAATAAACTGCAGCCAACCCCATTGGAGTAAAAATCAACCCAACAATATTGTGCACATAAAACCAGCTGATATTCACTCTCGAAATCCCTCCTGGGACCCACATCACAGCATAACTCCCTGCAATATAGATAAATGTTGTCCAAATTAACGTCCCCATGACATACCAAACAGAAACGTACATTTGTTTGTATTTTCGATTAAAAATCGTTGCGAACAGGTTAACAGAGACTAAGACCCAAGCTAAAACAAACAGAGGCTTCACCGGAATATACCAAACCGTATTGGGAATTTCAGCATACTCCCACCCGAAATTCGTTCCAAACGGATAAGAGTAAACGGCAACAATTAATGACAACCACCAAATGGCAGCAGTGAAACAAGCAAGCCTAGGGCTCCATAAAGGCACGCCGCATAACCGCGGAATAAAAAAATAAAAAAGGCCTACACCAGAAGAAAGCAACCATAAAAAAGTGACATGTCCGACATGAATCGGACGAATTTTGCCAAAGTGAATGTATTCCCCTGAAAAATAATCGGGAAAGACAAATACATTGAACGCCATGAACACTCCGATAATCATTCCAGCAATCAGAAAGATCAACGAAGGATAAATCATCAATTTTACGGGTAAATCATTGTATTTCGTTGCCGATGTCATTTCTCTTTTTCCATATTTTCAATTTTTTTTCATAATTTGCGTAGAGTTCAATCTGTTGATCTCTCAAACGTTTAGCCTCTTCCTGCCCGGAAGCCAATGCTTTTTGCAAAAGTTTATATTTCAAAATCTTCCCGTTCAGATCTTCAAGAGATTCGCTTCTCTCATTGGAGGGTAAGCGCCCTTCCACTAAGATTTTCTCTTTTTCCAGTGTTTGAAGCGTCTCCAGAACTTCCTGAAGCATTTTCTTACTCAGGGTTTGGATCTGTAACTCCTTTTCTGCATCATGACTGAGCTTCAATTGACCATCTGCAAGAGAGTAGTGGATGGAATTGAGACTGATTAACTGCAAATATTGATCAAAAAGCGCTTTTTCTTCTTGGATTCCCAGCAATTGGACTCCGACATTCCGCAAAATGTCCGACTCTTTTTGAAGCTTCTCTCTCATATCCACAACCAATTGATCCACAGCCTGCAGCATCTGCATCTTCTGACTCAGTGACAGCTCTTTTTTGTAGGCGTCTGCCGCTTCCGCTTCGGAAAGAGTCCCTGTTAACAGAGCTCTCTTGGTTTCTTTAATCGCATTTTTAAGTTCATTGACCCTCTGATATTGATCGGTTCGAGACTGCTCCAGCACCAGCCCTTCCTCCTCATACATTTCGTAAATAACAGTCGTCAAACGATCTCTTTGTTTCTGTTCATTTGACAGTGAACGGATGTACATGACCAGCTGCAGCCGCTGCAGAGCACTCGTTTGATCACCCCAAGGAGTCATGGAAGTGCCGGGAACCCCATATTTGATCGATCTCAATAAACGGAGATCGTCTCTGGTATTGATCCACTCAAAATTTGTCAGCATTCGAGGTTTTGCATCGAACATGGTTCCTGCTCGATACCCTTGGCCGTCAGCTTCTTTTCCGTGGCAAACAGCACAATTCAACTCAAAAAATTCACGCCCTTCCTCTAAATTGTGCTGGGTGTAGTATCGTTTTTTAATGTAGTAGAGATTGTTTTCTCCTTCCTTATAAGGATTGGAAACGACATCAAACACCTCATCAACGCGTTCTTCCTTAGCAACGGGCCTCAACTTACCCCTTTCTTTTTTAAGTTCTTTAAGCAAATCTCCAGGCTGATACTGCCATTTATCCACCTCTTCCGGTGTTTGGTAAATGCTTGCACCTTCCAATGGCGCATACAGCCAATCGACTAACTGATCGATCTCGCTTTCGGTCAAAACTGGAACGCTTCCGATGATTTTCTTACCATCGGCAACCTCTCCCCAAGGAGGCATCGGCCCTCCAAGCACCCCATGAGTGATCGATATGACAGCATTATCGCGCGTCAGATTTCGCAAGAAATCCGCATTGGTTAAATTTTTCGGAATTGGATAGATCCACTCTGCCACAGGGCCGTTGCCGCGCTTGTGATCTCCATGGCACTGGGAGCAGTGGAGATCATAAGCCATAGCGGGATCGAAACCGAATGTATCCCAAATTTTTCTCACTTCATCGCGGTTTTCAACAGCAATTCGATCAAGCATATAAGTCAGGGCGTAAAATTTACTATCATCAAACGGCAGAACAGGCATGATGGAACGCGCAACATGCTTGGAAGGTTTTCTAAAATGCTCAATTAACCATTCATCTGAGCGATAAATTCCCGACCAATTGGGACGAGGTCCAACTAATCGACCAAGGCCATACTCCTGAACATACATCATCAGGACGCGGTTGACCCGCTGCTGCCATTGATCCCACTCTGCTTTTATTCTTTTCTTTTCACTTGGATCGCTTGCTTGAGAAAGTTTTTCTTGATAATGATGATTTTTCGCACGCTTGGCATATTTGAATGCTGTATTGTAGGACTCTATCAACTGCGGATGCGTACTTTCCAACTCTTCAAGAAGCGAACCGGATCTAACGTCATTGACAATGCGGGAGTCGATCTCATCGCTTTTCTTATCTAAGATTTTGGCCAGTTCCGATCCGGAAATCTCCTCAGCAATCGTCTTTCTAAACCATTCCCTTTCTTTAAAAAGCGTTTCAAACGAAGGAGTTTTCCCTTTTTCTATTTTAAAGCCTATATTGGACGTGAAACCTTTCAGCCGATGGCAGGCAGCACATCCTTCGGTGGCAAACACCGTCATGGAATAGCGGAGATTGTTGAGATTTGCCGGATTAATCGGTTTCTCCCAAGGGAGCTTGTATCCCGATTCCCATTCCATCAAACGGGTTTTATAAGCAGGTTCGGAAGTGGCAGGGCGCCTTCCCTTCTGCGCGAGAAGAAACGTCGTTAAGTCTTCTAATTCCTCATGATCAAGATGAAAATTGGGCATCGTAGATGTTTTAAGATCAGCCTGAGGCCAAACCATCGATTCTTTGATATACCAAGGATAGAAGTTCCCAATATTCGTCAGCTCAGGACCCACTCCTCCGCGAGCAAGTCCATCAATTCGAAGGCATGCGTAGCAGCCTTGAGAAAAATACAAATTTTCTCCACGGTGGAAATCCGATATGAGCATGTCGATTTCAGACTTCAGAACTCCTCGGATGTTTTCATCGGCAACCGTTTCTCGAATGGTAGACTGCGCTGATTCTGCATAAGCCATCAACACCTTATCTTTTTTCAAAGCTGATTTTTTAACGAACAATGTACCGCTTCCCGAATGCTTTTCGAGAAATGTATCGATGCTGCCGCTATTTTGCGCGATCTGTTCTACGAGTTTCTGCGATCCTAATATTTCCTCCATCCGCTCATCAATTGCTGAAATTGCTTTTTCAGTATTTTCCGCTTTTCTAACAAATTCAAGTTGCGATTTCACGGCAGCAATCTGCTCATCGGATGATCTAAAATCCTGGGTTCCTTGCGTTAAATACTCAACTGTCTGATTCCAACCACTTTTTTCCAGCTCTTTTTTCAGGGCAATTAATGAGACAAGCGCTTTTTTTTCATTTTCGTACGCGTCTTTGATAATTTTTGATTTTTCTTCGCGCCGTTTTTCGACAATACTCGTTTCTCTAGCAGCATCTTCCAATGCTTCAGATGTTGAATTGTGGCATTGGACGCAGTTAGCCTGTAGAAGAGCGCCTACATAAATGGGAGTTGTTTGAAAGAGAAGCTCATGACCGGGCTTATGATTGAACACTTTTGAAAACTGCGGATCATTTAAAGGATCTTTTTCAAGAAACTCAGGTTCCGGCCCCATGTATTCAGCCTCATATTGACCATCAAATACAGGTCCATGCGCCTTTTCTGTCGTCAGCCCTCGACCGTTTCCACTGTGGCAAACGGTGCATCCATACTCGTCAATGGAGTGGTATTCAAAAGGGCGAGTTTCCCTACCGATTAAAGGGTGCGCGCGAAGCACTTTTGTCATGTCGTAAACATGCTCGCCAACTTTAACCGTTTTCAGCGCCTGCAGATTTTCCGCTTCCTTGTCATTGCCTTCTTTTTTAAGAGTATCGATTTTTTGATCTAGTTTTGTCCAAATATAACTCGGATTCGGTTCAAGGACCGGCAGTCCCGATTCATCATAAACGGGATTCCCATTGATATCGGCAGCTTGCTGAGTGGGGGAAAAGTGGGAGAACTGGACAGCAACGTGGCACGAAGTGCAGCGATCGATGACGGGAGGGCCGTTATCCGGCTTCTCCAACACAATCTGCTTGATCTTTGATTCGAAAGGAGGAGGAGGTTGACCGGTATAGCTGGAGCGGAATTCTTCAAGTGCAATGTAGGTGTTCTGGTAGATTTTATATTCCGGAAAAAGTTCTTTATATAAAAATCCGCCAAAAAACGCCGTGACAATCACCGCTAAAAAAATCAATGAGATTTGATACCAATCACCACGCATCTTTGATCACCCTAATGCCTTGCAAAATTTTCCGTCCAAGGCCACACCCAGCCCCAATTCGCACCTCTGAAGTAAGTGCCGACAATAATCAAAATTCCTTGCCAAGTCATAAATAGAGTGTACAAGAAAATTCCCAAATACCTGCTCCGATGGAACCAAACCCCCTCTCCTCGAGGATTGCGATCCAAATAGGGGATCGACATCAGGCCAACAATAATGAGGCCTGGAATGCCTACGCCTCCCCAAAACGCATCATAAGCGACCATCTCCTGCAAACCGAGAAAGTACCAGGGCGCTTTCGAAGGGTTAGGAGGTTTACTCGGATTTGCCGGTTCTTCAAGGGGAGCATTAATAAATGAAAGACCGAGAACCAGCACAAGAGAAAGAAAAAAGCAAACAAGCTCAGCCCTTAGAAGATGGGGCCAGGTAAACACAAAGTTGTAAGGCCCTTTATCCACTGTCGGACAAGTCCCTCTGACAAGCTCCATCAAACCGTAAGTGCGCTTCACTCCAGGAGCAAACGACTCTTTCGTATCGGAACGCTGCACAACGCGGTAAGGATCCGGGCGCAGGCGATCAGGAGGACGGGCCAACCCGCCATCTTTCCTGATCCGCCAAAAGTGAACACCAATCAACGTCCCGGTTATTAATGGAAGCGCGGCCACATGAAGGACGTAAAAGCGGATCAAAGCATCCTGTCCAACAGAGGTTGACGCAAGCAGCATCACACGGTTGACGTTGTGTTCAAATCCAGGAATGTTGGGAACGTAGCCTGCGATGTTGGATCCGACTGTAACCGCCCAAAACGAAAGCTGGTCCCAAGGGAGCAAATATCCGGTGAACGATAAAACCAGAGTCAACACCATAAGAATCACTCCAATTACCCAATTGAACTTGCGTGCTCCCTTGTAAGCGCCGGTATAAAACACACGGCTCATGTGAAGAAAGACAAACATCACCATCAAATGCGCAGCCCACCTGTGCATGTTGCGATACATCATGGCAAATGGTGTCGTATCCTGCCAATCCTTCATGATATCATAAGCGCGATCCTCTGCAGGGATATAATAAAACATTAAAACCACGCCGGTGAATACAAGAATCAAAAACATGCTGGCAGTGATCGTTCCCAAGCCAAGTGTTTGAAATGGGTTCAGGGAACGCTTATGACACTTCACAGGATGAAAATGTAAAAAGAAGTTCTTAAACACAATTTCCGAGCGATCGACATCATTATTCGGATAATTGTGCCGAAAAATAGAACGGATAAAATCCCGAGGCAAATTGGCAATATGCTCAGCCCAGGTTGTTCGTCTGTTTCCTTTGTATACAGCCATTACTTCAATCCATGTATTATATTATACGGCAGGCGTGAACCACGCAGCCTCCCAATCAAGAGTAGCCTTCGACTTGTCAACCATTAAATCCCCAGAAGCGCCTTTGTATATCTCGAAAAAAACCAAAGGCAAAGGAGCAGGCCCTCCAGTATTGCGCCCAAATTGATCGTATGTCGACCCATGGCAGGGACATGCATATCCCGTATCCACCATATTCACTGTACATCCCAAATGCGTACAGACTGCTGTCTGCACACGCACTTTCCCAGTCTTTGATTCGATAAAAACTTTTTGTTTAGCATTGAAAATTTTCCCGTCAAAAGAAAGCACATCCTCCGGCCTTCCAATAGAAAAAACGCTCGGCGGCACTTTCATCGCATTAGGATATAAATATCCCAACAAAGAAACATTGACCATTTGGGCGGCGCCTAGAATGCAAGCGCCCACACCCATCAAAGCTAAAAAAGAACGCCTTGAGATCATAGGATCCCTTTCATCCTTATCGACATTTAGAGAATTCCGATATTTTGGCATAAACTTATCTGCTATTCCTCATCTCGAAACATTTGGTATTTCACATCTTCCATATCATCAAACTGTCCATTGCGCAGGTAATAGATATAAATCAGCATTCCAGCTAAAGCAAATAAAATTGTCACAGCCAAATACCAAACCATTATCCAATCCAGCGAAATGTGTAGTTCATCGCATCCATCGTCACAGCCTGTGTAGGGCATTTTTCAGCGCACAAACCGCAGCGGATACAAAGATCCTCATCTTTCAGCATTGCAGATCCCATTTGATCCATCTCATCTTCTTCCATTTCATAGGAATCGACACCGTAGTAATGATCGACAGCCTTTCTCAAGTTGCCTTCACCGGCATCCAAATTCAACTGACTAATCGGAACAAGTTTTAAACAATTGCACGGACAGACATCGACGCATCCATTGCATTTAATGCAAAGGGATCCATCAAATACAGGGCTGACATGGCATTGTAAACACCTGTTCGACTGTTCATGCGCCTCTTGGTCCGTGTAGTTGTTTTCAACCATATTTAAATTAGTTTTACGTATTTCGGCCGGTTGAAGAGAAGGCAGGGCCCACTTTGTCCGTAAATAAGTCTTATCCCGCATGGGAGAAATTTCTGTAAATTCCCCAACAAACTCCCTATAAGGGGTCGTTCCTAGTAAATCATGATCGATCGCGCGGGCAGCCTCTTGCCCATGTCTAATTGCTGTGATGAACAGAGCCGCTCCAAATGCAGCATCTCCTCCTGCATAAATTCCTTTAACAGAAGTTCTTCCAGTTCCTTTTTCTGTTTTAATCACCCCTCTTTCGATCGCAAGCGCATCCCGCTTCTTCCACCCATTTAGGAAGCTTGTATCCATAGATTGGCCAATAGCCAAGACGACGCTGTCGCAAGGGATGATCGTTTCTGTTTCAGGCACCAATTGAGGATTGAATTTTCCATCATGATCAAAAAGGCGGTGGATTTGCTGCACCTTCAAACCGCAAATGCGACCGTTTTCATCTCTCATAACAGCTTTCGGAGCAACGCGGTTGATGATCTTAACACCTTCCTCCATCCCGTCTTCAATCTCAAATTCATCGGCCGTTTGCTCATCCCTTGACTCCAGACAGACCATTGTCACTTTTTCAGCCTTGTTTCTTATAGAAGTGCGAGCGGCATCGAAAGCAACATTTCCCCCTCCGATCACAACAAGCTCCTTTCCGATTTTCCAAGGTTGATCAGCGCAACGCACACGCAAGTACTCGATCCCCCTGATAATGTCCGGCTCATCCGCCCCATCGATCGGAAGGTCTCGCGACTTCCACAATCCGACGCCAAGGAATATGGCATCATATTTTTCTTCCAGCTCATCAAGGGTAATATCCCTTCCAAGCTTCATGTCATAATAAATCTTTGCTCCCAGATGTTCGATTGCAGCAATTTCATTCAGGGCCACTTCATTCTTCAAACGATAAGTAGGAACACCGTAAGTCAACATCCCGCCGGCCATCCGCATCATTTCATACACATCAACAGCATAGCCAAGGCGCAACAAGTCGTGAGCAGCAGTCAATGATGCCACGCCGGCTCCTATGCAAGCGACCTTAAGGCCATTCGGCTTCGGGTTCGTGCTTCCGCGAGCATAGCTCATTTCCAAAGACTTGATGTGAGCCTCTTTATCGAGACCAAACCATTCGTCCAGATATCTTTTTTGAGCCCGGATCGTCAAAGTTTTATCCACTCGGTCGCGGCGGCAGCTTATCTCGCAAGGGGCTCCGCAAATGATTCCGCAAATCGATGCAAATGGATTAGGACCGCGTGCGATTTTATACCCTTCCAACATCTTTCCTGAGTGCAAAGCCATCATATACCCTCGAGGATCTGTGTTGACAGGGCATCCATCGCGGCAATCGATTTGTCTCAAGTAGTAATCTAGATCGGGGATAACAACGTCGAACAACGTTTTAAATGTATTTTCATTGTCATCTTCAGACACAAAAAAGTTCCTTCTCTCATAGGACGCACCGTCAGTTGGATAAACACGATGCGCCCTGGCTCAGAAATGAATTGACGCGGCATCTGCCACTCTATCAAATAAAATTGATTATTTAAAGTTGAAAAAATTTTTGATTTGATAATTTTGAAGATGATGAAATTTTTATGAGAAAATTATCCTGAAACCATCATAGACGTGTGCAGGTTCCCTAAAAGAAATATCTACGTTTTTGACATAGCCCGGGCCTTTTTTTCCCGAAAGCTCTTCGATCAAATTCTCAAGATCTTCCCGTTTTCCGATAGCAAAAATCTCCACCGTTCCGTCCGGCAAATTTTCCACCGTGCCGGAAATTCCCATTTCAGAAGCTTTGCGTTTTGTCGTGTCGCGAAAAAAAACACCTTGAACTCTTCCGTGAACAATCGCATGCATCTCAACAGCACCCATAATTTTCAATCAACTCCCGCACTTCCTCTAAATTTTTTGCTTTGCTGATTAAACCGCGGAAATCACGTGTTCCCGGAGATTTTTTCAAATACCAACACCCCACCTTTCGCATTTCAAGCACGGTTCTGCGGTCGCTATGGTAGCGGCTGGCAAATCGGTAGTGTTCAAGCAACGCCTTTCTATCGTCTTCCAGAGTTCTTTCCACAGGTTTCAAACCGCACAAATGACGCTGAATATCCTCTGCGATCCATGGTTTTCCCATTGTTCCTCTTGAAACGAGAACAGCATCGCAACCGGTGTACCTGAACATCTGTTCCGCAGCTTCAGCGTCAAAGACATCGCCATTTCCGATCACCTTTATCTTCCCTGCCGTTTCTTTGCAAGCCTTGATATAATCCCAATTAGCGTCTCCACGGTAAGCCTGTTTCCGCGTCCTGCCATGGATCGCAATCGCTGCAGCTCCAGCCTTCTCTGCCAAGCGAGTAATCTCCTCGGCAATAATTGACTCATCATCCCAACCGGCGCGAATCTTCACCGTAACAGGAACGCTTACCGCAGCCACCATTTCAGATAAAATTTCCGCGATTTTTTCCGGCTGTTTTAACAAACCGGATCCACTTCCATCTTTGGTTACCTTATCGACAGGGCAGCCGCAATTCAAGTCAATCACATCAAAGCCAAGATCCTCAAGAATTTTAGCAGCCTTACCGGCCAATTCAGGCTTGCTTCCGCAAAGTTGGGCGCCAATCGGATGCATGCCTTCTTCATAATCCAAAATATGAAAAGTCGCCGGATCGTGCCGAATCAACGCATCCATCTTGACCATTTCACAATAGATAAGGCCTGGGTTGTATTGAGCGCACATTTGCCGAAAAGGAAAATCGGAACAACCAGCCAACGGCGAGTAGAAAACATTATTTGGAAGGGAGATATTTCCCAGCTTAAAAGGAGTTTGAATAAATTTCATTTAATAAAAGAGAGTGTAGGCCAACCATTTAGTGAAATGTTCGATGATCCCCAAACACAAAAAGGCAACAATCGGGCTAAAGTCGATCATGCCCAAAGGTGGGATGATTTGACGAAAAACGTTTAGATAAGGATCTGTGTAGTAACGGACGAACTGCATAAATTTATATTCGTTTAACTCTGGAAGCCAAGAACCCAAGATCCTTACAAACAACATAATCATGTAAACGAGGAAAATCCGGTCTATCAATAAAATCAGCATCAATTCTCCATAAAACTTGGCAGAAGACTATTTTACAGGAAAAACAGCGTACCGTCAATCTCTAACAATAATCATTGAAACATAATCAACTTATAATAAACAACTTAAAACAAAAACATTCAACTTGAACGCCCTAAATTTTAAGTTGATTCGGTATATAGTAAAAATCAACATCTGCTATAATATCCAGCATTATGACCACAGAAAAACCAACCTCTTCCCATACAACCGGATTGGAGATCGATGAAAAAGAAATCCGCGCTGTGCAGATCAAGTGGAAAAAAGGACGCCTCTCTACAGGAAAAATCCTCTCAATCCCACTAGATCTCGAACCTCCAAACCATGTAAAGCCGCTTTACACGGAAAAATCGGAGAAACAGTTGCGCTCTCTGTTGAACAAGGATCTTATCGTCACAGGCATGCCGGCTTCCGATGTGATGGTGAGAAATTTGACTGTTCAGCTTTCCAAAGAAAAAGATATTGACCAAGTTTTGGAATTTCAAACAGAGCCTCTATTGCCATTTCCTGTCAAGGATGCGATTGTCGACCGCATGATTTCAGGAAAAGGATTGGATCACACGGACTTGACAGTTTGTGCAGTGAAAAACGAACTGATATCCGAACACATAGCAATTTGGCACGAAGTTGGGGTTGAGCCGGAAGTTATTTCCTGCTCACAAGCAGCTTTGAGCACTTTTTCAAAAACTTTCTCTCCCATTGACGGCCTTCACTATCTGCTACACCTAGGCCGCGAAGAAACAATCTGTTTACTGGTAAATAACGGAATATTATTAAACTCCCAAACCATTGGAAGTGGAATCAAGGATTTGGAAGAGGCTTTTGCCGTAGACAGCGGCTTGATCGATAAAAAATTAGAGAAAGAATTAAAAAATTGCGATGCGAATGCAGTCACTACAACATCCCACCCCAAACTTTTTCAAAAAATTCAAAAATTAAGCATTGAAATTACAAAGTGCTTATATGCTCTGGCAAAGCAGCATCCCGCCCAGGAGATTGATCATCTTTTACTCACAGGAAACAGCTCTGCATTGATCAACCTTCCAGATCGTTTGAATCAATCATTGAAGAAAAAACTGCACACCCCTAAAAACACGAAAGGATTTTCTTTAACTCCCTTAGAACTTCAACAGTTTGCTCTGCCCATAGGCTTGGCTCTTCAAGCAGTTTCCGGTTCAAGCCATCAAATCAACTTCCGGCAAAAAGAATATCTCTACCCATATCCATGGAAGCGAATCAAGAAGCCCATCGCAATCTATTTTGCTTTTTGCGCATTGTTATCCGGAGTTATCCTATTTTTTGGAAACGCCTATATTGCATACAAAGAAGATTCTTTACGCAAGGAATACCTGAACCTATTGGAGTTGATGAATAAACCGTTCAACGAAATGGAAGCAGAAATCAAAAAAAAGACCCCTTATATCAAAACGTTCGAAAATGGCTCGGATGTTCTCTTAAAAAAAATGTCTCAGAGTGATATCGCTTACCGAATTCAACTCATAGAAAATGAAATCAAAGAAACCCCTGATACATTTCCTTTGCTCCCAAACACACCTAATGTTAGCGATTTTCTGGCATGGCTAAGCAATTATCCCCACATAAAACCTTCTAAAGAAAAAAACGGCAGCGACACAATTTCTCTTGAAAGTTTAAGCTATAAAATGGTCAAACGGCCAGATATCAATAAGAAAAGAGAGCGGTACCAAGTGAAGGTAGAGCTGGAATTTTCTACCCCTACACCTCGATATGCCAGGGAATTTCACGACATTTTACTAGCACCCAATGAAATGGTCGATCCAAACGAGGATGTGAAATGGAGTGCAGAAAGGGGCCGCTACCGCGCTTCATTCTTCCTGAAGGATCGCACTCTATATCCTACAGGGAAAAGGAAGTAGCCGATGAAAGGAATTCCTCAATCACGCATGATTCTTTATCTTCTTGTGATCGGCTTTATTCCCATTTTCTTCACAATATTTTATCTTTCAGGCCAACTGACGGAAGTGGAAAATTTAAAAAATTCGCTAACTTTAGTAGAAGCGCAAGCTTTTAGCCGAGAAAAGAAACAGGCCCTTAACATGGCTGTCAAAGAGCACTTTAAAGGAGCCGATCATTTTTACGTCGATAAATATCTAGAGTCGCAGACATTTCTTTCTCCGGAAATCGAGTCTCTGCAAAAACTTGTTAATAACCGTTACTTTGCAGGAGACGAAAGCGTACGCAAAAGATTGGATTACATCACTAGCCAAAAAAACTCTTTACTTTTTTCAGAAAGCAATGTCCAAACATATCCCTTTTTTCAAGAAACAACAGCCACTTTAGTCCACCCGATAGAAATTAATATCAATGACCTTAAAAGAATCCTTTCCCTGGTTGAGGGAAGAACAATAGGAACAAACAAACCAGGGCCCAATCGCCCGCAAATGATCATTTTAGACTTCAAAATCGATAAAAAAGAAGCTTCGGAAAATAACGAAGTTTTGTTGTTGAATATGAAAATTTTAAAACGCGAATACTTATAGCCATGAAATATTTAACTCACAGCCTCATTTCCCTCACCCTTCTCAGCGGATGTCAAACCTCTCGCATGATGCAAAGAGACGAGACACTGCGATCCATCAGTTTTATCGACAGAAACGGCATGGCAGAAACCGTCAGTAATAAAGAGCGGTTGAAACAATACAAAAACACAAATTTTTCAGATCCTCAATCCTACCAAAAAATCCTACGGATCTACGATAGGGATAAGAGCGGAAACATCAAGGCCAAAATGACGAGCTATTATGAAAACGGCCAACCCAAACAATATCTTGAGATCGTTAACTCACGCGCTTACGGGCCTTATATCGAGTGGCATGACAATGGGCAGATCAAACTTCAAGTTTGCGTGATCGGAGGAGAGCCTGATTTAAACACTCAGGCAGAAGAGACCTGGCTTTTTGAAGGACATGCAATTGTTTGGGATAGAGAAGGCAGGCAAACCGCCGATTTTAACTACGAAAAAGGAAAATTAAACGGTATATCAAGTGAGTTTCACATTAATGGAAATCTCTGGAAACGGACACCTTTTAAAGGCAATCGTCCGCATGGAACAGAGGAAATTTTTTTAGATAACGGAGACCTTCTCCTCTTCGTCAACTATGAAAACGGTTCCCGCCACGGCACCTCTAAAAGATTCTGGGACTCTGGAGAACTCGCTTCTGAAGAGTGCTTTAACTACGGCCGCTTAGAGTTTGGACGCTATTTCGACAAGCAAGGCCATCTTGTTGCTCAAATCAACGATGGCGAAGGCTTTCGCGCAACCTTTAGCCGTTCCCATATTTCAGAGATTCACCAATTTAAAAATGGAATTCCGGAAGGCGAAGTGAAGGTGTTTGGATCTGACAGAAAAATATTTCGGACCTATTATGTGAAAAACGAAGCCAAACATGGTGTAGAAATCGAATATTATGAACAGCCTCACCTAAGAGATCAGCCGAAAATGTCTGTCACCTGGTATGAAGGAAAAATCCAGGGAATAGCCAAAACATGGTATGAAAACGGTGTACAGGAAAGCAATCGAGAAATGAGCCGCAACGCCAAAAATGGCCTCTCAACAGCTTGGTATATGGATGGCAGTCTGATGCTGATTGAAGAGTACGAATTTGACAAACTCTTAAGAGGCGACTATTACCGCAAGGGAGACAAACAGCCTGTCAGCCAAGTACGCGATGGAAAAGGGACAGCAACCCTATATGATCCGGAAGGAAATTTCCTTCAAAAAGTGAATTATCAATTTGGCGAGCCTGCGCCGCAAGCCTCATGAAACGTGCCTTGCGTGATCACTGGATTTCCATAAGAAGCCAAATACAAAAAAGCCGGCGGGAGGAAGCTCAATCCAAACTCTTCAAAGAATTAACACAACAGACAGAAAATTTTCGCTCCGTTCTCTCTTTTTTTAGCTTTCGTAATGAAATTTCAATGGATGAATTCAACGATTATCTCGCCAAAAACGGCAAGCTTTGCCTGCCCAAAATACATGAGGAGCATCTTGATCTCTATCGAGTGGAAGAAGTCGATCATCAATGCGTTCCGAATGCATGGGGAATCGTAGAGCCAGATCCAGCCTTGTGTGAAAAAATTGTAGAAGATGAGATTTTTTTGGCATTTATCCCAGGAATTGCTTTCGACAGCCAATACCATCGACTTGGCTATGGCAAAGGGTTCTATGACCGCCTCCTAGCCCGTTTAAATGACTCTACCCTTACCTACGGTATTGGATTTAAGGAGCAGTATTCCCAGACACTACTTCCCATCGAAGCACACGACATTTCTCTAAATCGCCTTTTATTATTTTAAATTCGCGGTACAGATCCGTTCCGTCATTTTCTCGTAGAATATCCCCATGCATTCCTGTATGATGATCGCTTCACCCATCGATCAAACAGGAGAAGATAACAATGGCGCAACCACCCGATAGTGAACGAAAAAAGGCTTTAGACTTAGCTGTCAGCCACATAAAAAAACAATTTGGAGAGGGAGCCATTATGTCGTTAGGCTCACGCGCCTCTCAACAGGAAATAGGGGTCATAAAAACCGGAACATTGGCATTAGATGTAGCTCTTGGAATTGGCGGTGTTCCACGCGGACGCATTGTAGAGATTTACGGTCCAGAATCTTCCGGTAAGTCAACCCTTGCTTTACATATCGTCGCAAATGCTCAAAAATCCGGCGGGCTGGCAGCTTACATTGATGCCGAGCATGCGCTTGATCCAAGCTATGCAACGAAAATCGGTGTCAATATTGAAGAATTGTTGATTTCACAGCCGGATTGCGGCGAGGAAGCCCTTAACATTGCAGAGACACTGGCGCGTTCCAATGCTGTCGATGTGATCATCATCGACTCAGTTGCAGCACTCGTTCCAAAATCAGAATTAGAAGGGGAGATAGGAGACAGCTTTGTGGGATTGCAGGCGCGTATGATGTCGCAAGCTCTGAGAAAATTAACGGCAACTCTTGCAAGAAGCAACACCTGCGCTGTTTTTATTAACCAGATCAGGGAAAAAATTGGGGTAATGTATGGAAATCCGGAAACGACCACAGGAGGTCGAGCGCTGAAATTCTACTCTTCCGTCCGCATGGAAATTCGGCGAACAGGAGGCATTAAAGGTCCCGACAACAATGAAATGGGCAACCGTGTAAAAGTAAAGGTCGTGAAGAACAAAATGGCCCCACCTTTTCGAGCTGCGGAATTCGATATTTTGTTCAACGAAGGCATTTCCCGTACAGGATCAGTCATCGATATGGCGACAGAGTACCAAATTATCGACAAGAGAGGAGCTTGGTTCAGCTATAAAGGCGATCGCCTAGGTCAAGGACGAGAAGCGGTCAGAGAACAGTTGAAGGCAAATAAAGATCTTCTTGAAGAGATTGAAAAACAAGTGATTGAAAAATATCAACTCAAACTGAATCCACAGCCTCAAGAAATGGAATCCGCTCAAGCAGATTCTTAA